>NZ_DASWYS010000286.1:0-13692 GCF_036404855.1 Roseateles sp.
TCCAGTTGCGCGCTGGTCGGGTGGGCTTCGTCTGCGAAGGCGGTGGAAGAGAGCAGCAGCAAGGCTGCAGCGATGGTGGAGAGTGGGAAGTTCATGGGGAAGATTCAGGGGGGGCTGCACTTGACGGCGCAAGCGCGCCCACGGCACAGGTCTCGGATGGCTCGGTCGCGAGCCACCGAGGTGGATTCAGGTCGTTGGCAGGTGGCCGGCAAGCGGCCGACACATCGCCGGCAAGCTGTCGGGCAGTGCGGGTGCAACTGGGGGCGCGGTGCGCATCGCCGCTCCGGACAACGTGAGCGAAGCGGCGCACGCCGCGGCCAGCACGGCACCGGCGCCCACCATGGAGCGCAGCGCAGCGCTGAACTCCTGCCAGTACACATCCTCAAGGACGCGGCGAGCGTTCATGACGGCACTCCGCAGCGCTTGATTGCAGGGGCGATGAGGACCAGGGACGCACCGATGTTCAGGTGCGCCATCGCGCGCAATGCGCGCTCGAGAGAGGGCATGGGAGCTCCAGAGCCATGTCATGCGGCCGGTGGGCCGCATGAAGCCGTCATCAGCGAATGACGACGGCGAACACCGGGCCTCACGGCCGCGGCAGGCGACAAAGGCTTATCGGAGCCCTGGAGGAGCGCGAGCGCTGGCGGGTCGCCAGGCGTGGGCGGTGACGGGAGCGGTCCAGAAGCGCTCGGGGGCTTCTGTGCTCAGGTCATTGCGCAAGGAAAGCGTGTCAGGCACGGCTGGCGGGCCGGCCAGATCGGTGGCGTTCAGATGGCAGGCCGGGCAGTGGCCCTTGGCCAGCAGGTCCAGTGCAGCATCGATGGGCTTCGGCCTCTGCGCCTGGGATGCTGTTGGCGCCTGGCAGACGTCTTGCCAGGCGCTGAAATCGCCTCGTGCATGTGCCAGGGCGGCGCTGATGCCAGGTGCGAGCATGCCCAGGACCAACACGGCCACGCACCACCAGGAATGGCGGCGTGCAGCGGTGCGATGCCAAAAAGACATGGGGCCATTGTAGGTAGCGGAGAACTACCTTCCGTGACTTGCGTCAATGCCATTGCAGGTCGACGGGCCGCAATCGGAGCCGACGGATTTCTCGATGACAAGCCTCACCGCCGAGCAGTTCGCGAAAGAGCTCGCGCCCTTGTTGAAGCAGCAGGGCTTCGGCAAGCAGAGGCTCCAGTGGCGCCAGGACCTGGGGACCACCCTCGCGGTGTTGAACGTTCGGGTCTCTGCCTGGGGCGACCGGCGCGACGACGTGAACGTCGACATCTACCTGAAGGCGTTGGGAGTCGAGCAGGCAGCCTCGCGCAATTGGTGCCAGGACCTGCAGTGTCTCGCGGGGTCCTCGCCACCCGAGGTCGCAGTGCAAGCACTCGCCGGTTTCGCAGGGCGGCGCCTCATACATATCCACATCGCGCGCAGCCTGTTTCACCGAAACTCCCGGTCGGCCACCGGCTCCGCGCTGTGATTATTTACCCAGTAGATATTCCAGGTTGCGGCCTGCGCAGTTCTAGGCAGACTTCCGCTTAATAGATGAGGTAGCACGCGGTTGTCGCGATGCATCCCCCGAGCGAATGCTTGGGCTGGCTGGGAGGGCCATTCTTGTGTGAATCATTCCACTAGCGTGCCGGCATCACATCCGGCGGACGGCGACGCCATGTCCGCAGGTCCGGTGCCAGATCGGTCCTCTGGCGCGCCGTCACCTAATGGTCTTCAGGCGCTTGCAATACTCGCTCGGCTCCATCATGTGGCCGCTGAGCCTCAAGCGCTGCGCCACACGTTGGGCCTGGGCGAGACCGATGTTGTCAGCCAACAGGACATCCTGCTGGCAGCGAAATGCCTCGGCCTCAAGGCCAAGACAAGTTGGAGCACTGCAGACCGCCTGACCCTGGCCCCGTTGCCCGCGCTTGCCACCATGAACGATGGCCGCGTCGTCGTGCTGGCCCAGTGCGACGGCCAGCGCGTGCTCTTCATGGACCCGTCAGCAACGGTTGTCGACGGCGCCCAGGCTGCGCGCCCCACCATCGAGCCGATGGAGGTCTTCGCCACGCAGTGGAGCGGCGAACTCGTCCTGGTCACGAGCCGCGCGAGCCTGACGGGCGCACTCGCCAAGTTCGACTTCTCCTGGTTCATTCCCAGCATCGTCAAGCACCGCAAGCTGCTGGGCGAGGTGCTCCTGGTGTCTCTGTTCCTGCAGCTCTTCGCGCTGGTCTCGCCGCTGTTCTTCCAGGTCGTGATGGACAAGGTGCTCGTACACAAGGGCATCACCACGCTGGACGTCATCGTCATCGGCCTCGTGGTCATCATGCTCTTCGAGAGCGTCCTGACCGTGCTGCGCACCTATGTCTTCAGCCACACGACCAGCCGCATCGATGTCGAGCTCGGCGCGCGGCTCTTCCGCCATCTGCTCAACCTGCCGCTGGCCTACTTCCAGGCGCGCCGCGTCGGGGACTCCGTGGCACGCGTCCGCGAGCTCGAGAACATCCGCCAGTTCCTCACCGGCAATGCGCTCACGCTGGTCCTGGACGTCTTGTTCTCGGTGATCTTCATCGCCGTGATGTTTGCCTATAGCGTGCCGCTGACGCTCATCGTGCTGGCATCGCTGCCGCTGTACCTGCTCCTGAGCCTCAGCATCGTCCCCGTGCTGCGCGGCCGCCTCAACGAGAAGTTCGCGCGCGGCGCCGAGAACCAGTCCTTGCTCGTGGAGACAGTGACCGGCATCCAGACCGTCAAGGCCAGCGCCCTGGAGCCGCAGATGGCCCGGCGTTGGGACGAGCAGTTGGCCGCCTATGTCAGCGCCTCCCTGCGCACCCAGACCTTGTCCCAGTACGGCCACGAGGGCATCAACCTCATCGGCAAGGTCGTCAATGCCGCCACGCTCTGGTACGGCGCCCACCTGGTCATGGAAGGCGCCCTGAGCGTCGGCATGTTCGTGGCCTTCAACATGTTCGCCGGCCGCGTCGCCCAGCCCATCATGCGCATCGCGCAGATGTGGACGGACTTCCAGCAGACCGGCCTGTCCATGGAACGCCTCGGGGACATACTCAACACCCGAACCGAGCTTCCACCGCAAAGCGTCAGCCCGCTGCCGCGCTTGCAGGGCCACGTAACGCTGGACAACCTGACCTTCCGCTACCGCCCCGACGCCCAGCCCGTGCTGCACGGCGTCAGCCTGGACGTGCGCCCCGGTGAGGTCATCGGCATCGTGGGCCGCAGCGGCTCGGGCAAGAGCACCTTGACCAAGCTCATCCAGCGCCTGTACGTGCCCGAGAGCGGCCGCGTGCTGGTGGACGGGCACGACATCGCCCTCATCGACGCCGCCCAGCTGCGCCGCCAGGTGGGCGTGGTGCTGCAGGAGAACATGCTCTTCAACCGCAGCGTGCGCGAGAACATCGCCATTGCCGACCCGGCCGCTCCGCTGGACGCCGTCATCCAGGCGGCGAAGCTGGCCGGCGCCCACGAGTTCATCACCGAGCTCCCCCAGGGGTACGACACCACCGTCGGCGAGCAGGGCAGCAGCCTCTCCGGTGGCCAGCGCCAGCGCATCGCCATCGCGCGCGCCTTGTTCAGCCAGCCCCGCATCCTGATCTTCGACGAGGCCACCAGCGCGCTGGACTACGAGAGCGAGGCCATCATCCAGAAGAACATGCGCGCCATCTGCCAGGGGCGTACCGTCTTCATCATCGCCCACCGGCTCAGCGCGGTGCGCAACGCGAACCGCATCATCGCGATGGACCGGGGACGGATCGTCGAGATGGGTCACCACGATCAGCTCATTGCCAAGCCGCAGGGGCTCTATGCCCACCTGTGGCGCATGCAGGCCGGTGCCGAGGTGACGGCATGAGCACGACGAGCGCATCCATCCAGCAAGAAGCTACCGAAGCGCCCCGCCACCCCGTCATCGAGCTACTGGCCCGCTATCGAGCCATCTTCAGGGCGGCCCCGGCGCGCCCTCATCGCCATCTGCGCGCTCTTCGCCATTGCGTTGCTGTGGGCCTGCTTCGGGCAGATCGACATCGTTGCCGTCGCCCAGGGCCGCATCGTGGTCAGCCAGCGCAGCAAGACCATCCAGCCGCTGGAGACCAGCGTCGTGAAAGCCATCCACGTGAAGGACGGCGACAAGGTCAAGGCGGGCGACCTGCTCATTGAGCTGGACAGCACGCTCACCGCCGCCGACCGTGCGCGCGTGGGCGAGGAGCGCAGCGCCACCGTCTCCGAGACCCTGCGCAGTCAGGCGCTGCTGGCCGCGCTAACCCAAGGCCGCGCACCGAGCCTGAGCGCAGTGTCACTGGCTGGCCTCAACGTCGCCGACCGGGCCAGCGTGCAGACCCAGTTGCAAAGCGAATGGGCCGACATCAACGCCAAGCTGGCCAAGTTTGCTGCCGAGACCTCGCGTCGCAAGGCCGAGATTGCCACTGCCGAACAACTGGTCGCCAAGCTGCAGACCACGCTGCCGCTGGCCCAACAGCGCGAGAAGGACTTCAAGTCGCTGACGGAACAAGGCTACGTCGCCCACCATGCCGGCCAGGACCGCACTCGTGAGCGCATCGAGCTCGAGCGAGACCTTGCCACCGCACAGGCCCGCTTACTCGAAGCCAGGGCCGCACTTACCGAAACTGAGCAGGGCCTCAATGCCTACCGCGCCGAGACCCTGCGCACGCTGAGGGACCGCGAATCCCAGGCCGGTCTCAAGACCCGCCAGCTCGCGGAAGAAGGCACCAAGGCCGACAAGCGCAATGAGCTGACGCGGCTCACCGCTCCCGTGGGGGGCACCGTGCAGCAACTCGCCGTGCACACGGCCGGCGGCGTCGTGACCGAGGCCCAGGTACTGCTCGTGCTGGTGCCCGACGACGCTGAGGTCACGGCCGAGGTCGTCATGGAGAACAAGGACGTGGGCTTCGTGCGCGCGGGGCAGGATGCCAGCATCAAACTCGAGACCTTCCCCTACACACGCTACGGCACCGTGCAAGCGCAGGTCCGGAGCATCGCGGCGGATGCGGTGCAGGACGAAAAGCGCGGCGCCATCTTCCCGGCAAGCCTGGTGCTCAATCAGTCAGCCATCAACGTCGACGGCAAGCGCATCAAGCTCGCCCCCGGTATGAATCTCACGGCCGAGATCAAGACCGGCAAGCGCCGCGTCATCGACTACCTGCTCAGCCCGGTGCAGCAGCACTTGGACGAGAGCCTGAAAGAACGTTGATCCAGGAACGTTGAACCTAGCCCATGCGCGTTCTCATCATTCACCAGAACTTCCCCGGCCAGTTCCGCCATGTGGCCAAGGCGTGGTCTGAACGGCTGGGCTGGCAGGTCATCGGCATCGGCCGCGACACCGCGCCTGGCATGCCCGAGCTTGAGCAGAGCGGCCGGCTTACGCTGATCCGCTACAAGCCGCACCGCCAGGTCAACCCCGCCCAGCATCACTACCTGCGCCGCATGGAAGACGCCGTGCTGCACGGCCAGGCCGTGGCGCGCGTACTACTCAAGCTCAAGGCGCAAGGCTTCACGCCCGACGTCATCCTGGCCCATCCGGGCTGGGGTGAGACGCTCAACGCCAAGGACGTGTTCCCGAACACGCGGCTGGTGCACTACGCCGAGTGGTTCTACAACGCTCCGGCCGAAGGCAACGGGCTGGATCCGGACTGGCAAGGCGCCGATATCGGCTTTGATCCGGAGTTCCCTGTCACATTCGACGACCGCGCGCGCATCCGTGTCTGGAACGCGCTGCATTTGCTGAACCTGGAGAACTGCGATGCAGCCATCAGCCCGACGCATTGGCAGAAGGCGCAACACCCCAAGGCCTACCTGGACAAGATCACGGTGGCCCACGAAGGCATTGACACCGAGAACCTGGGGCCTGACCCGAAGGCCGCGATCAAGCTGCCCAATGGCACCGCGCTGAAAGCGGGCGACCCGGTCATCACCTACGTCGCTCGCAACCTGGAGCCCTACCGGGGCTTCCACCAGTTCATGCGGGCATTGCCGGCCGTCCAGAAGGAGCACAAGACCTGCCACACGGTCATCGTCGGAGGCGACGACGTCAGCTACGGGCGCATGCCAGAAGGGGCGACGAACTGGCGGGAAAAGATGCTGGCTGAGGTGGGCTCACAGCTGGATCCAACGCGCACGCACTTTCTCGGCAAAGTGCCCTATGAGCGCTACAAGCGGGTGTTGCAGGTATCGGCCGCGCATGTGTACCTGACCTACCCGTTTGTGTTGAGCTGGTCGATGCTGGAGGCGATGGCGACGGGCTGTTTTGTCATCGGGTCGCATACCGCGCCGGTGAGGGAGGTCCTCAATCACGGGTTCAATGGATGGCTAATTTCAATGTTCGACCGCAGCGCCATCGCTGCGCAAACATTGGAAGGCTTTGCTTTGCGTGCTTCGTCGACGATGCGCGCTGAGGCGATGAAGACAGCCACCGATTGTTACGGCATTCAATTGGGGCTTCGAGCGTTCAGTCAGATATGTTTGGCGGAAGCGTCGCTGAAAGTTCAACGTGCTGCGTTAAACCACTATGCGAATGCTCTACATGATCGACTTTGACGGGACTTCAACCTTACCGCAGCCCGACCAGTTCGGCATCAAGCTCGCCGGAGACCAACTCACGCGCGCTGCGGCCAACGCGGAGAGGTTTGCAAATGCCGCTTGATCCAAGCACACAACCTACTCCAGCACGCCGCTGGAAACGTTTTGCGCTTGCTGCCATGGCGACGGTGGCACTGCTCGGCTCTTGCATGGGCCCGCCGATGCTGCGTGATTGGAAGGCAAAGCAGAAGCGCGAGGAGGCTTATGCGATGTGGCAGGAGCGGTGCAAGAAATCGGGGGAGTTCATTCACAAGACGGTGGAGGACGTTGAGGGGGTGTACCTCGTGAACGTACGGATGAGCACCAATCACGGACAGCAGTTCGAGTTGGATGACCCATATGGGCATGACTCGACGGGCGACAACTACATCCTCAGTTTTGTCCACGGATACCACAAGCCGGAAGACAGAGCCAGTTTCGTCGGCGTCCCTCGGCGTTTCGGCTACCGCTACGTTGAGGCGATTGACCCCAGGGACAGCAAGCTCTATCGCTACGCCGGTCGCATTGAAGAGCCCTGGCAATACAACAAGAGCTATCTCAAGGGCTATACCCGGTTTGTTCTGGATCGAACGCCCATTGTCAAACGCACCGCTCGCTACGGCGTGAAGTTCGAGGACATCTCCACGCGCGAGGAACGTGTGCACTGGATCGCCGGCAGTTCGCTCAAGGTCATCGACCTTGAGACGCAGGAGGTCCTTGCCGAGCGCATCGGGTACATGGTCGATTGGGCGCAGGGCAGTCGCTCGGGCGGACGCTCACCGTGGCTATTTGCCGCAGGCAACGCATGCCCGTCATTTAATCGTGGTGCCCCTAGCAGAGTCTCACAACCGGCATTCACGGCGCAGGCCGGGCAATCGCTTGACTTCACTGAAAAGGTTCTGAAACCAATCCACAGGGAGCACTGAACCATGACCAACCCCACTATTGCCGATCTCCTCAAGTACGCCGACCTTCAAATGGCAGCTGAGGCCTTTCTTGCCGACAAAGACACGGGCGCGTTGCGAACCGACTTGAGGGATGCCTTGATATTTGGCAATGGTCACGCTAGTCGTTTCACCGCCACCCAAGCCACCCACTTCCTCGAACATTGGAAAGTCGTCGAGCAAAAGCCCAACACCGCCAGCGGTTTCAGCGGCACTCTGTTCGAGTGCACCGCCGACGATCCGGCGACTGGCGCCAAGCGTGGCGACCTGGTGATGAGTTTTCGCTCCACGGAGTTCATCGATGACTCCGCTCGCGACAACCAAGCCACCAACGCCCTGGAGATCAAGGAGACAGGCTTTGCCTGGGGCCAGGTGCGCGACATGGAAGCTTGGTATCAGGAGCTGGTGGCAAGCGGTAAGCTGGTCAACCAGGTGAACCCGTACAAGTCTTTCAGCGTGACCGGCTACAGCCTGGGCGGGCACCTCGCATCGGTCTTCAATGAGATGCACTCAAATGTCGCCGACCAGGTGGTCACATTCAATGGCGCTGGCATTGGCGGGCATACGCCTGACAATACGCTGAGTGAATTGATCGCCGAATTTGCCAGCCTGGCGGACGGCAACGCGGACGGCAGTTCCAAGTTCGACTTCAGTGATCCCTATGTGGGCGCACTCTTTGACTCGGCACGCACAGCAGTCAAGGCTGGCGGCACGATGAGCGTTGATGACTACGCGCGTCTCAGCGACTACATCCAGTTCAGAGGGCTAGGCCCAGCCCTGCTGATTGAGGCCGTAATGCTGCGCAAAGCTGTTGATCGCATCAACGACATTCGCAAGGAGATGATTCGCCTGCAATCCGATATCGGCCTGACGCAGCCCGCCTATACGCAGGTGGCGCAGCACGACCTGGACTACCAAATGGCCGTGCTGACCATGGGTAAGTTTACCGATGCGGCCAGTTTGTTGGGTGGATTGGAGCGGGCCTTTGGCGGCAAGCAGTACCTGACCAAGCAGCCCAACCAGTTCGACATCGTGGGTGACACATCGCCGTCGGCGGTAGCCAACTCGCAGTACCACATTGGTACCGACGTGCGGGTGTTCATTGAGGATCAGCCGCTGTACCGCGGGAGCATAGGCGGCGCGGTAGCCTTTCAATTACTGTTGTACACCGGCGTCAAGTTGCTGGTGAACGGCTACGAAACCAAGGACTTTGGCGATACCCACAGTCTGGTTTTACTGGTGGACTCACTCAATGTGCAGAACACTTTGCTGAACATGCTGCCCACGACTGCGCGCGCGACCGAAGCTGCAACAGTAGGCGCAATCCTGAAGGATGCTTCCAATCTTCGCGCGGCGAATGGGGATCTTGCAGTCGGTGAGGGCCAGGGCAAAGCCGAAGGCGACGTGCTGGAGAACACGCTCAACGCCCTCGCGGACTTGGTCTTGGGCGGCCAGCGCTTTGGCAACCCGGGCGGAGCGCCAGACAGTGAATTCACGCACTTGGTGGGTGCCGAGGACGGCAATCTCTGGTGGGACACCCAACCCAAAGTGGTGGACGGCAAGGAAGTCAACTCCGGCCGCGACCGCTTCTATGAGCTGCTCGACGAGGTCCAGAAAAGCGACTTCTTCACACAGGCGAACAATGGCCAACTGACGCTTACCCTGGTTCCTACCGCCAACGTGTTCGACCTGGGGCAGCGCGCCCGCAAAGACTTCGGGGCCTATGCGGCGCTGTACAGCTTGAGCCCTTTTGCGCTGTTGCTGGGAGAAGGGGGCATCTCTTCAGATACCAATGCGCTATTGGAGTCCGCCTGGGGCGACGTGTTCAAGCAGTGGAACGCTGACCGCGAGTTGGCCCTGGGCCTGCCGTTGTCGGCTGGTATCCCGGGCGGCAACGTGTCCGACCAATGGTTGTCCAGCCGTGCCGAGCTCCTGAAGCGCAAGCAGTATTTCAACCACGCCAACGGCGACTACATCAGCCTGTCCACCACGATCAATCTTCCATCGTCCGCCAGCCCCTTCAATGGCGAGAACATCGTTTGGGAGGACAAGAGCAGCAAGCTCAAGATTCAGCGCGGGGACGTGAACGACAAGACGCGCTATGTGATCTTTGGCAGCGACTCGGCGGACGACGTGCTGAGTGGTGAGGGTAACGATGACCGCCTCTTTGGTGGCGCAGGTGACGACCAACTCAGCGGCGGCGGCGGTGACGACTATCTCGAAGGCAACTCGGGCAACGACTTGTTGAGCGGTGGCGCGGGCATCGACCTGCTCAGCGGTGGCACCGGAAACGACACTCTGAGTGGCGGCACAGGCAACGACCTGCTGCTTGGCGGCTCCGGCAATGACGAGTTGCATGGCGACGATGGCAAGGACTTTCTCAATGGCGGCACGGGCTCTGACAAGCTCTACGGTGGAGAAGGTAACGACTACCTGTTTGACGAGGGTGGTGAGGAAACCAACACGCTCAAAGGCGATGCCGGCAACGACATCCTCGAAATCAAAGGCGGCACGGGTATCGCGCTGCTGGACGGCGGTGCGGGCAACGACATCCTGATCGGCGGCCAGGGCAACAACTCGCTGGACGGCGGCGCGGGCAACGACTCGATCCAGGGCGGCGGCGACGACGACCTCATCAACGGCGGCGACGATGCCGACTACGTGGATGCCGGTGGCGGCGACGACTGGATAAAGGGCGGCAAGGGCGCCGACTATCTGAAGGGCGGCGCGGGCAGCGACACCTACGTCTACGACGCGCCCGGCTTCGGCGTCGACCTGCTGGAAGACAACCAGGGCAGCAACTCGCTGAGCTTCACCGAAGGCAGCCTGGGCACCGCCACCTACGACGCCGCCAAGATGGCCTGGGTGGCCGAGAACGGCATGGAAATCCGCAAGTACGACCTGGGTGGATCGACTCTGCTGGCGCTGGGCGAGGCCGGCGACAAGCTCGACACCATCTACCTGCGCGACTGGCAGCCCGGCCAATACGGCATCACGCTGTCAGGAGAAGAGACGACACGCGAACGGCCGGATGTGGTCGCTGCAACCCTTCCGACACGCGCCGAGAACAACTACGTCGACTTGGCCTATTCGGACGCCGCCGACGGCGGCCAGGGCAATGACCTGCTGTTCGGCAGCGCCGCCAACAGCGTGCTGCTCGGCGGCTCGGGCAACGACATCATCGATGGGGCGGGCGGGGACGACTGGCTGGAAGGCGGCGAGGGGACGGACTTCATCCTCACTGGATCAGGAAGAGACGTCGCCTACGGAGGGCTCGGCAACGACCTCATCCGGGCCGGAGGCACTTTCAGTATGAGTCGCGGCACGAGGGCCGGAACGGGTGAAGAGGTCATTTTCTGGGACCCTTCGCCCAGTGGATTTCTTTACTCCGACGATGAAACTGCGAGTCAGTTCTACTACTACGTGAACGGTCAGCGGTTCACGGCACCTCATCCGGAGCTGGCTGCCTGGGACCTGGAGTTCACATCCAATGTGTACAACTCCACCAATGGCCCCATCCGCCTGTGGTGGAGCAATGCAGACGCCTCCAATGCGAGTTTGGAGCCGAATCTCTCTATCTATCTGAAGGTAGGTGACAGTCAGGCCGTTCATCGTGGCGACAACCTCACGGCTGCGCCGAGCGCTGACTTTGGAAAAGCCAAGTCAGTCGTTCTGTCTTACGGCTACGGCGGAGAAATGTTGCCTCCGGGTACGAACGCCGAAGGCGCGAGGCTGTATGGCGGCGGCGGTGATGACGTCATCTATGGCGCCAACGACAACGACAAGCTCTACGGCGAAGACGACAACGACTTGCTGATCGGTTACGACGGCGACGATGAGCTGTACGGCGGTAAGGGTAAGGACGAGCTCTCCGGTGGCGCCGGCCGTGATTTTCTGGACGGTGGCGAGGGGGCAGACCTGCTGGTGGGGGGCTATGGCGCCGATGTCCTGGCCGGCGGCGACGGCGATGACAGGCTCGTTGGTGACGCGATCCTTCTGGCGGGCACGACGGACTACCCGCCCGGCATGGACAAGAGCCTGATGGGTGGCGACTACCTGCAAGGCGGCGCGGGCAACGACATGCTGTGGGGCAACCATGGCGACGACTACCTTTTTGGCGGCGCGGATGACGACCTCGTCTTCGGCGGCGAGGGCGACGATCACGGTTTTGGAGAGGACGGCGACGACACGCTGTCGGGTGGCCAAGGCGGCGACTTCCTGGACGGCGGTGCGGGCAAGGACGTGCTGTACGGCGAAGGAGACGGTGACCTGCTGTTGGGAGGCGCCGGCGAGGATCGCTTGGAGGGCGGCGACGGCGACGACATCCTGGACGGCGGCGCGGACAACGACGTGCTGTTCGGTGGCAGCGGCCAGGACAACCTGCGCGGCGGGGCCGGCAACGACAAGCTCTACGGCGATGGCGGCGAGGCCGACGATGGCGCCGACATCCTGGAGGGCGGCACGGGCAACGACGAACTCTTCGGCGGTGGCAAGGGGGACATGTATGTGTTCTCCAAGGGCGATGGCCAGGACGTCGTGAACGACGACGTCGCAGACGGCTCGCGCAACGTGATCGTCTTCAAGTTCGCCAGCGACGAGGTGCGCATGCTGGAGCGGTCCGGGAATGACCTGCTCATCAAGTACGGCGTGGATGACCAGGTGACGGTGAAGGGCTACTACGGTGGCAGCGCCTTCAGTCTGGGCTCCACGGGCTCGGGCTCGGGCGCCGGTGACGGTGTAGAAGCTGAGAGCCAGCCGGTGGTCGCCGAGATTCGCTTCGAGGACGGCACGGTGTGGGGCGCCGAGGACATTCGGGCCCTGGCTCCGCCGCCCGCGCCGGGCGAACTGCCACCCGACCCTTATGCCGGTCTCGCGTCGATCTATTTCGTCAACGCGCTGTTGTCGCGCGAAGAGACCCGGGCGGCCGGCAAGCACTCGCTGAGCTTCTCGTTCGCGAATTCCTTCGTCCCCGGCGTCTCGGGGTTCCGCGAATTCGACGAAGCCCAGAAGCAGGCGGTGCGTGAGGCGCTGTCGTGCTTCAGCGCGGTGCTGGACTTGAGCTTCACCGAGCTTGCCGAGGGGGCTGAAGCTGACCTGACTTTCCATCTAGACGATCTGATGTCCGCGGGCCTGGGCGGCGCGGCGGGCTACGCGGAGCCGGCGACAGGCAATATCCACCTCAACAGCGATATCTATGCCGAGCAAAGGCTGACGGAGCTCGGCGAACTCGTCACGCGCGGCTCGCTGAGCGCCGGCAATGGCGGCTTCGAGGTGCTATTGCACGAGATCGGCCACGCGCTGGGGCTCAAGCATCCGTTCGAGCCGCCGGTGCTGCCCAATGGCGAGAACTCGACGGCCAATACCGTCATGTCATACACGTCGTCCGGGGCGCGGGCGACGGCGCTGGCGGCTTTCGATGTCGCTGCCTTGCAGTACCTCTATGGCGTGGCGCCGACCGTCGGCTCGGGCAATGACGTCCATACCTTCGGCGAGCGCTGGGTGCAGGACAGCGTTGGCAGCGACCTATTCGACGCCAGCCAAGAGACGTTGGCGGTCAGCGTCGACCTGACGCCTGGCTCGTGGAACTTCAAGGGCGGAAAGGCGGCCAGCATCCTGGCCGACAACCAATCCTTCATTGGGTACGGCACGGTGATTGAGAACGCGACGGGCGGCACCGGCAATGACACGCTGATCGGCAACGATGCGGCCAACCTGCTACTGGGCGGCGCGGGCTCAGATTCACTGAGCGGTGGACTCGGCGACGACACCCTCGCGGGTGGTGAGGGCGACGACACCCTAGCCGGCGGCGCCGGCAGCGACCTGTTGCAAGGTGGCTTGGGGGCCGACACGTATGCCTGGGGCCTAGGAAGTGGCATCGACGTTGTCGTGGACCAGAGCGCCTCGTCGACGGAAGTCGATACGCTGCGCATCGTAGGTGGCCTCACGCCATCTGACATCCTGCTCTCGCGTGCCGGTAACGATCTTGTCGTGCGGGTTCGCACCGGCCCTGAGAGTGTGACCATCACTGGCCACTACGCGGGCAAGGGCATCGAGCGCATCTTGTTCGAGAACGGCACGCAATGGGATGCCGTGACCATCCAGGCGAACGTGACCGTGGGCCTGACGGATGCTGATGACTACTTCCAGGGTACGGCCGCCGCCGAGACGGTGGACGGCCGCGGCG
>NZ_DASWYS010000287.1:0-44552 GCF_036404855.1 Roseateles sp.
ACTTCGACGTGGCCGAGGGCGAGTTCGTCGCCATCGTCGGCCCCTCGGGCTGCGGCAAGTCCACGCTGATGAACATCCTCGCCGGCTTCGAGCAGCCCGGTGCCGGCAGCGTGCGCATCGACGGCCGGCCACACCCCGGCCCGAGCCCGCAAGGCATCGTCATCTCGCAATACGGTTCGGTATTCCCGTGGCTGACCGTCCAGCAGAACCTGATGTTCGGCCTCGGCGAACAGCACGGTGCCGACCAGACCGGGCTGGCCGACCACTATGCGGCCATGGTGGGGCTCAAGGGTTTCGAGAACGCCTACCCCCACGAGCTGTCGGGCGGCATGCTCAAGCGCGTCGAGCTGGCGCGGGCCTTCATCGTCAAGCCCGAGATCCTCTACCTCGACGAACCCTTCTCGGCGCTGGACGCGCTGATGAACCTGCGCATGCGCAACGAGCTGCTCCGCATCCTGGCCGAGGAACGCCACACGGTGCTGCTGATCACCCACGACGTCGACGAAGCCCTCTACATGGCCGACCGCATCCTGGTGCTGTCGCCCCGGCCCGCGTGCATCCAGGCCCGCTTCGAGCTGGACATGCCACATCCAAGGCGGCTCATCAGCCCGGAGATGGACGCCTTGCGCGAGACGATCCTCAAGGAGCTGGGGCTGGAGATGCCAGCCTAGCCCTTCAGCACCGCCCCGGTGCTGTCCAGCACCCGCAGCGTGACGGGGATGGCTGGCGCCACGCTCTGCGTGACGGTGCAGAAGTCCTCGAAGGTGTCCAGCACCCGCTGGATGTGGCCCAGCTCGGCGGCCGGCTTGCCCAGGTGCAGCTCCACGGCCAGGCCCTGCACGCGGTTGCGTCCCCGCTCGTTGCGGCCCACCGTCGCCTTCACCTCGGTACGCAGCGGCGAGGGGTCGTCCCTGTACTTCTGACTGGCGAACCACAGCGAGGCACTCAGGCAGTTGCCAACGGCCGAGGCCAGCAGCTCGACCGGGTCCGGTCCCTGGCCGGTGCCCGCCGGCGGCGGCTCGTCGGACAGCAGCACCGGCAGGCCCGGTGCGTAGTGGTGTTCGAACTGGTAGCCCTGACGCTGGATCAGGGTAACGCTGGGGGTGTCCATGCGGGCCTCTCGAAGTTGTGCAGGGGATTCTCGTCACTTGACGCGAATCGGGACCCGACAGCGGAATAATCCCGACATGCATTGCCCCCGCTTCCTGCTTCTGACCCCGCTGATCGGCGTGCTGCTGGCTGGCTGCGGTGCCCTGCCCTCGCTGCCGGACAGGCCCAGGAAGGCCGTCTACCAGGGCGAGAGCTTCGCCGCCGAAGAGACCTTCTCGCGCCTGTTCGACGCCGATGTCGACACCACCTGCGAGGCTGCGCGCCGCGCCCTGCTGAGCCAGGGCTACGTCATCAACAAGGCCGATGGCGGCCTGGTGCGGGGCAACAAGCACTTCCAGCCCGAGGGCGAGGTGCATGTGGAGATCTCGTTCAACATCGTCTGCGTCGGCGACGGTCCCAAGCAGCAGATCGCGACCGCCTACGTCAGCGCCCAGCAGGACCAGTACGCGCTCAAGAAGAACCCGCAGGCCGCGAGCCTGGGCGTCAGCGCGCTGGGCTCGATCTCGGTGCCGCTGTCGTCGACGCAGGACTCCCTCGTCAAGGTCGCCTCCGAGACCATCCCCGCCGGCGAGTTCTACGACCGCTTCTTCACGCTGATGCAGCGCATGTTGCGCGAGAACACGGCCGAACGCTGAGGCTGTCCGACCCACGTCCACGTCCTCTTCTGCGATGAATCGACTCCAGTCCGAGAAGCAGCGCCTGTACCTGATGGCGTCGCCCGTCCCGGGTCAGACGCGCGTGATGGTGCTGGAGCTGGCTCGCCCGGCCGACTGGGAAGCGCTGTCGCAGGTGTGGCGCGGCGTGCAGCTGGACCTGCAGCTGCCGGCGCCGGGCATCGCGGTGTCCGGCACGGACGGGCTGCAGCTGTGGTTCTCGCTGCAGGCGCAGGTGAGCGTCTCGCAGGCAGAGGCCTTCCTGGCGATGCTGCGATCCCGCTATCTGGCGAGCATCGCACCGGCCCGGCTGCGCTGCATGCCGTCGTCCTCCGCCGCGTGGCAGGCGCCGCCCGTGCCCGCGCAGCAGGCGGACACGGAGAATTGGTCGGCCTTCGTCGCCCCCGACCTGGCGCCGGTGTTCGCCGACACGCCCTGGCTGGACATCCCGCCCAGCGCCGACGGCCAGGCGGACCTGCTGGCCCGGCTGCAGCCGATCAAGCCGGCCGTCTTCGACGCGGCGATGCAGGCCACCACGCCCGACAACATCGCCAACGCGGTGCCGGCCTCGGACCAGGCCCCGGGCGGCTTGGACCCGCGGGACTTCCTGCAGCGCGTGCTGAACGACGAGGCGGCCCCGCTGGCGCTGCGCGTCGAGGCTGCCAAGGCGCTGCTGCCGCGCCACTGACCTTCGGTCCGCGCGGCCGCGGTCCTACACGGATGTCAGCGTGTGTGCATCGCGCGCCAGCAACCAGCGGCCATCGGGGCCGCGGCGGTAGACGCTCAGGCGGTGGCCGGCCAGTTCAATGGCATCACCACCCGCTCGCGGCACGAGGTGCAGCGTGTCGCGGCACACGGTGTAGGCCAGGTCCCCCGCGACCGTGATCTCCAGCGGCTCGCTGGCGCAGCGCAGCACGAAGCGCTCGTGCCCGCCCGTGAACTTGTCGGGGAAGGCGGCCTTGCCCAGCGGCGGCCCGCCCGGGTTCAGCAGCACGGCATCGTCCGCCATCATCGTCATCAGCCGCGCCAGGTCGCCGGCGTTGACGGCCGCCATCCAGGCCTCGTGCGTCTCGCGGACGGCTTGTTCTTCGGTTGCCATGTCAGTCTCCTGCAGCAATTGATGATCAGCTCGCAAGACGCTTTGCGCGCCCCTGCAGCAGCGCGCGCTGCACCTCGTTGTCGGTGAGCTCGGCAGCGTGCACGTAGGCGGCGCGTGCCTCCGCGACGCGGCCGAGCCGTTCCAGCACGTCCGCCCGCGCGCCGGCCAGGAAGGGGTAGCGCTTGAGCTGCGGCTCTGCGGCCAGCGCGTCCAGCAGCGGCAACGCCGCACCCGGACCGTGCGCGAAACTGACCGCCACCGCGCGATTCAGCGCGATGACGGGCGAGGGGTTGAGCGCGAGCAAGCGGTCGTAGCCCGCCACGATGGCGTGCCAGTCGGTGTCTTCGGCCCGCGCTGCGCGCGCATGGCAGGCTGCGATTGATCCCTGCAAGGCGTAGGGGCCGGGCTCGCCCAGGGACAACGCGCGATCCAGCGCGGCCAGGCCGCGGCGGATCAGCAGCGTGTCCCAGCGGCGGCGGTCCTGGTCAGGCAGCAGCACCGGACGGCCGTCGGCATCCAGCCGCGCGGGCAGCCGCGAAGCCTGGATCTCCAGCAGCGCGGCCAGGCCGTGCACCTCGGCGTCCTGCGGCAGCAGGTGCTGCAGCTGGCGCGCCAGACGCAGCGCCTCGTCGCACAGGGCCGGGCGCAGCAAACTGGCGCCGCTGCCGGCGCTGTGACCTTCGTTGAAGATCAGGTAGACGACGGCCAGCACGGCCGACAGGCGCTGCGCGCGCTCGGCCGGCCCGGGCAGCTCGTAGGCCTGGCCGTTCAGTGCCTTCTTGGCACGCACGATGCGCTGGGCCACCGTCGCCTCGGGCTGCAGAAAGGCCCGGGCGATCTCCGCAGTCTCCAACCCGCCCAGAAGCCGCAGCGTCAGCGCGACCTGGGCCTCGCGAGGCAGCACCGGGTGGCAGGCAATGAAGATCAAGCGCAGCAACTCGTCGCCAATCTCGGCCTGGTCGCGCGCGGCGTCCAGATGGTCGACGAAGTCGGGCACGACATGGACGCCGGCAGCCTCGTCGTCGGCCGCGAGGTGTTCATGCTCGCGCTCCAACATCGCGCGGCGGCGCAGCCGATCCAGGGCCTTGTTGCGGGTGGCGGTCATCAGCCAGGCGGCGGGGTTGGCGGGCTGGCCGTCGCGCGGCCAGTGCTCCATGGCGGCGATGAGGGCGTCCTGTGCGCAGTCCTCGGCCTCGTCGAGGTCGCGCAGCAGCTTGGCCGCTGCGCCGACGAGGCGGCTGCGCTCGATGCGCCAGACGCCTGCAGCGAGGTCCGCATGGCTCACGGGCTCAGGCGCCGTCGTAGGCGCGCTGCAAGGCGGCCAGATCGATCTTCTCCATGGCCCAGATGGCCTGGAAGACGCGCTGCACGCGGGCCGGGTCGGGGTCGCGGATCATGTCGAACCACGCCGCCGGGATCACCTGCCAGGACAGGCCCCAGGCATCCTCGACCCAGCCGCAGGCCTTGGGCTTGCCGCCGTTGGCCTGGAGCTGCACCCAGAGGTGGTCGACTTCGGCCTGGTCCTCGCAGGCGACCATCAGCGAGAACGCCTCGGTGAGCTTGAAATGCGGCCCGCCGTTGAAGGCGGTCATCTGCTGGCCGAGCAGTTCGAACTGCACCACCATGACCGTACCCGGCTCGCCCGGCGAGTTCTCGCCCCAACGCTGCGTGTGCGTGACCTGGCCGCTGCCGAACACTTTCAGGTAGTGCGCCACCGCATCCTCGGCCCCGCGCTCGTACCAGATGAAGGGCGTGATCTTTTGCTGGATCTTCATGGGGCTGACTCCTGCGGCGGCATGCCGGTCATATGAACGAGTTCCCAGTGGTGGCCGTCCGGGTCCTCGAAGCCATGGCCGTACATGAAGCCATGGTCCTGCGCCTCGCTCGGAATGTGGCCGCCGGCGGCCCTGGCCTTGGCGACGAGGGCGTCGACCTCCTCGCGGCTTTCACAGCTCAGGCACACCCAGCCGGTCGTCGCGGTCTTGGGGTCCGGGAATGCCTTGGGCGTGAAGGTCCGGGCGAAGTCCTCGGCCAGCAGCATGACGTAGAGGTTCTCGCCCAGTTCCATGCCGGCGCCCTTGTCGTTGGTGAAGTGCGGATTGAAGCTGTAGCCCACGGCCTCGAAGAAGGCCTTGCTGGCAGCCAGGTCCTTGACGGGCAGGTTGACGTAGATCTGCTTGTGCATGGCGTCGCCTCAGAGGGGTTGCACGAGGTGGAGGAGGTTGCCGCAACCATCTTCGAACATGACGGCCTTGATCGGGCCCATGTCCACCGGCTCGCCGCGCACGACGACGCCGCGGTCACGCAGCTTGCGCGCTTCGGCCTGGACATCGGTCGTGACGAAGGCGTTGATCGGCATGTTGGCGTCGTACAAGGCCTTCTGGTAGACCTTGGATGCCTCCAGGTTCATCGGGTCCAGGGACAGCTCGACGCCTTCGATGCCGTCGGGCGACACCACCGTCAGCCAACGGAAGGTGGGACCCATCTGGATGTCGGCCATCTTCCTGAAGCCGAGCTTGTGCGTGTAGAAGGCCAGGGCCTTCTCCTGGTCGTCGACCATGACGCTGGTGACCTTGATCTGCATGTCGTGCTCCTTCAATGCGTGGACTCGGACAACGCCTTGAGGCGCTGCAGGGCCTTGGGCCAGAGGCCGGCCATCAGGTCGGCGAAACCATCGTCCCAGCCGCGCAGCTGGACCGCGAGATGGGTGCCGCCGTCGGCGGTCGCGCTGAACTCGTAGACCTCCTGCGCGGGATGGCTGGCGATGGTGCTGCCCGGCGTCGGCCGGCCCTCCGTAAGGTCGCCCACCAGCTTCAGGGCGAGGCGCTGGTGCAGGCGGTTCTCCTCGACCACGGCGTCCATGCCGTTGCGGTCCGGGTCCAGGAAACGCATGCGGCTGCCCTGGGCCCAGGACCCCTCGAAGTAGGAGCCCTCGCAGAAGGCGGTGGTCCAGTCGCGGTAGGCGAGGGGGTCCAACATGCAGTCCCAGACGCGGGCGACCGGTGCGGCAATGTCGATCTCGAAGCTCAGGTCCTTCATGACTGGGCCTCTGCGATCTGGCGCAGGTTCTGCAGGCCGTCCTCGAAGTCGCGGCCCACCATCTTGTCCATGTCGATGAAGATGCCCATCAGCTTGCTCAGGAAGTTGGCGGGTCCGTTCATCGTCCAGCGCACCTCGGTGGCGCCGTCGGCCGTGGGCTGCAGCGCAAACTCGGCCTGGTTGTGGGCCTCGAAGGGCTTCACGAAGTCCAGCTTCAGCTGCACCGCGCGGCCGGGCTGCTGGCCGGTGATCTCGAGGCTGCCGCTGCCGACCTTGTCGCTCTCCCACGCATAGCGCGAGCCAATGCCGCTGGGTGCACCGTCGTACTGGCTCTTCAGCAGCGGGTCCTTGCGCTCGTAGGGATTCCAGCGATTGAAGGACCGCAGCTCGGAGATGAGCGGCCAGACCCGGTCGGCCGGCGCGGCGATGCGCGTGCGGCGCTCAACGCGGAACTCGCCAGGCCGGGTTGACGCGTAGCCCAGCAGCAGCAGCACGGCCAGGCCGGCACAGAGGAGGACGATGGACAGGTTGCTCATGACGCACGCCCCTCAGCTGCCGATGGCCATGTCGCCGCCAGGGGCGAAGTCGGCGTCCTCATACAGCCGCCTGACCTCGATCTCGCAGTCCATGCCCACGAAGGGCTTGGGAAAGCGGCTGGCCCAGGCCCGGGCCTCCTCGACGGAGCGAACCTGGATCAGCGTGTAGCCGGCGATCAGCTCCTTGGTCTCGGCGAAGGGGCCATCGATGCGCTCGATGCGGCCGTCCGCGCCGTAGCGCTGGCGCCAACCGTCGCGGCTGGGACGCAGGCCGGCGCCGTCCAGCAGTACGCCGGCGCGGGCCATCTCCTCGTGGAAGGCGCCCATCTCCTCGAACAGCTTGGCGTACTCCGGGCCGGGCGGGTCGCCGCGCTCGCTCACCGCGTTAGCGCGGACTTGGATCATGAATCGCATGGCACGTCTCCTGGGTGGGTGGGGCAGCGCGCTGGGCTGCCTTCATGCCCACGACGATCCATGCGACGCGACTTCGACGAACCCCGGGAAACTACCTAAATTCCCCCCATCCGCGTATCGGACGTGTTCAGGTGTAGCAGGGCCCCACGCCGCGGATCTCCACCGTCGCCCACTCGGCCGCCGGACAGCGCTCGGCCCAGGCCAGGGCGACGGCGGCGTCCTCCGTGTCGAGCAGGAAGTAACCGCCCACCATTTCCTTGGCCTCGGCAAACGGGCCGTCCCAGACCTGGGCGCCGCCGTCACGTTTGCTCAGCCGGCGAGCCCCGGACCCCAGCGAGTTGACCCCCAGCAGCAAGCCTTCGGCCTTCAGCTCGGCGGCGAAGTCCAGCATGCGCTGGTAGACGGCCTCGCCGGCCACGCGGCCACGTTCGGCACGCTGGCCGATGGGTTCGACGATGAGCAGCATTTGGGGCATGTCGGGGCCTGCAGGGGTGAGCGATGGGCGGCATTCTGGCGCCTGTCGCCTACCGAACTTGGCAGTTGGGTCCGGCGACGAGATGCGGCACAGTTGGGAGCCTAGCAATCTCAGGTCAAAAAACAGCGGAGGCCGAGATGGACGACATGACCCGTGTCGCGATACTGCTCGTGAAGGCCACGCCCGAGCTGCCCATCGTCGGCACGGCCTCGGGGCACGCCAAGCTGCTCGGTTACGACCCGCAGGCCCTGCGTGGCATGCCGCTGTCGCTGCTGTGCCCGCTGCGCCAGCCTGACGGCCGCACCTCGGCCGAGACGCTGGAGGGCATGCTGGCCGAACTGCAGCAGGTCGGCTCGCTGAGCCAGCACTGGAGCCTGCTGACCCGCGCCGGCGAGACGCGGCCGCACGAGCTGCACCTGACGCTGACAGAGCGCGACGGCGAACCTCAGGTGGCAGTCTGCCTGGTGGACATCAGCCGCATGGAGTTCGCCGAGGTACTGAACCGGACCAAGAACGAGTTGCTGGAAATGGTGGCCACCGGCCAGCCCCTGCAGATCGTGCTGACCCGCCTAACGACGCTCATCGAGTCCCAGTTCGAGGGCCTGTACAGCACCGTGCTGTTGCTGGACCTGGACGGCCGCCACGTGCATGTGGGCGTCGGGCCACGCATGCCGGCCGAGTACATGCAGGCGCTGGACGGCGTCGAGATCGGCCCGACAGTAGGCTCGTGCGGCACGGCCATGTTCGATGACCGCCTCGTCATCGTCGATGACATCGCCACCCATCCGCTGTGGACGCATTACCGCGGCCTGGCCCTGCCCTACGGTTTCCGGGCCTGCTGGTCCTCGCCCATTCACGGCCCGGACCGGCGCGTCATCGGCAGCTTCGCGATGTACTACCGCGAGGTGCGCCGCCCCTCGCCCGAGGAGCTGGCCGCGCTCAACACCGTCAGCCACCTCGCCGGCATCGCCATCGACCAAGAGCGACGCGCCGAGGAACGGCGCCGCGCCGCACAGTGGCTGGAGGAGCAGGTCCAGCAGCGCACCGCCGAGCTGCTGGCTACGCAGGACGAGCTGGTCAACAGCCGCAAGCTGGCGGCACTGGGCCAGCTGCTCGCCGGCATCGCCCACGAGATGAACACGCCACTGGGCAACGCACTGCTCAGCGCCAGCGCGCTGCGCGCGGGCAGCGTCGGCTTCGCGCAGCGCATGGCTCACGGCGCACCGCTCAAGCGCCAGGAGCTGACTGACTGGGTGGCGCAGACGACGGCCGGCACCGAACTCGTCGAGCAAAACGTGGACCGCGCGCTGCGCCTGGTCAACCGCTTCAAGCAGCTGACTGAAGGCAGCGGCCGCGCGGTGCGCTCGCGCTTCGACCTGCGCGAAGCCGTGTTGCAGGCCTGGGCACGGGTGCGGAGCCACCTCAGCGTCGAGCATGTGCGGCTGGCCTGCGAACTGCCGGACGGTTTCATGTTGCACGGGTACGCCGAAGTGCTGCAGCAGGTGCTGGAACAGTTGCTGGAGAACGCCTGCCTGCATGCCTTCCGCAACGGCCGCAGCGGCCAGATCCGCATCGGCGCGCACCGCAGCGCCGACGACCGGCTGACGCTGGAAGTGCGCGACGACGGCGCCGGCATGCCGGCGGCCGACCTCGCCCGCGCCTTCGAGCCCTTCTTCTCCACCACCTTCGGCCAGGGCGGCAACGGCCTGGGCCTGTTCGTCGCCCACAGCCTGGCCAGTGGCATGCTGGGCGGCAGCCTGGAGCTGGAGAGCCGGCCTGGCGAGGGCACGGTGGCGCGGCTGGAGCTGCCGCTGCGGGCCGACGCGGCGCTGTCCCTGGCCGCGTGAAGCAAAACGCCTTGTCCAAGGCGCGCCTTGGACCGTCTCCCGACGGGCGGCGCTCGGCCCGCGCGCTTCAGCGACGCATCGGCGACGCGGAGCGCCAGGCCGGATCGGACCAGCGCTGGAAGGCACCCAGCAGTGCGGGCTCGCCGGACTGACGCTCGGTGGCCAGGTTGTCCAGCGACACGACCTCGAAGCTGCGGCGGTAGCGGCCTTCGGCGCGGAACTCGCGCGCCAGCAGCATCTGCGCGCCGCCTGGTACCCAGCCCGCGAACTCGGCCACACCCAGGCCCGGTCGGGCTGGCGCAGGCGGCAGAACTTCCACCCGCCAGCCCTCCCGGCCCTTCAGAAACAGCCACAACTCGCGCCAGCCGTCCAGCGGCTGCACGGCCAGCGCCAGCGCGCGACCCTCCCGGTTCAGAGAAGCGGAGGCCAGCGCCACCTGGCCAAAGCCGCAGCGGCGTGCCGCCAACCGACCGCCTTCCTTCAGCTCCACGCAGCGCTCGCCGTCGGCACCGGGCTGCCATGCGAGTTGCACGGCGCCGAAGTCGCGGCTGCCAGCACCCGTGCCCAGCCAGCGCGCCGCATTCACGCGCATGGCCGTGTCGGCATAGGCGGACTGGTCGTCCTCGGTCAGCTCGCTGGGCACGATGGCTGCGAACTCGGCCAGGGCCGGCGCTGCATCACCCACCGCGCCACGGCGGGTTGGCGCGAACGCGAGGCTGGCGGCAACCCCCGCGCGGCGCATCTGCAGCCGGTTCTTCCAGGGCGGCGTCAGCGTGGTCACATCAACCTGGACCAGCACCTGCCGACGCCATTGGTCGCGCGCCTCCGCCTCGCGCGGCGTCGCCAGCGGGTTCAGGCAGTCGGGGCGCGTGAGCGCCAGCGCCGCGCGGGCGCGCTGCTCAGGCGTGGCGGCCGTGACAAGGACTCGGCGAAAGGCCTCACCCTCGTAGCAGACCTGGACGCGGCCCTCCTCGGCGCTCTCGAACTGCTCGAACTTCAGGCCGTAGCGCGCGGCGACGTCGAGCTGCGCCGCGAGCTGACCCTCGTTGGGCCTGGCCGCCGCGGTCGAGGCACGGTCCGCGATGCGCTCGGCGAACTGGCCCATGGCCTCCAGCGCTTCGGCACCACCGGGGCCTGCCAGCTCGGCCGGCGTTGCGGCCTGCACATAGGCCGCGGCCAGGCCCAGCCCCAGGCCCTCGGTGCCGAACTGCTGGCGGGCCAGGCGCAGCTGCGACAGCAGTTCGGCCGCGGCGCCGTCTCCCCGCGGCAGTACCAGCACCTGGCTCTTGCGCAGCCAGCCGCCGCGCTCGCGGCGATAGTCCCAGACCTGCCAGTGGTCGCCCCGCTCGGCGCGGATCTCCAGCGCCTCACCGCGGCCCATCTGGGCCTGCAGCGAGGCGGTATCGCGCGGCGCGCCGCGCAGCGGCGAGTCCTGCGACACCAGGCCTGCGCGCGGGAAGGCCTGCAACTCGGCAGCATCGGCCTGGGTGATGACCACGGCTGCAGCCGCGGCCGCCACGACGATCAGAGCAAAGCGTCGCATGGCTTACTCCCGTTCCGATTTCGCGCCTTCGGTCGGTGCCATGCCGGCAAGCAGCGCGTTGCCAATGAAGCCGCCCGAGCCCGGCGGCGCGATGATGACCTGCACCTTGTCCGAGAGCTTGTCAGCCATGGCCTTCTGCACCAGCAGCGGATGCCGGGTCAGCAGCGCTCCCTCGGCCGCCATCTGGCCGGCGCTGGCCTTGCCGATCTGGGTCACGCGGTAGGCCTCGGCATCAGCCAGCTTCTGGCGCGCCTCGGACTCTGCGGCGATCTCGATACGGCGCGCCTGGGCGGCGCCCTCGGCCTGCTTGATGCGCGCGGCGCTGTCGGCCTGGGCTTCCAGCGCGCGCTGCTCGATCTGCTTTTGCTTGAAGGGCAGCACATGCTTCATGGCCTCCTCCTGCGCCCGCGCCGCGATGATCTGCTCGCGCCCGGCGGCCTCGGCGGCGGTCTCGCGGCGCACCTTGTCGGCGGCGGCCTGCAACTCGGTCTGCTTGACCTGCTTCTCGCTGATCTCCAGCGTGTAGCGCATGCGATCGCTGGCCAGGCTGTCGGCCAGCAGGCGATCCATGCCGCGGCGGTAGTCGGGTGGCAGATCCACCGAGCCGATCTGCACCCCCCTGAGCACGATGCCGTCGCCGGCCAGCCGGGCACGCAGCTCGGCCTCCAGCGCCGCGGCAATCTCGGCGCGCTGGCTGGAGAAGATCTCACGCACGGTGTGCATGGCGATCTGCTTGTAGACGACGGCCTGCACCGCCGGTGCGATGACGTCGGCCTCGATGTCGTCCGGCAACCGACGCGACAGCTCGGCCAGGCGTGTGACGTCGACCGTCCAACGAAGGTTCATGTCCAGGCCCAGCGACAGGCCCTCGACCGACTGCAGCGGCGCCGGGCCGTCGGCCTTGGCGATGGCGGCGGGGTGGTAGCTCTGGTCGCGCAGCGGGAACAGGCGCACCTCGTGCAGACCGGGGATGCGCAGGAAGCTGCCCGTGCGGAACTCGTTCGTGCCGCCGCTGAACTGGTTCGTACGCAGTGCTGCCTGGCCGGGAGGAACCGCCTGCAAGGGCGGGTGGGTGGCCAGCGCATAGCCGGTCGCAGTCACGGCCGTGAGCATCAGCAGCGGTGGCAGGGTGCGGCGCAGCGACCGCGCGGCGGTAGGTACGGCGCCAAGGCCGCGGCTGGCGCCGCGACCGAAGGCAGTACGCAGGGAGGCGGCGAGGGTCTTGAGGCGTTGCAGCATGGCTTGCTCCTGGGCGGTGGTGGCATCGCGTGGTCGGTGGTAGCGATGCATGGCCGCCATGGTTGCCAGTCCGGCGGGAAGGGACGAGAGGCACGCGAGGCGGATGTCTTCCAGGAACGCGGAAGGAATCTTCCGGAGCGCCAGCATCCCGCCATGCCCCCACCGGCCGCCGCCGACACCTCCCAGGCCGGGGACCGTTTCATGGCGGCTCCGAACCATCCCTTCAAGGCCGAGCGCCACGTGGTGCGTCGGGCCGTGCCGGCGGCCTGCCGAAATGGCTGGCCCGGACCGCGCCCGGTCCAGTTCCACTCGGCCGCCGATCTCGCCGCCAAACTGCCTGCGCCGCGAACCCTCCTATAGATGTGGATTCGCCACCTCTGATCCCGGGGGGCCTGTACCACCAAGTCGGTACGTGCCGCGGCGTCCCGCAGGGCCTCCCGTTGCTACGCTTTCGCGCATTGCATCCAAGGAGACATCCATGAAGAACGTGCTGATCGCCATTGCCTGCCTGCTCGCCGGCACCACGGCCCTGGCGGCCGACCTGGCCGTGACCGTCAACGCCGCCGAGAAGCAGGGCGACGGCGCGGCGCTCGGCAGCGTGCGCATCGTCGAAACGCCATACGGCCTGGCCTTCTACCCGGAGCTCAAGGGCCTGGCGCCCGGCCTTCACGGCTTCCACATCCACGAGAAGCCCTCTTGCGCCCCCGGCGAGAGCAACGGCGCCATGGTGCCGGCGCTGGGCGCTGGCGGCCACCTCGACCCGCTGGGCAGCAAGAAGCACGGTGAGCCCTGGGGTGTCGGCCACTTGGGCGACCTGCCGCCCCTCTATGTCGCGGCCGACGGCACTGCCACCTCCCCGGTGCTGGGCCCGCGCCTCAAGCTGGCCGACGTGAAGAACCGCGCGCTGATGATCCATGCCGGCGGCGACAATCACTCCGACCACCCCGCCCCGCTGGGCGGTGGCGGCGCACGCGTGGCCTGCGGCGTGATCGGCGGCTGAACCCCTCGGAAGACTCCTTCCGCCAGCCGCGCTGGGCGGGCTCCACATAATCCCGCCATGCCCCGCATCGCCATCATCGAGGACGACCCCACCACCAGCGCACAACTGGCCGGCTGGATACGCGCCGCCCGCCCCGAGCTGGTGGTCGACCAATGGTTCGACCGCGATGCCGCCGAGGCCGCCCTGCTGCGCGAGCGCTACGACCTCGTCGTGCTGGACATCGAGCTGGGCCGCGAGCGCAATGCCGGCGTGGCGCTGATCAACGAGATCAACAAGCAGGGCCTGGGCACACCCGTGCTGGTGGTGTCGGCCATGCCGGCTGCCATCTACCGCAGCATCATGAAGGCGCTGGACGCCTGGGACTACCTTCAGAAGACCACCTTCGACGAGGCCGAGTTCGTCGAGACCTTCCTGGACATCCTGCGCACCGCACGGCTGCGAGAACCGACGCCCCGGGCGGCCACCCGGGCCGGCGACGACAACCTCCAGCTCGACCCTCTGAAGCAGCGCACGCCCATGTGGCGCGGCCAGCGCATCAATCTGCCGCTGACGGCTCAGCGCATCCTCGCCACGCTGCACGCCCGGGCGGGCGAGGTGGTCAGCTATGAGGAGCTGTTCGATGTCGTGAAGAGCGGCCGCAACCGCGACAACGTGCGCAAGCACGTGGCCACCATCCGCGATGCCTTCCGCGACGTGGACCCCGGCTTCGACGGCGTCGAGAACATCCCGATGCGTGGCTTTCGGTGGATCGGGCAGTAGGCTTCAGCGCATGAATCCCCTTGTCGTCCATGCGCGCCTGTCGATGCAGGCGGTCGAAATCTGATGCCTGGCGATCCGGCGCTCGTCCTGTCGACGGCCGCGTGCGTCACCGAGCGGCGCATCGAAAACCAGATCCTTCTTGAAGGACTCGCCCCTGCGTTGCGGCAGGGGCTGCAGATCGATGCGTCCGGCCTTGCCCGCTTCTTCTCCCGAGAAGCCGGCGACGACGCTTGCCTTTCCGATGGGGGTCGCGTTGCATAGCCGCCCCGTGCGCCAGACGGGTCGCTCGCGACCGCGCGACCACAAGAAATGAAGCTCGGCCGCGTCGAGCTGCCTTTGCCCGATGTCCCGCGCCTGGGCGTCGCGGCCTTCCGCAACCGCATCGTCTTTCACCTCGTCTTCATTGCACTGGCCCTGGCCACGCTGGCTTTGGCCGTCGCACTGCTGAACGAGGAGCGGCAGCGCAACGCGCAGCGCTATGAGCAGACCTTCGCCAAATCGCTGGCCGAGATCGTGGCCCAGCTGCGCCACCCGTCGGGCCAGCTCGCGCTGATGAACCCTGAGCCGGCGCAGGTGGACGCGGGCTGGGTCGCACCACAGCTGCTGCCCTTCGCTGCCATCGACTTCGACGACGCCACCAAGGCCCAACGCGCCGTCGAGATGGCGGGATGCGGGCTGCAGTACCCGGGCGGCGCCAGCCTGTGCGTGGCGGTCGGCAGCAATGCCTATGCGGGCGGATTCGTCTATCTCGTGGCCGGCATGGACGCCCCGCCGCTGGTGAGCCGCGAGCGCGGTGCGCTGGACCTGGCCGACGTGCACCGCGTCCAGGTCAGCCTCCGACAGGGGGACACCGAGCAGCACTGGCTGGCCCCCGTCGAGATGCTGGACGCGCAACGCGGGCAGTTGCCCGGCTTCACGGTGGACAGCGCGGACAACACGACGCTGCTGCGGGCCAAGGCCAGGCCACAGCGCGACTTCCGCGGCTGGGTCTGGCGCGAAGGGCCCTGCCTGGGTGCCGCCGAGCCCTGTGCGCGCCGCACCACCGTCTCCATCCGCCTCCCGGTGGAAGCCTTCCGTGAGGCGCTGTTCCGCCCCGGCGGGCCGCAATGGCCACCAGCCGACCTGGCCCGCACCGGCCTGCGCCTGGCCCTGCTGGGCCCGGAGGGGGACACGGGGTTCGACAGCGCCACCCCGGGGGCACAGCCCCCGCTGACCCTCGGCAAGCTGACCGCGGCCCTGGCGCCGGGAGAAACGCTGCGCATCACGCGTGGCAACCACGTCGTCGCGCTGTTGCAGGGCGCCGACGTGACTGGCGCACCACCCTCGCCCTGGTTGATGGCGCTGATTCAAAACCTGCCCGCGCCAGCTGCTCCACGCACGCTGTCCGCGAGGGACAGCATCACCACGCCTGCGGGGCGCTTTGACATCACGCTGACCGGCGACTTGCAAGGCCTGGACCGCACGCTGAGCGCCAGCGCCGCACGACTGGCCTGGCCGGTCGCCGCCATGCTGGCCGCCATCGCGCTGGCCTGGCTCATCATCGAAATCGGCCTGATCCGCCGCGTCGCGGCGCTGACGAAACGCGCGGCCACGCTGTCGCACCAGTTGCAGGCGCCGGAACGCTTCGAGCTGGGCCGGCTGGACCTGGCCGACCTGCGCGGCCGCGACGAACTGGGCATCCTGGCCGGCAGCCTGTCGGATCTGCTGCAGCACGCCCGCGACAGCCTGCGCCGCGAGCAATTGCGCGCCGAGCGCGAGCATGACCAGTGGCATGCGGTGGGCCACGAGATCATGTCACCGCTGCAATCGCTGATGCTGCTGCATGCGGCCGACGCCGACCCGAGCCGGCGCCACGTGCAGCGCATGCAGCAGGCCGTGAAGGTGCTGTACGGCCAGGCCTCGCCCAGCGAGGCGCTGGCCGCCGCGACGCTGGCCGTGGGCCGCCTGGATCTGGACGCCTTCCTGCGCCAGGTGGCGGCCAACGCCGCCTATGCCGGCATTGCCGGCGTCGTCTACGCGCCGGCACCCGACCCCGCCTGGGTGCAGGCCGACGAGTACCCGCTGGAGGACGCCATCACCCATGTGCTGACGAACGCCGACCGCTACCGCCTGCCCGGCACGCCCATCACGCTGGCGCTGCGCGTCGAGGGCGGGCTCGCGCAGGTGGACATCCACAACCAGGGACCGCAGATCGCCGAAGACCAGCTTGCACGCATCTTCGACTACGGTGTCAGCGATGCCCAGCCCCAGGACGGCGCGCGCCGTGGCCAAGGGCTGTTCGTGGCCAAGACCTACCTGGCCAAGATGGGCGGCAGCATTGCGGCGCGCAACGTCGCCGACGGCGTCGTGTTCGAGATCGGCCTGCGCCGAAGTTAGCCCTTACGAACCCGGTCCAGCAGATCGCGCGTCGCCAGTTCGGAGCCCAGCGACAGCTCCAGCGGTGCGCGGCACAGCCCGGCATGGGCGTACTGCAGGTTCTCATAGACCTCGCCGGCCGCGGGGAAATGGTCCAGCAGCCCGGGCAACGCGGCGTGACCCTGGTGCTCGCGCAGCTCGGCACCGAGCTTCTCGACGAGCAACCGGTACTGGTGCGGGTCGGCCGCGTGACCCTGCCCCTCCAGGGCCTGCAGCAGTTGCGCCAGGCGGATCAGGGACAGCAGTTCGTTGGGGACGGAGAGCTTGATGACGGAGGGCATACGGCACCCGGTGTGAGCGATTTCTGCAGCTCACATGCCGCCGGCCCCCTGCATTTCAAGATGGCCGGCCGCGATATCCATCACGCCGGGCCGCGCACAATCGCGCGACGACACCGGAGGTGCGACATGAAACTCCTGCCAGAAGCAGTCAGCGCGGCGACGGACGCCGGCGGGGACGGCAAGTCACCCTGGAGCCGGCATGACCCCGGCGCGGCCTTGAAAGCACGCGCCCGGCTACCACCTCGAAACGCTCCCGTCTGCTCCGTTTCGCGATGAAATCCCTCGGCAAACGCGCCTCCGGCCTCCGCCTCGAACGTGTGCGGGCCTCGCCCCGCTACCGCGTGACCGACGGCGGCGAAGGCTTCCACAACGTGCACCCCATCCAGCCGGGGCTGCGTGACAGCACCGAGCGGCCCTCGCTTTCGGACTTCCTCTGCGCCGAAGGCCGCCGCACGCCGGCTGGGCCGCTGCCGGCGGTGAATCCGCTGGATGCCTGGCTCAAGCCCGCCGACACGGGCCTGCGTTCGACCTGGCTGGGTCATTCCACGGTGCTCATCGAGATAGACGGCCTGCGCGTGCTGACCGATCCGGTCTGGGGCAAGCGCGCCTCGCCGTCCCAGTTGGCCGGCCCCAAGCGCTTCCAGCCCGTGCCACTGGCGCTGAAGGCCCTGCCCAGGCTGGATGCCGTCGTCATCTCGCATGACCACTACGACCACCTCGACCTCCCCACCATCCGCGAGCTCATCAAGCTGCAGGACGTGCCTTTCATCACCTCTCTGGGCGTGGGTGCCCACCTTGAAGCCTGGGGTGTGCCGGCGGCGCGTATCGTCGAGCTGGACTGGTGGGAGCACTGGCAGGCACCGGGCGCCGAGCTGCGCGTCCACGCGGCGCCGTCGCAGCATTTCTCGGGGCGCTCGCTGCGCGACCGCAACGCGACGCTGTGGTCGTCCCTCGTCATCGAAACGCCCAAGCACCGCGTGTTCTTCAGTGGCGACACCGGACTGACCAGCGAGTACGCCGCCATCCGCGAGCGCCTCGGCCCCTTCGACCTCGTCATGCTGGAGGTGGGCGCCTTCCACCCATCCTGGGGCGACATCCACCTGGGCCCGGAGAATGCACTGAAGGCGCTGCAGCTGCTGGGCGGGGGCGCCTTCCTGCCGGTGCACTGGGGCACGTTCAGCCTCGCGCTTCATGACTGGGACCAGCCGGCCGAGACGTTGCTGGAGCTGGCCCCCAAGCAAGGCGCCCAGCTGCTGATGCCGCGGCTGGGCGAAGCCGTCGAGCCCGCCAAGGGCGAGCCTGCGGCACCATGGTGGCGCGAAGCCGACGCGCCGCGGCGCGGCCCGCCCCGGGCAGCGCCGCCGGACGAGGCCGCACGGATGCCGGCGGCCATGCCCTGGCCAGTCGACTGAGCGGCGTCAGCGCACGACGTCGTAGGCCAGCATCTGGATGCCGCTGGCCAGGCTCTGCGACGAGACCAGCGCCAGTTTCTGAGTCGCGCCGGGCGGCAGCAGCGGGATGCCGCGCGTCAACAGCACGGGCATCACGGCCGCCTCGACGCGGTCCACCAGGCCGGCGGCGAACAGGCTCCCGGCCAACTCGCTGCCACCAAACAGCCAAATGTCGAGCGCCGAGGCCTCGGCCTTCAGCGCCGCCACCGCAGTTTCGATACCGTCGCGCACGACGGTCACGCCTTCGCTGGCCGCCAACGTGCGCGACGCGACGATGACGCGCTTGCCGCGCAACGGGTTCGCCTCGCCCTGGGCCTGCATGACGGCCCAGGTCTTGCGGCCCATGACGAAGGTGTCGAATCCGGCATAGAGCGCATCGAAGTCGATGCTCTGGTCGTCCACGATCCAGTCGTAACCCCCCTCGGGGTCGGCGATGAAACCATCCAGGCTGCAAGCGACGTTGTAGCGCAGCTGGCGCCGGGCAGCGCCTGCCGCGCGGCGGCGCCCGCTGTCCTGCACGACCTCGCCGTCGGACTTGGTGAACGGCGGCAGCGGGCCCACCGGCAGCAATTCCAGCACCGCCTCAGAAGGTCGGCACAGCGCCGTGCCCAGCGGCGTGACGACGATGGGACGGTTCAGCAGGATGGGGTGGCGTTCGAGGGCGTCCAGCAGCGCGTCGTCGCCCAGGGTCGGGTCACCCAGGCCCAGCTCGGCGAAGGGGGTTCCCTTCTCGCGCAGCAGTGCCCGCAACGGCTGGCCCGTGGCGGCCGCGAGTGCGCGCACCTCGTCCCGGGAAGGAGGCGTCTTCAGGTACTCGACGACGCGCGGCTCGAAGCCGGCATGGCGGATCAACGCCAGCACATTGCGCGAGGTGCCGCAGGCGGGGTTGTGGAAGATGGTGATGTCGGTCATGGTGGGGAGGCGGAAATGGCACCCAAGGCGCGGTGCAAAGGCAGCGCCGGCAGCGCGCCGACCAACTGGGCGGCAACGAAGGCCGGCACGCTGGCCGGTGCGATGCCGGCAAAACAGTCGCTGATCATGCGGCCCACAGTCGCTGCCGGGTTGGCAAAGGAAGCGGACGCGGTGAACCAGCAGGTTGCACCAATGTACGCCGCCACCGCGCCCGCTGCGCGGCTTGCGGGCGGGCGCAGCACCACGAGCATCAGGCCCAGGCTGGCCACGCCCTGCGCCAGGCATTGGACCGCGCCGCCACGCTCCGCGTGGCCCACTTCAGCCCTTCGGCCAACAGCGCAGGTCGCAGCGCGGCGCTCAGCAGCAGCTGCCCGCCGACTTCACGGCGATGGGCACGGACTTGCCGCGCGGGGCGTCGCCCGGGCAGCATGCCGCCGCGGCCGGCTGGGCCTCGCCACCGAAGGTCGGGATGTCACGCAGCGTGTGGAACTGCTCCCAGGCGATGCCCTGAGGGTCGACGATCCAGTACTTGTCGCTTCGCGCATAGCAGCAACTGGCCTCACCGGTGTCCTGCAGACTCAGGTCCGCCGCCTCGGCTTGGCGCTTCAGCGCCGCCAGCTCTTCCTCGCTGTCGGTCTGTAGACCCAGATGGTCCACACCCGGCTTGCCTCCCCGCATGGAGATCGCGAAGTTGATGCGCGGGTCGTCGAGCATCCATTTCGCGTAGTCGCGCTCCTGCCGCGTCGGCGAGGCGCCGAACAGCTTGGCATAGAAGGCGATGCTCTGGGCCAGGTCTTCGACATGGACATGAACGTGGAAACGCTTCATCAAGGGGCTCCTTCAACAGCAGTGGGGGGCCGGCACGGCGCAGGCGACGCCCTGGCAGCAGTTCTTGGTCAGATAGCCCAGCAGCGCATCCATGCGCAGATAGGCGGCGCGATAGATGAGATTGCGGCTGGCACGTTCCTGCGTCACCAGGCCGGCGTTGACCAGCTCCTTCAGGTGAAAGGACAGTGTGTTGGCCGGGATGTCCAGGCCCTCGGCCATGGTGCCGGGCGTCAGACCCGCATCACCGGTGACGACCAGCGCGCGAAAGACTTTCAGCCGCACGGGGTGGGCCAACGCGGCCAGGGACTTGATCACTTCATCTTCATCCATTTTTCCAGAATAATCGAATTATCGGAACCGTGCAAGCCACGCCCGCCATGACAAGGCAAATTCCTCATGGCCGACTTGAGGAGCATGGTGCTTCCCCCGCTCCACGGAGCTGTGTTCCACTTCTGTCGTGAAGTCCTCGCTCCCCGATTCCAGGCCGCCTGCACCGGCCTTCCCCCTTCCCCATCCCCGCCACGCCGCCCGCCTGCCTGCGAGCCTCGCGCCCGAGGATTGGGCGCGCATTCGCCAGGCCGCCTACGCCCTGCCCCAGGTGCTGGTTCCGGCCGACCTCGACGACGGCAGCGACGAGGCGCTCGACCGCCTGGGCTGCATCCAGATCTCCAAGGCTGCCGGCGGTGGCAGGCCGAGCCGATGGCTTTTGCCGGCCCACATTCCCGTCGCGCTGGCCCAGCTGGACGCGACGCCGCTGACCAACACACTGCGTTCGCAGATGCAGCAGCGCCTGCATCTGCTGGAAAGCTTGGGCCTGCGCCGCGAGGGCCTGGTGTTCACGCGGCTGTGCGTGCATCCCATCACGCTGGCCCACCAGGGGTGGCGCATCGACCTGTCGCACCGCGTGCCGGTTCCCGAGGAGCCGGTCTGGGCCTTCTTCCGCGATGGCGACACGGCCGCGCTGCGGCACGGCCTGGGCCAGGCGCCCGAGTATTCATACAAGGCTGAGCTGGCCCTGCATCTGAACCACCTCGTCGCCCGCAGCGAGGCCTTGGTCAACGAGGCCCAGCTGGCCTCGCTGCTGCCGCGCCTGCAGGCCGAGTGCGGCGTGCCGATGCCCTATGACGACTTGAAGGCCGCGCTGACCCGCGCCCAGGACCGCTGGGAGCAACAGGTCGAAGAGCAGGACACGCTGGCCAGCCTGGGCCGCGAGCTGGCCTTCCAGGGCTACCCAGACAGCTTCGATGCGGCACGCAAGCTGGGCCGCAAGGTGACGCTCTATCTCGGCCCGCCCAATAGCGGCAAGACGCATGCGGCCTTCGAGCGCCTGGCGCAAGCGCTGGATGGTGCCTATCTCGCGCCTCTGCGCCTGCTGGCACTTGAAGGCCGTGACCGCCTCGTAGGCCGCGGCGTGCCCTGCTCGCTCCTGACCGGTGAGGAGAACGTGCCAGCAGCGGATTCGCGCGTCGTGAGCAGCACGATCGAGATGGTCAACACGCGCGATATCGTCGACGTGGCCGTCATCGACGAAGCGCAGATGATCTTCGACGACTCGCGTGGATGGGCCTGGACCCAGGCCATCGTCGGCGTGCCGGCGCGCGAACTCATCATCATCGGCTCGGCCTATGCCGCGCCGGCCATCGAACGCCTGCTGCAGCTCTGCGGCGAGAAGCCGGAGCGTCGCACCTTTGAGCGCAAGCAGCATGTGCAGCTGATGCCGGCGCCTGTGCCAATGACGCATCTGCAGGCGGGCGACGCCGTCGTCGCCTTCAGCCGCCGTGACGTGCTGATGCTGCGCGACCAGATCTCGCAGAACGGCCATGCCGTCAGCGTCATCTACGGTGCCTTGCCGCCCGAGGTGCGCCGCCGCGAGGCCGAGCGCTTTGCCGTCGGGGCGAGTGACGTTCTCGTCGCGACGGATGCCATCGGCATGGGTCTGAATCTGCCGATCCGCCGCGTGCTGTTCTCGACACTGACCAAGTTCGACGGCGTGGGTGACCGCGAGCTCAGCGTCAGCGAGGTGCACCAGATCGCCGGCCGCGCGGGCCGCTACGGCATGCACGACGAAGGCTTCGTTAGCGTGCTGAAGGAGGCTGAGGCCGATGCGATGAAAACGCTGCGTGCCCTGCTGCCCAAGGAACCGCGCGCACCGCGAGACTTCAAGGCCCCAGTGGCGCCGAACTGGCGTCATGTGCAGACCATCTCGCAGCGCATGGGCGTCAACAAGCTCTATGCGGTGCTGAGCATCTTCATGCAGCAGCTGCGCCTGGACGACGCCCACTTCGCCGTGGCCGAGCTGGAGCAGATGCTGGAGCTGGCCGAGGCGCTGGACCGCAACGCCGGTACGCTGCCGCTGCAGGAGCGCTTCCGCTACGCGCAGGCGCCGGTGGACGCGCGACTACCCATGCTGGTGGAGCAGTTCCACGGCTGGGCCACCAACCACGCGCGCAGCGGCCAGGCGGGCGAGCCGCTTTTCCTCGACGAGTACGACCAGCATGGCCGCCTGGACCGCATGGAGCAGGCGCTGCGCATCTGCACGCTGTGGCTGTGGCTCGACCTGCGCTTCCCCGGCGTCTATGGCTACGTGGAAGAAGTCATCGACCTGCGCGGGCGGCTCAATGACGGCATCGAGCGGCAGCTCAAGGGGAAGAAGGCGTTGTGGCAGAGGAGAGGGCGATGATGCGGATCTTTCGCTCTGCCGCGCTGGGCGCGCTGGTTCTTCAGCTTGCGATGTCCGCGCCGGCCCTGGCGCAAGGCGCTTCCAGCCCCGATGCTGCGCAGAACCTGTCGACAGCAGGTGCCAAGTTGAAGCTGCTGTTCGAAGAGGACCAGGTCGATCGAGTGCCCGCTCCGGGGAAGGACTGGGCGGCCGTGACACTGAGGGACGAGGCGCGCCAGCAGCGCGTCAAGACGTTGATCGCAAACGGCAGCTTGTCGAGCGGTGTGGACTACTACCACGCCGCCATGGTCATGCAGCACGCCACCGATCCGGATGACTATCTGATGGCCCACGACCTTTGCGTCGTGGCCATCAGCAAGGGCGAGCACCGCGCCAAGTGGCTGGCCGCCGCCAGCCTGGACCGCTTCCTCGTCAGCATTGGACGCCCCCAACGCTTCGGCACCCAGTTCAGCAGCAACCACCCCTCTCGCCCAATGAAGCTGCGGCCTGTAGATCCGAGCGTGCCTGATCAGCTTCGCGTTGAGCTGAACGTACCCACGCTGGCACAAGCCAAGGCACGAGAGCTCAGCATGGCCAGAGGCTCGGCGGGCGCAAAGCCCGTGGACGACGCCGCGAAGTAGCGGCGCCACTCGGGCGCTCAGGGTCGCACCAGGCCCAGCCCCACCAGATCCCGTGCCGTCGCCACGATGGCCTCGCGCGGCGGCCTCGGCACCCAGCCCAGGACCTCCCGCGCATGACTGGCATCCTGGTGCCGCACCGTGCCCAGTTCGCCGGCCGCCGCCCGCACGGTGGGGCTGGCCTTGGCCAGAAGCCGAACCGCCCAGTCGGGCAGGTCCAGCATCGGCACACGCCGGGCCTGTTCGCCCAGCTCGGCACGCAGCACAGCCGCGATCTCCCGCAGCCACAGGAAGCCACCGCAGGCGATGAAGCGTTCATCGGCCATGCCGGGCGCGGTCAGCGCGCGCCAGTGCAGCTCGGCCACGTCGCGCACGTCGACGACGCCGAAGCCGATACGCGGCAAGGCCGGGATGCGGCCCTGCAACAGGCTTTGCACGATGACCACGCTGGCCGAGTAGTCGGCGCTGGCCACCGGTCCCAACACGACGGAAGGGTTGACTGTGCAGAACTCCAACCCGCGGCCCTCACGCGCCACCCAGTCGCGCGCCGCGCGCTCGGCGATGGTCTTGGACTGCACGTAGGGCGGGATGCCGGGTGCCTCCAGCCGCGTCCAGTCGTCCTCGGTGAAACGGTGCTCGCCCGGACCGTGGCCGTACGAAATCGCGGCGACAGACGACGTCATGACGACCCGGCGCACCCCGGCGTCGCGCGCGGCTTGCAGCGCACGCAGCGCACCTTCGCGGGCCGGGGAGATCAGTTCGTTGGCATCGCGCGGCACGCCCACCGGCAGCGGCGAGGCGAGGTGGGCCAGATGGGTGCAGCCGGCCGCGGCCTCGGCCCAGCCGGCGTCTGCCATCAAGTCGGTGGCAAAGCAGCGCAGCTGCTCTCGCGCCTCACCTGTATCCGCACCGAGCAGCCGGCGCAGGGCCGGCTCCCGCCTCGGGTCACGCAATGTCGTGTGAACCTCACAGCCGGCAGCCAGCAGTTGGCGGATCAGCACGCCCGCGATGAAGCCGGTGCCGCCCGTGACAAGGACGCGGGATGGGCCGCTCAAACCGCCCCCCCATGGATCTGACCGGATGGAAACAGGCCCGGGCCCGAAGTGTTTGCGATGTCCGTGCTCATGGTCTTACCCCCTGGTCGAGCGGCCCCCAAGACATGGCAGCAGAACTCAGGGCGCGCTGGCGCCGGCCCGCCGCCCCGACGTCTGCCCCGCCAGCAGCGACTCGATCAGCGCCCGGCCCTGGACGCCGTTGGTCAACATGACGACACCCTCGCCGCTGGCCGGGTCGAAGCCAGCATATGCACGGTATTCGCCGTTGCTGCCGTTGTGGCTGACACGGGTCGTGCCGTCGCGGTCGGTGATGACCCAGCCCAGTCCGCGCGACGCACTGTAGGGCGAATCCCCCTGCGGCATCGGCCCCTGAGGCCGCAGCATGTCGTCGTAGGCCGCACGAGACAGGCCTTCGCGCTTGCAGACCAGGGACAGGAAGCGCGCATAGTCCTGGGCCGTCGTCACCAGTGAGGCCGCAGACATCGCGAAGTCGGTCAGGTTGGTCATGTCGCGACCGCCGCTGGCCTGCTTCGCGCTGCGGTAACCGCGCGATGCCGTCGTGCCCGGCGGCAGGGGGCGGGTGAAGGTTGAGTGGGGCATCCAGCGCCCCAGCCGCGCCTGGAACAACGCCTGCAGCGTGAGACCGGTCTTGCGCTCGACGAAGGCCTGCAGCAGCTGGAAGGCTTCGCCGGAGTAGCTGTAGGCCGTGCCCGGCGGGTGATGGAAAGGGATGGGCGCGACGCGTTCGGGGAAATCGGTGTCGCCATCGACCCAATTGGGCAGCCCGGTACGGTGGATCAGCACCATGCGCGGCGTCAGCTGCGAGTAGGCGGCCTTGTCAGGGATGCGCGCGTAGTCGAAGGTCTCGGCCATCGGCCGGTCCAGGTCGATGAGCTTCTCGTCGACAAGCTGCATGACCAGCCACGCAAAGACGGGCTTGGACAGCGACGCCGCCTCGAACACCGTGGTCGACGCGACCGCGCGCGGCGGCCCCAGCGACGCCCGGCCCGCCACGGTGGCCTCGTCTGGCTCGCAGCGCTTCAACGTGGCGATCGCGATGCCCGGGACGTCGAAGGCCGCCAGTTGGCCCTCGAGCGCCTGTGGGGTCGGCAGCGGCCGGGGTGCCAGCTCGCCCGCCGTCGCTGGCAGCGGCGCGAACGCCAGGAACAGCGCCACCGGCGCGAACCGCCCAAGTACCCGTCTCGCCCATCTCTTCACGCGATCCTCCTAAATTGCAGGCACAGCGGCCCCATCATTCCACGCGCGGGTGACATGCCGTCCGTCATGCCCGGGGCACTGCCCATTGCCAGGGCCCGGCCGTGCGAGGACAGTCGCGGCTTTCCCATCCCCGAGATCCCTCTTGACCTCCGCCACCCTGACCGCGGGCGCCGATAGCGCGAGCGACGCACGCACCCGCCACGACCGAGCCTTCCTGGGCCATCCAGCCGGCCTCGGCTGGCTGTCCTTCTGCGAACTGTGGGAGCGCTTCTCCTACTACGGCATGCAGGCGCTGCTGGTGCTCTACCTGAGCAATTACCTCTTCCTGCCGCACAACATCGGCCAGGTGGCCGGCATGGACGCACTGCGCCACGCCATAGAGAACGTGACCGGACCCCGCACGACGCAGCAGCTGGCATCGGCCGTGTTCGGCCTGTACGTGGGCCTCGTCTACCTGACGCCCATCTTCGGCGGGTTGATCGCCGACCGCTGGCTCGGTCGCACCAAGACCGTCGTCATCGGCGCGCTGCTGATGGCGACCGGACATTTCCTGATGGCCTTCGAGGCGGCGCTGCTGCCGGCCCTGGCCTGCCTGCTGCTGGGCGTGGGCGCCTTCAAGGGCAATATCGCCGCACAGGTGGGCGACCTCTATGCGCCAGGCGACAAGCGCCGCGCCAGCGCCTTCCAGATCTTCATGCTGGCGGTGCAGATCGCCGTCATCGCCGCGCCCATCGTCTGCGGCACGCTGGGCGAGAAAGTAGGCTGGCACTGGGGCTTCGGCTCGGCCGGGGTGGGCATGCTGATCGGCCTGTTCGTCTACCTGGCCGGCCGGCGCTGGCTGCCGCCGGAACCCAAGCGGGGCACCGCCAAGGCGGACGCCGAGGCCAAGCCGCCACTGGGTCGGCGCGGCGCCATGCGCGTGGCGCTGCTGGTGCTGATCTTGCCCATCCTGATGCTGTCCATCGTCGGCAATCAGCAGTACAACAACGGCTTCCCGCTGTGGTCGCAGCAGCACATGGACATGCACGTCGCAGGCTTCACCGTGCCGGTGACGTGGCTGCAGGCCGTGGACGCATTGCTGAGCACCACCACCATGCTGGCCTCGCTGGCCTTCTGGCGCTGGTGGGCCACGCGCAAGCGCGAGCCGGACGAGATCACCAAGATGGCCTTGGGCTGCTTCATCGCGGCCGGCGCTCCGGCGCTATTGATGATTCCGGCCCTGGCCATCGAGGGCGGCGGCGCGCGCATCAGCATCCTCTGGTCGTTCGCCTATGCGCTGGTCAACAACATTGGCTTCGCCAACATCATGCCGGTGGGCCTGGCGCTGTACTCGCGTGCGGCCCCGCGTGGCCTGCAGGGCCTGATGCTGGGCATCTATTACCTGCACCTGTTCTTCGGCAACAGCTTCGTGGGCTGGCTGGCCGGCCTGCTGGAGGTGATGCCGGGCTCCAAGTTCTGGGCACTGCACGCGGTGCTGGTGGCCTGCGCGGGCGCGGGGCTGCTGATCGTGAAGCTGGTGTTCGGCAGGCTGCTGGCACCGGACGAGGAGCCAGCCACATGATCACCGTCCACCATCTGAACAACTCTCGCTCGCAGCGCGTCCTGTGGCTGCTGGAAGAGCTGGGCCTGCCCTATGAGATCCAGCACTACCAGCGCGACGCCAAGACCTCGCTGGCGCCGGCGGAGCTGCGCAAGGTGCACCCTTTGGGCAAGTCACCGGTCATCACGGACAGCGGCCTGACGGTCGCCGAGAGCGGCGCCATCCTTGAATACCTGGTGGACCGCTACGGGCAGGGACGACTCAAGCCCACGGGTGAACAGGACCTCCTGCACTACCGCTACTTCATGCACTTCGCCGAAGGCTCGGCGATGCCGCCGCTGCTGATGAAGCTGGTGTTCAACAAGGTCAAGCGCGCTCCCATGCCTTTCTTCGTCAAGCCCATCGCCAAGGGCATCGCGGACAAGGTGCTGAAGGGTTTCGTGCAGCCCAACATCGACGCGCAGCTGAAGTTCCTGGAGGACGAGCTCAGCAGCCGGCCGTGGTTCGCCGGCGAGGAGTTTTCGGCAGCGGATGTGCAGATGAGCTTCCCGATCGAAGCCGCTGCAGCGCGCGGAGGGGCCATGGACAGCCATCCCCAGCTGCGCCAGTTCCTGGACCGCATCCACGCGCGCCCGGCGTACCAGAAGGCGCTCGAGCGAGGTGGGCCCTACGACCTGATGAGTTGAACGCCTTCAGCCTTGGGGCCGCGATGGCGGGGCATGGCGGTGGTTGAAGCCCCTGGAGGACGATCTGCAGATCGCGTTCTTGCTGCGCGGCGCTAGCGGACATCCGCGGCGGTACACCACTGCTGCTCGCAAGGCACGCCGTCGTGGTTGCCGTCCATCTGCGTGCCGGGGCAATGCTTGATGAACCAGGTCGCCTCGGCGCAGGACGTCATCTGTGAGCACTTCGTCCGACCATCGCATCGGTAGACGGGTGAGCTGCCGAACCGCGCCTCGCGCGCCTCGCGCGCCCCGGTCTGCAACGATTGCGGCACCGGCGTCTCTGCGGGCGGTATGTCCACGTGACGCCCTTGGGCACGCTCGCGATAGGCACTGAAGCCCCAACTGGCCGCCGCGACAACAACGACCAGCAGCAGGCCCCTCAAGAGCCATGGCGGCGCGCCTGCGCCCTGGCGACGTCGCCCACGCGCAGGCCTGGCGTCAGCACCCACCACCGAGCGAATCACATTGACCGCCTGTGGCCTGCCGTCCTTGCCGCGGCCCAGCTCGAAACTGAGGGTTTCGCCGACCACGGGCCGGGAGCCATCGCGCGGCAGCGCGCTGACATGCACGAACAGTTCTGCGCCGCCCCGTGTCGGCGCAATGAAGCCGAAGCCTCGCTCGTCATGCCAGGAGCGCAGGATGCCGGTGGATCTGATCACGCCCCTGCGCATCAGCTTCAGCGCGTTGCGCCCTTGGCCCCGTACTCCACGCGCGTGCACCCCGCCCCCTGGGGGTTCTCACAGCACGCCGCCAACTGCTTCAGGCTCTCGCTGAACTGCTCGTCCCACTGCGCCTTGCTGTGCAGGTTGCCGGGGCTCATCCAGTGCGACTGCGGGAACTTCTTCGACCACCCGTCGCCGCCCTCCTGGTGTCCCCGGCCCGTGGATTGGTCCATGGCGACCTGGCAGGAGTTCATGTTGCCCATGCGGTGGCAGGCCGTGCAGGTGTTGCCGCGCGTCGTGATGCCGAAGGCGTTCAGCCGGGCCCAGGCTTTCTTGAAGTCCGCACCGATGGCCTTGGGCTCATAGAAGCCGAAGGGGTCGCCGGGCAGTTGGGTGGTCTGCGCGATGTAGGGGCTGTACATGAAGGGGCCGCTGTCGTGGCAGTTCACGCAGGCGGGCTGGCTCCAGGCGACCTGGCGGGGCGTCTGCCAGACCTTGTCGGCCGGCAGCGCCCTGACGCCTTCGGGGCTGGCGGCCTGGGCCCGATGGGTGAGCGTGCTGGGCGACGGCACCCAGCGGCCATCTATGCCCGCGCCGACGCTCAGCGGCGCCTTGGCCTTGGCCGTGAACCAGCAGGTCTTGCCTTTCTTCAGGCTGTGGGAGATGACGTTGATCTCGTCGAAGAGGGGGCTGTTCGCGGGCCGCGCGACCTGCTTTCGGCAGATGGCGCTGATCTGCGCCACCTTGTCGTCGCGCAGCACCAGCGCACGGCTGCCGGGCACGCACTGGCCTTGGCTGCCGGCGTCGCGCTGGGGCAGCAGGGACGGGCGGTCGCACTGCGCGGGCGCGGTGGTGGCCGGCACCGGCCGGCCGTCAACAGTAATGGGGATCTCTTCGCCAGCCATGCAGCTGAAGGCCGGGATCTCGGCGACCTGCTCGGCGCATTGGCGGCCGTACTCGAACAGCGTCTCGGCCTGGCCGGCGCCTGACAGCAGCAGCAACAGGAGCACGGGCTTCATGCGACCACCAGCCCTTTCTCCGCCAGCACGACGGTGCGGATGGCCTGGTGGTAGCGGGCGTAGCCGGTACAGCGGCAGATGTGCTGGCCCACGGCATCCTCGATGGCCGCATCGAGCTGCTCGCGTCGCACAGGCTGGACCCGCAGCCGTCCGAGCAGCATCTCGGTCGCCATGACAAAGCCTGGCGTGCAGTAGCCGCACTGGAACGCGAAGTGGTCGAGAAAGGCCTGCTGCACGCGGCTGGGATGGTCGATGCTGCCCGTGCCTTCAACCGTGGTGATGCTCTGGCCCTGCAGCAGCGCGACGGGGGTAGAGCACGCGAGCATGGGCTGGGCCTGGCTTGTGGGTGCGCGGCGCGCCGCCACCGTGCAGGCCTTGCACACGCCGATGCCGCAGCACAGCCGCGTGCCGGACAGCCCAAGCTCCTCGCGCAAGAAGTCGACGAGGGGCAAATCGGTGGGTACGTCGGCGCGCACAGGCCGCCCGTTGACGTGGAACTGGACGGGGACGAGATCGCTCATGACAAGGCCTTCTCGATGTCTGCGGCGGTGATGGGCAGGGCGCGCAATCGCTTGCCAGTGGCATGCGCGACCGCGTTGCCTATGGCCGGCGCGATGGGGCAGAGCACGGCCTCGGCAATGCCCTTGGCCGTGGGCCCGTCGGCGGGCAGCGTCGTGACGTTGAGCCGACCCAGCGGCACGTCGGCGCTCAGCGCCACGTGATACCGGTCCAGGTTCCAGCGCCCGTCGCCCGCGCCGCCAGCCTCCAGCGGCAGGTTCTCCAGCAGCGCGTAGCCAATGCCCATGGCCACGCCGCCCTGGGCCTGGCCCAGCAGCAGGTCCGGCTGCAGCACCTTGCCCGCATCCAGCAGCAGCTCGACGGCGACGACCCGCGGCTCGAAGCGCTTCGGCGCCAACTCGACGGCCACCAGTACGCCCGACGGCGCGTACAGGCTGCGACCGTAGAGGGCCGCCTCGGGGTTGGGCGGGATGACGTTCTGGCGCAGCACGGCCGTCCAGGTCGGCTGGCCGGCAGCGCGCAGCGACAGCCCGTCGATCGGCAGCTGCAGCGGCGGCCCGGCAGGCACGGCGTAAGTGCCGGCGACCCAGGCGCCTTCGTACAGGCCGTGCACCATGGCAGCCGACGTCAGTCCGAGCTGCTGGACCCGGGCGGCCAGCGCGTCCATAGGCAGCGGCGCCAGGCCCGGCGCCGTGAGTCGGCCCGCGTCCCAGCGGGCCTGGCTCTGCAACTGTGCCAGCGGCACGCCCCAGATCGCAGCCGCCGCCGGCATCAGCCCGGCCTGGAACAACACGCGGCTGGCCTGCTCGGTGACATGGACCTGGTGGAAGGCCGTCAGGCAGGCGCTGCTGGACATCGCAAAGCCCGCCGTCCAGTTGGGTTGGCTCCAGTCGCCGCCCTTGTAATTGCTGACGTCCAGCGCGTTGAAGCTGCCGACGTCCCCCATGACGACGTCATGGGCGTTGTGGCCCAGCCAGCCGGCGGTGGAGAGGGCCAGCGTCGTCGCCGAGCCATTGCCCATGTCCACGCAGTTGGTGCGCACGGTCAGGCGGCCGGTGGCGTCCATCGCCACTTCTGCCATGACGCCATCCTTGCCCGTGCCGTACGCCTGGTTGGCCAGCGCAAAGCCCACACCGTAGCGGACACCCTCGCGGGCCTTGCGCGCCTTGACGGTTTCGCGCTCTCGCCACAGCGGGTGCTCGCGGGCGCGGCGGCAGATCTCGCGCAACGTCATCGCCTGCGTGAGGGGTGCACCGGTGATGGTGCGATCACCCTCGCGCAGTGCGTTGATCTCGCGCAGCTCGATGGGGTCGCGCCCGAGCGCCACGGCCACCTCGTCCACCAGCGTCTCCACAGCGAAGCTGGCTTGCGGGCCGCCGAAGCCGCGCATGGACCCGGCCACGACGCCCGCGCTGGGCTGGGCGATGGCGTCCACGTAAGCCTGCCTGATGTCGTAGCCGCTGAGGCCGCAGTAGGCGGCCAGCATGGCGACGAATTGGCTGTAGTTGTTCTGCCCGCCGGCGGGCAGCACCTGTTCGCTGCTGAAGGCGAGGAACTTGCCGGTCTTCGCATCGACCGCGATGCGCTGGCTGATGTTGCTGGCCAGCTGCTTGAGCCCACCCTGGAACTGCTCGTAGCGGTCCTGCGCGATGCGCACCGGCCCGTCGGCCAGTGCGGCGGTGACCGCCAGGAGCGACGGAAAGGTAGACACATCGCGCCCACCGAAGCCACCCCCGGGATAACAGGAGTTCAGCACCACGGTAGAGACCTTGACGGGGCAGTCCTTGCCGAACAGGGCCAGGCTGTCGCCGCTGTCGCCGTTGGTGGCCTGCGTGCCCAGCACGAGGTTCAGCGTGCCGCTGCCCGCTCGGTCCAGCCAGGCGAGGCCGGCCTCGGGTTCCATGAACATCGGGTCCAGCACCTGAGTGCGGTAGCTGCCGCCCAGTTGCAGCACGCCGGGGCTGGCCGTCTGCAGCGTGGCAGCGATGCGCTGGCGCAGCGCCTTGGCCGTCGTGTTGTAGGGTGCGGTCGAGGTGTCGGGCTGGAAGGGGTCGGACGCATAGCCCACCTGCACCTGCGAGAAGGGCGGCACGCCCCCGGCCTCATAACGCGTCAGAAAGTTGACCGGACCGTACGCCGTGAGACGGGGAGGGGCGGGTGGGGCGGATCCCGTCTTCACGACGCCGGGTTCGAACTGCAGCGCACGCTTGGCGCGGCGGTAGGTGTTGGCGTCGGCAAAAACAAGGATGGCCACCGGCTGGCCGTAGAACTGCGGCGCTGTGCCGACCGGTACCAGCAGCTGGTAGACACCATCGGCGCCCTGCGTGGAAAAGGGCAGTTGCAGGTTCAGCGCGGCGAGGTCGCGCTGCGGCCAGGGGAAGTCGGGCAGCGGCTGTTGCGTGATCGTCAGCAGCGGCCTGGCAGCGGCGTCCAGGCGCGACAGGTCCAGACCCGCGAAGGCGAGGCCGGGCTGCGTCGAACGCAGGATCAGAGCCATGCGCTCGGAATGCGGCCAGCCAGGCATGTCGACGGCGCGGAAGTCGCGGGCATAGATCTTCTGGCCCGTCACTTTGGCCAGCCCGTCGATGCGAAATCGCGCCCTGCCGGGGCCGCCCGACCAGCTGGGTGCACCGGGCGACGTGCGGATCTGGGTCGGCGTGCCGTCGGGCTGCGGCCGGGCGGCGGGGTTCTTCAGCGCTGCCGGCTTGGGCAGGGCCAGTTCATGCACCAACAGCGTCATCGCGCCGGCGCCCGCGCCGATGACGCGACGGCGGGTCAGCCTGAACAGTGCATTCGGATTTGTCGTCGCTTCGGACACGCCTGCCTCCCATCTTCACGATGGGGCAGAGTGTGTCGCCGCAAGCAGGCCTCAGCGCGTCGTATCGGCCCCCGCAGATCTGCCGGGTGACGGGGCGGGCCGGCTGCGGTAGAAGGTCATGGGCTCCGCCTTCAATGCCTTGAGCACGTTCTTGCGCATCGCCCCGACGACGTGCATCTCGCAAGGCTTGCAGTCAAAGCGCAGCGTCAGCGTGTCGTCGCCATGGGTCAGCGTCAGCGGCTCGGCGCGCACCGTGCCCTGTACACCGGTCACGCCCTTGGCCTGCTTGGGGCACAGGCTCAGGCTCCAGCGCACGCAGTGCTTGGTGATCATCAGCGGCACCTCGCCCAGCTCCTCGTGGCTCTCGTAGGCGGCACCGATGATCTTCACGCCGTGGCGTGCGTAGAACTCGGCCGCGCGGCTGTTGTAGACGTTGGCGAGGTAGCTCAGCGTGTCCTCGGGGTACGGCGCGGGGGGCTCCACGGGCAGGGCGCGCGGCAGGCGCTGGAAGGCAGCGTCGCGCGCCGCCTCCAGCGCTGCGACGGCATCTCGGCGCAGCGCATTGAGCTTGCTGGCGGGCAGAAAGAGGGTCTCGCCGCGCATCGCCAGGCGCACGCGGCGCGCCTCGAAGAGGGTGTCACCGAGCTTGGTCAGGCCTTCCTTCAGTTGCACCTCGGCCTGCTTGGCCTCACGGGCCGGCTCGTGGACGTACGGCAGACGCACCGAAGCCTTGGCGCCGGTTTCGTCCTTCAGGCTCAGCTCGAAGCCATCATGGACCTGGGCCAATGTCACATCCACGGCGATGCGACGTTCGCTGCTGGGCCTGGCGAGCATGCGCTCCCAGGCCATGTCGCGGTTGCGGCTGACGGCGGTGCCGGGGAAGAGGTCCCTGAGGTCGCCGAAGGCCTGGCCCTTGGACAGGTTGGGCTCGATCTTCCAGCGCGTGCCTCCCAGCGGCGTCGCGACATTGACCGGCACGCCCTGCAGCTCGCCTTGGCGGTCCCACCAGGTCAACGCGTCGCCGTTGTTGACCACCTTGACCGCATCGCGCGTGTCGATATCGAAATCATCCCCACCGACGCGCACGATCTCACCCAGCGGCAGGCCGGCGTGCTTGGGCGTGTCGAAAGCGCCGATGTCGATCTTGCGACCATTCACGAAGTAGTCGGTGCCGCCGCGGTTGAAGGCCTGCTCGGGCTCGGGCGTGAACGTGAAGGTGCAGCGGCCATGGCTGGTGGATGCCAGCTCGGGACGCGCTTGCATGATCGCGTCCAGCAGCGTGCGGTAGTGGGCCGTCACGTTCTTGACGGTGGCCATGTCCTTGTAGCGTCCCTCGATCTTGAAGCTGCGGATACCGGCGTCGATGAGCGCTTCTAGATTGGCGCTCTGGTCGTTGTCCTTCAGGCTCAGCACATGCTTGTCATGGGCGACGACGCGGCCCTGGGCGTCGGTCACCGTGTACGGCAGGCGGCATTCCTGGCTGCAGCTGCCGCGGTTGGCGCTGCGGCCCGTGTGGGCATGGCTGATGAAGCACTGGCCGCTGTAGGCCACGCACAGCGCGCCGTGCACGAAGAACTCCAGCGTGGCCTCCTGCACCTGCTGGCGGATGGCAAGGATCTGCGTCAGGTCCAGCTCGCGGGCCAGCACCATCTGTGAAAAGCCCACGTCCTGCAGGAACCGCGCCTTCTCGGGCGTGCGGATGTCGGTCTGCGTGCTGGCGTGCAGCTGAAGGGGCGGCAGGTCCAGCTCCAGCAGGCCCATGTCCTGCACGATGAGCGCGTCCACGCCCGCGTCGTAAAGCTGCCAGGCCTGCCGGCGGGCCCCCTCCAGCTCGTCGTCGCGCAGGATGGTGTTCATCGTGACGAAGATGCGCGCATTGAAGCGGTGGGCATGCTTGACCAGCCGCGCGATGTCTTCGAGGGTGTTGGGCGCCTTGTCGCGCGCGCCGAAACCGGGTCCGCCGATGTAGACGGCATCGGCGCCATGGTTGATGGCTTCGATGCCAATGTCGGCGTCGCGGGCAGGGGCGAGAAGTTCGAGCGGTATTCGGGCAGGCATGCCCGAATTTTCGCCGCAGCCGGGAGGCGGCGCGTCAGGCCGGATCCAGCAACGCGGCGCTGCTCACCGACTGCAGCCGCTTCTCGGCGTGCCAGGCCGCCAGCCCGTCGGGCGCCTCGCGCGGCGACAGGCCGTTGGCGCGGATGGCGCCCACATAGCCGTCGCGGCCCTGGGCCTTGGCCGCATACAGCGCGGAATCGGCCAGCGCAAGGCAGGCCCGCCAGTCCCACAGTCGCGGATGCCGCGGGTCCAGAGGGAAAGCGCAGAAGCCGATGGACACGGTCACGTGCACGGTTTCGCCAGGCGCGATCTCGAAGGGGTGGTCGCGCACCGCGGCGCAGACGCGCGCGGCCAGCTCGGCAGCATCGCGCCGGTCGGTTTCGCGGGCCAGGACGAGCACCTCCTCGCCGCCCCAGCGCACCAGCGAATCGGTCTCTCGGAAGACCTGGCGCAGGCGTTGGGCCAGCTGCACCAGCACCGCGTCGCCGGCCGCGTGGCCGTGCACGTCGTTGATGCGCTTGAAGAGGTCCAGGTCCAGCAACATCAGCAGCAGGTCGTCGTCCGGTCCGGGGCTTTCGCCCACGTCCTGGTCCGGCGCCTCGAAACGGCGCAGGCACAGGCGCAGGTCGTCGTCCAGGCGCAGCTCCAAGTAGCGGCGGTTGCGCAGGCCGGTCAGCGCGTCCGTCAGGCTGAGCTCGCGCAGCTCGGCCGTGCGCTCGTCCACCAGGGCCTTGAGCTCGACCTCGCGCCTGCGCAGCGAGCGCGTGCGCCAACGCATCCAGGCCCACAGGGCCCCCAGTGTCAGCAGCACACCGACCACGCGCGCCGTGGTGGTCTCCCACCAGGCGGGCTCCAGCGTGATGGGCAGCTGCAGCTGTTCGTTGCCCCACAGGCTGTGATGGGCGGTGGCACGCACCTGCAGCAGGTACCGGCCGGGCTTGAGCGGCCCGAAGCTGGGATTCCGGCCCGCCGCGTCGACACGCGTCCAGTCGCTGTCCAGGCCTTCCAGGCGGTACTCGTAGCGCAGCCGCATGGGGTCGGCATAGTCCAACGCCGCGAATTCGATGGAGAGGCTGCGCTTGCCCGGCGGCAGCCGCAGGCCCTCGCGCAGCGTGTGCGGCTGCTCGTGCGGTTGGCCGTTCACGCGCAGGCCGCTGATGACCAGCGGCGGGCTGGCCGGCAGGGCGCGCCAAGCTTCAGGCTGTACACGCAGCAGGCCGCGGCTGCCGCCGAACAGGAGGCCGCCGCCCGGCAGCTCGGTGCTGGCGAAGAACCAGAAGCTGCCAAAGTTGGCACCCTCTGCGCTGCCGAAGCTGTCCAGCCGGTCGGCCGCAGGTTCGTAGACGTAGAGCTGGCTCCAGATGCGGCCCTGGCCATCCTCGTGCAGGTTGCCGCCAAACACGCCGTCCATGCCGTGCCGCTCGCTGATGCGCTCGAAGCGGGCGCGGCCGTCGCTGTCCCACCCCTTCAGGCGGTGCAGTCCGCTGACGACCGTGTCCACCCACAGTCGTCCGTCGCGGCCCCAAAGCAGGCCCATGACGACGGGGGCGCCCAGCGCCTCGGTCGGTGACTGGGGCACCAGCTCCAGTCCCCCCGCGCCGGCCGCCTTCTCGCGGAACAGGCCCTGCTGCCCCCCAACCCAGAGCCGGCCATCCGGTGCCACGCGCAATGCATAGACGCCGCCCTGCAGCAGCGGACCTGCCGGTGGATGCACGCGTTCCGGCGCCGTCATGCCGCTGGCAAGGCGGTAGAGCCCTTCCTGCATGCCCAGCCAGACGCTGCCGTCCGGGCGCAGCAGTAGCTGCTGGGCGCGGCCGCCGTCCAGCGGCCAGTCGCGCAGCAGGTGACCGTCGGCGGCCCGGTGCTCCAGCCGCCCCGCGGCCGCCATCCACAGGCTGCCGTCGGCAGCCTCCGCCAGGGTCTCGACGACGCTCTGCCGCTCGCGCGGGAGGGGCCCCAGCGTGGCCAGCTCGCGGCCCGGGCGGCCGTCCAGGCGCACCACGTGGCCGCTCTGCGTGGAGGCCAGCACCTGACCGTTCCTCAACGCCACCATGGCGCGCACGTCGGCCTCCGCCAGCAGGCCGGAGGGATCGGTGTCGGGGCCTCGCACGGCCAGGGCCGGGTGGAACAGATGGCGCTGCACGCCCAGGCCATAGCCGCTGACCCACATGGCGCCGCTGCGGTCGCGCAGCAGGCCGCTGACGTCGTTGCCGGCCAGGCCCATGACCCGGCGCGGGTCCTGGCGCAGCCGGACCTCGACGGCGCCGCTGGCCGGATTGACCCAGAACAGGCCCACCTTGCCCCCCACCCACAGTCGCCCGTCGGCGGCTTCGGCCAGCGCGTTGATGGGCATGCCCAGTGACTGAACCCAGCGCACCTGGCCCTGTTCGATGACGCCCAGATGCCCGTCCTGCGTGCCCAGCCAGACCCGGCCGGCGCGGTCCTCCGCGAGGGCCTGCACGGGCACGCCGTCGGGCAGGCCGGGCAGGGCAACGTTCTCCCAGGCGCCCTTGGCAAAACGGGCCAGGCCGCGCCAGTGGCCGGCCCAGACGGCACCATCGCCACCGACGCGAAGCGCCAGCACACGCGTCTCCGCCGCGCCGCGCCACTGCAGTTCATGCGTCGCGTAGCGGCGCGTCGCCGGGTCGTAGCGGTAGAGACCGCGTCCCAGCGTGCCGACCCAGACGGCGCCGTCCGGCGCAGTCGCCAGCGCACGGATGGGTGCCTGCGGCCCGTCGCCGCCCTGGGCGCCGCCATGGCGCTCGACCCGGTCCTGCTCAGGGTCGTAGGCCATCAGGCCCTGAAATTCGGTGCCTATCCACATGCGGCCATCGGCCGCAGGCGCCATCGCGCGTACCCAGCCCAGGCTGCGCTTGGCCGTCGTGTCGCCGACCAGCTCGATGGGTCGCAGCCGGTAGCCGTCGTAGCGCGTCAGGCCCTTGCTCGTGGCGATCCAGACGAAGCCGGTGCGGTCCTGGGAAATCGCCGGCACCGTGTTCTGCGGCACCGGCACGCTGCGGAACTGCACCTCCAGCGCCCCCACGCCGGCATCGGCGCGGGCCAGGCCCAGCCCGCAGCAGATCAGCAGGCCGGCCAGGCCACGAACCAGGAGTTGCATAGGCACGGCATCCTAAAGGCGCGGGTTGCCGGCGCGGTCGCGACGGGTGTAACGGCGGCCTCAGTCGATCAACAAGTCACGCAGCCGGCGTTGCGGATCCGCCATGAAGTCGCGCATGACCTGGAAGTGGGCGGTGTCCGCGCAGCCCACGCGGTGGATGCCGTCGGCATCGAAAAGATAGACCCAGGCGTCCGGGTAGGCCATCAGGATGGGTGAATGCGTCGCGATGACGAACTGCGAATCCTGGCGCACCAGGGCGTGCAGTCGCTCCAGCGCATCGAGCTGGCGCTGCGGCGACAGCGCCGCCTCCGGCTCGTCGAGGAGGAAGAGGCTGCGGCCGCCGAAGCGCTCGTTGAGCAGCTTGAGGAAGGACTCGCCGTGCGACTGCTCATGCAAGGAGCGGCCGCCGTAGGCGTCGATGACAGGCGGGCCACCCGGCCCCTCGTCCAGCCGCTCGATCTCGGTGGCGACGTTGAAGAAGCTCTCGGCGCGCAGGAACCAGCCGTCCCGGGGCCGTTTCACGCCCTTGGCCACGCGCAGGTACTCATGGAGCACCGAATGCGAGACCCGCGTGCCGAAGTTGAAGTTCTTGCTGCCGCCCTCGGCATTGAAGCCCATGGACACGGCGAGCGCCTCCAGCAGCGTGGACTTGCCCGAACCGTTCTCGCCGACCAAAAAGGTCACCTTGGGGTGCAGCACCAACCGGTCCAGCGTCTGCACCGCGGCCAGGTTGAAGGGGTAGCGGTCGAAGGACTCGACCTTGTCGCGCTGCAGTTCGAGGTGGAAGACGAATTGGGAAGCGAGCATGCGCCCGACTATGCCAAGGCCCGCAGACCTCAGGCCATCGCACTCATCGCGTCCACCACCACCCGACCGTCCAGCAGCCGCAGCGTGCGCGAGGCCTGGGCCGCATGTTCCAGCGAGTGCGTCACCATGACCAGCGTCGTGCCCTCGGCGTTGAGCTCGCGCAAGATGCGCATGACCTCCGCGCCATGCGCGCTGTCGAGATTGCCGGTGGGCTCGTCCGCCAGCAGCAGGGCCGGCCGCGCGGCGATGGCGCGGGCGATGGCAACGCGTTGCTGCTGGCCGCCACTGAGCTGGCTGGGCCGGTGGCCGGCGCGGTGGGCGATGCCCAGACGCTCCATGACCTCGGTGACACGTTCGCGGCGCGCGCGGGCCGGCAGCTCGCCGTACTCCAGCGCCAGCGCGATGTTGTCAGCCACCGTCAGGTCATCGATGAGGTTGAAGCTCTGGAACACGAAGCCTATGCGGCCTCGGCGCAGCGTGTTGAGCCGGCGCTCGTTCCAGCCCGCGACGTTCTGGCCGTCGAACCAGTACTCGCCGCCCGAAGGCGCGTCCAGCAGGCCCAGGATGCCCAGCAAGGTCGACTTGCCACAGCCCGAGGGCCCGGTGATGGCGAGGTACTCGCCGGCCTCGATATTGAGGTCAATGCGATCCAGCGCGGTGGTCTCGACATCGGTCGTGCGGAAGGTCTTGGTGAGGTGGCGGAGCTTGAACATGGCTCAATCCAGTTGGAGGACGGAAGCGCCGACGAAGGCGCGGTAAGGAGAGACGACGACCTGCTCGCCGGACTGCACGCCGCCCAGCACTTCGACGACACCGTCGGCGCGGCGGCCGAGCTGCAGCGGGCGGCGCTGGGCGTGCCGGCCGTCGGCATCGAGCACGAAGGCCCAGGCCCCACCGGTGTCGGCAAAGAAGCCGCCGTCGGGCAGGAGCAGGGCTGTCGTGGGCTGGCCCAGCGTCAGCCGCACATCCAGGCCCTGACCCACCTGCAGTGCGGGAGGCTCGGCATCGAACACCAGTTCGACGCTGAAGCGGCCGTCCTTGACCTGCGGGTCGATGCGGGCCACGTGCAGCGCGTGCTCGCGGCCACCGTGGGCCAGCGTGCCTGGCAGGTCCTCGCGCACGCGGCCCAGGTGGTACTCGTCCAGCCGCAGGTCCAGCTTGAAGCGCCCCAGGCTGTCCAGCCGCGCGATGCGCGTACCGCTGCGCACGCTCTCGCCCACCTGCAGCGCCAGGCCGGTGAGCCGGCCGGACACCGGCGCACGCACGGCCAGGCCTTCGCTGGCGGCCCGCATCGTGTCCAGGCGGCGGTTCAGGTCGGCGACGGCGCGCTGCATGGCCTGCACGGACTGCTCACGGACCGCCAGCTCCTCGCGGCCATCCGCCTGCTGCTGAGCGACAAGGCGCTCGGCCAGTGCAAGCCTGTCGGCCGAGTCTTCCAGCGCCGACGGCGACAAGAACCCGGTGGCCGCCAGCTCGAGGTTGCGCTGGTGCAGCCGGCGCACACGCTCCAGCTCGAACTGCGCCTCCGTCAGCGTGCGACGCTGCACCGCCTGCGCCTGCATCCATGCGGCTCGCAGCGTCGAGAAGTTGGCGAGCTGCTGAGCCGCCTCGCTGGACCGCGCCATCAACTCCTGCGCACGCTGCGTGCTGCTCAACACCACAAGCAATTGGCCCGCCTCGACGCGCGCCCCATCCGTCACCAGCACCTGCTCGACGCGGCCGTCTTCGGTTGCGTCGAGCAGCACGGACTGGAGCGGCTGCGCGGTTGCGCGGCCGGCCACGACATCGCGGAAGGCCCCGGTCCTCACTTCGGCGATCTCCAGGCTGGTCCGCGCGACGACGGTGCCGCGCGGCCAGTGGTGTGCCAGTAGCGCGACCGCCGCCACCACGGCGACGGCACCCAGCGCGACCCAGGCATGGCGACGCGGCACCGCGACGCGGCGGTCCATCGCGGCGCCGGAGGTCAGCACGGCACTCATCAGCCGCGCAGGACCTGCAGCGGCCGCAACGCCAGCGCGGCACGCAGGTGCCTGGCCACGGCCAGCGCCGTCACCGCCGCCAGCAGCGCCACGGCGGCCAGCAGCACCCACAGCGAGGCCGGCCCCACCGGCGCGCGCTCGACGAAGTCCGCCAGATACCGCTGGCTCAGCCAGGCTGCCAGCGGCAGCGCCAGCGCGCAGGCCACCACCAGCACGCCGGCGAACTCGCGCACCAGCAGGCCCGCCACCGCACCGGCACCGGCACCGTGCAGCTTGCGCAGCACGATCTCACGCTCGCGCCGGCGCAGCGTGTAGGCCGCCAGCGCGTAGATCCCCACAGCCGCCAGTGCCAATGCCAGCAGGCCGGCCAGCCCGATCAGCCGCCCCAGACGCGTGTCGTCGGCCACCTTCTGCAGCAGCATGTCACGCACGGGAAGCGCATCGGCCCGGACGTCGGGGAACCGCTCGCGCACCAGCGCCGCCAGCTTCGCGCGGGTGGCCTGGGGGTCGCGGCTGTGCGCAGCGATGACACCCGCGCCGCGCTCCACCACCGGCCGGATGGCGTGCGGCTGCGGCGGGCTGCGCAGGCCTTCAAGGCGGATGTCGTCGATGACCGCAACGACGGTGGCGGGGTGTCCCTCATCGATGTTGGGCGGCGTGCCCAGCTGGCGGCCCACGGCCGCTTCCGGGCTGGCAAAGCCCAGTGCGCGCGCGGCACTGCGGTCCAACACGATGCCGCGCTGCGCGGCTTCTGCCGCATGATCGGCCGACAGCCGGCCGGCGATGACGCGCATGCCGTACACCTGCAGATAGCCGGGCGTGAAGTCCACGCCGGTGCGCAGGCTCACCGAGCGTCCATCCGGACCACGGAACTCGCCGTACCAGCTGGAGAAGTCGCGCCCCGGCACGTCGTCCGCCGAAGCAGCGGCGAGGACCTCCGGCCACCGACGCACCTGCTCGATCATCGAGGCCGTCTGCGCCGGCTGGGCCCACCACGGCAAGTCCACGGCCACGCGGTCCTCGATGTCGAAGCCGCGCGGGATGCTGCCGGCGTGCCGGGCCTGCCACAGCACCGTCAGCGCCAGCGCGGCGAACAGCGCCGCGGCCGCAAACTGCAGCGTCGTCATCAGCCGGCGCAGCCAGCGACTGGCCGTGCCCTCGCTGTGGCTGCGGCCGGCCAGCGACTCGGCCGGTCGCACGCGCAGCGCGATGGCGGTCAACGGCAGCGCGCTGACGGCGGCGATGGACACGCACAAGGCGACCGTCATCGCCACCATCCCGGCACCAAGCACCGGCGCATGGAAGGGGCGCTGGAGCAGCATCTGGGCCAGGGGCGTGGCCCACCAGGCCAGCAGCAGCCCGAACGCGCCGGCCAGCCCCGCGACGGCGCCGGCCTCGGCGAAGAACTGCGCGGCCAGTTGCCGCCCGCCCGCGCCCAGCGACTTGCGCAGCCCGATTTCACGCTGGCGGCGCAGCGTGCGCACACTCCACAGGTTGATGAAGTTGATGACGGCCAGCGCCAGCACGGCGGTTGCAGCCGCCACCAGGCCGCCCAGCTGCAGTCGCCGCTGCGGACTGCCCGCGCCGTGCAGGCCGACGTCGGCCACCGGCAGCGCCCGCAAGTAGGCCGCGGGGCCACCACCCTTCAGGAAATCCATCGGAAAGCCCGGGGGCAGCGGCTGCTGGTCGGCCAGGCGCTGCGCCAGCACGGTCAGCTGCGCCGGCGCAGCGCCGGGCTGCAGGCGGGCGAACAGCCGGCCGGTGGTCTGGTACCAGTTGTCCGACAGCTTCAGGTAGGCCTTGGCGGCCGGTGCGTTGAAGCCGGCGAGCGCGTCGAAGACCAGCGTCCCGTTCGGATTGGGTGTCGGCAGCACCGCCTTCACCGTCAACGCGAACTGGCCACCCGGCGAGCCGTCGGGAAGGGGTGGCAGAGAGATGGCGAACGTGCGGCCCAGCGCCTGCGCCGTACCGAAAAGCTGTTCGGCGGCCTGCGCCGTCAGTGCGACGCCCTCCGGCGTGGCCAGCGCCGCGGTCAGGTCGCCAGCCAGGGGCCGCAGGCCGAACAACGCCTGCAGGTCGGCGTCGGCCAGCGCGATGGACAGACGCGCGCTGCGCCGCTGGCCCGTCGCATCGCCGGCCTGGGCCGGCAGCTGGGTGAACAGCAGCCGGCTCATCTCGGCCACCGGCGCGCCGGTGTCGCGCAGGCCCGCATACAGCGGCACGGTGGGCACGCGATCGAACCACTCCGTCGTGATGCCGCCAGGCCCGCGAGCGCGAAACTCGAAGGTGACCAGACGGTCGCCGTGCGGCAGCTCGCCATCGGGCCACAAGGTGTCCTGCAGAAAACTGGCCGCCAGCAGCGCCAGCGCCAGGCCCAGGGCCAGCCCCGCAATGACAAGCGCTGCGGGGCCGGGTTCGGCGCGCAGCTGGTGCCAGGCGCTGCGCCAGATGGTGGAGGTGGGGAGCTGGGTCATGGGTCGACCTTTGCAAGAGCCGGGCCAGTGCCCGCGCCCTGGGAGAGCCCCGTGGCGCCAACCCGGCACCGTCCGCTTGCGGACACCTTGACTGTCCGGTTCCGGACACCGTCTTGCCCGAGCGCACACCCGGCGCTTAGAGTCCCGCCCTTCCATGAGCGGCCTGCTGATCCTCGACGACGACCCCGACGTGGCCCTGGCCGCGCGCCTGGCGCTGCGCAAGCTGGCGCCGGTGGCGGTGCGGCATGCGCCAGCAGAACTGGCGGCAGCGCTGGACGAAATCGCGCCGGACGTGCTGCTGCTGGACATGAACTTCACGCCGGGCGCCAGCGACGGTGCGGCGGGGCTGGCGCTGCTCCGTGAGATCGTCGCGCGCCAGGGCGGGTTGCCCACGCCGGCCGTCATCGTCATGACGGCCTATGCGGAAGTCGAACTGGCCGTGCAGGCGCTGAAGGCCGGGGCAGTGGACTTCATCACCAAGCCCTGGACCAACGAACGCCTGGTGGCCTGTGTGCAGGCAGCGCTGGCACGGCGCGCACCCGGCCCGGCGTCCACGGCCGCCGGCGAACTGCTGGGCGAATCGGCCGCGATGCGGTCGCTGCGCGCGCAGATCGCCCAGGTCGGGGGCAGTGAGGCCAGCGTGCTCATCCTCGGCGAGAACGGCGTCGGCAAGGAACTGGTGGCGCGCGCGCTTCACCGCGCATCACGGCGCGCCGAAGGTCCGCTGCTCGCCGTGGACATGGGCGCGCTGCCCGAGGCACTGGTGGAGAGTGAACTTTTTGGCCACCGGCGCGGCAGTTTCACGGATGCGCGAGAGTCGCGACCCGGTCGATTCATCGCAGCGGCGGGCGGCACGCTGTTTCTCGACGAGATCGCCAACCTGCCGCTGGCCAGCCAGGCCAAGCTGCTGGCGGCGCTGGAGCGACGCGAGGTGACGCCGCTGGGCAGCGACAGGCCCGTAGGGGTGGACGTTCGCGTGCTGGCCGCCACCAACGCCTCCGAGGCCGAGCTGTTCGACGCGCGGCGCTTCCGCCCCGACCTGCTGTACCGCCTGAACACCGTGGTGCTGCGCGTGCCTGCGCTGCGCGAACGCGGCGCGGGCGATGTGACGCTGCTGCTTCGCCACTACCTCGCCCACTTCGCGCAAGGCAGGCCGGCACGCGACATCCACGCTGACGCACTCGCCAGACTGTGCGCCTACCGCTGGCCAGGCAATGTGCGCGAGCTGCGCCAGGCTTGCGAGCGTGCGACGCTGCTGGCTCGCGGGCCAGTGTTGACCTTCGCGGACTTCGGCCTGGCCGACGTCGCCGTACCCACGGCTGTCGAACAGGGGCTGGACCTGGCCCAGCGCGAACGCGAGGCCGTGCAGGCGGCGCTCACGCAGGCAGACGGCAACATCAGCCATGCGGCCAAGTTGCTGGGCCTCAGCCGCGCGGCGCTGTACCGGCGGCTGGAAAAGCATGGCCTCTGAGACCGGCCCCGGGACCCACCCCGACAGCGTGTCCGATACCGGACGAAGTGCCGGCGCCCCACATGACCAGGCCCGCACGTCCTTCGCGGCCCTGGCGCTGGCGGCCAGTTCGGCCGGCGTCGTCGCGACCCTCGATTCGCCGCGTTGGGCGGTGGCCTGCGCGCTGGCGGGCCTGGTCGCCGCCGCACTGG
>NZ_DASWYS010000288.1:0-4007 GCF_036404855.1 Roseateles sp.
CAGACCAGGGGCGGCGTTCACGGCCGGCAGCAGTGCCGCGACGTTCTTCAGCGCAGACAAGGTGCCGACATAGGCCAGCAGCGTGCGCCCGGCGGCGCGCTGCCGGGCGATCCAGCCGTGAACGGCGGTGGGCAGCGGGCCGGCAGGCGCCGGCGCACGAAAGTTGTAGGCCACGTCAAAGTTCAGCTCGGGCGCCAGGCGCGCGTAGTGTCGTTGGCTGGCCCGGGAGACGCAGAAGCGCCGATCCAACCGTGCGACGGCGCGGCGCCACAACGCCCAGGCGAGCCCCACCTTCCAACCGGCGTAGCCGTGACGGAGATCGGCGAGGAAGTTGTTGTGGGCAGTCGTGATGACGCGGCGCCGGCGCGAGCCGGCCAACAGGGCGCCAAGCAGGTCTGGACGCAGGCAATGGGTATGGACGAGGCCGCGCAGGCGCCAGAGGTCTGCGATGCGGAAACGCCGCACCTCGTGCAGCCCGGCGAGGTCGGGGCGGCCGGGGCCGGGAGAGAGATAGAGCCAGCGCACCTGCCAGCCCTGTGCCAGTGCAGCTTGCGCGAGCTCGGCGGCGACGTTGCATGGCCCCGTCGCATCCAGCCGCGGCGTGATCAGCGTGTAGTCAGGCGTCATGGGCGGGCCAGGCCCTGCAGCAGGGCCTCGACGATGCGTTCGCTGGCGCGGCCGTCGCCGAAGGGGTGGCGGGCCTCGGCCATGGCCGCGTAGGCGGCCGGGTCGTCGAGCAGCCGGTTGCTGGCGGCTGCGAGGGGCTCAGCCTGCTGGCCGATGAGCAGTGCTGTGCCAGCCTCGAGGGCTTCGGGGCGCTCCGTGGTGTCGCGGGTCACGAGCACGGGCTTGCCGAGGCCGGGGGCTTCTTCCTGGATGCCGCCGCTGTCCGTGATGATGTGATGGCAGCGGCGCATCAGCGCGACGAAGCCGAGGTAGTCCAGCGGCTCGATGAGGTGGACGCGAGGCGTGCCCGCCAGCAGCGTGGCGACGGTTTTGCGCACGCGGGGGTTGAGGTGGACGGGGAAGACGATGTCCACGTCGCCGCGCGCGGCCAGCTGGCGCAGCGCCGTGCAGGTCGCGGCCAGCCCCTGATCGAGGTTCTCGCGCCGATGGCCGGTGACGAGGATGAGGCGGCGCCCCTGCGCCAGCTCGGCACAGAGATCCGGACCCAGAGCCTGCGCGAGCACGGCATCCAGGTCGGGCCGGCGGCAGACGGCCTGCAGCGCGTCGATGACGGTGTTGCCGGTGACGTGGATGGTCGCGTCGGCGATGCCCTCGCGGCGCAGTTGGGCCGCGGCCCAGGGCGTGGGCGCGAAATGCAGGTCGGCCAGCAGCGAGAGGGTGCGGCGGTAGACCTCTTCGGGCCAGGGCGAATGGCGCTGACCGGTGCGCAATCCGGCTTCGACATGTGCCAGCGGCACGTGCGTGTGGAAGGCCGCCAGGCCGGCGGCGAAGGCCGTGGCCGTGTCGCCCTGTACCACGATGCGGTCGGGGTGCGCGGTGCGGATGAGCTGGCCGATGCCGATCAGCGTGCCGGCGGTGAGCTGGTTCAGGTCGGGCTGGTCCTGCATCAGCGCCAGGTTCTCGTCGGGGAGCAGCCCAAAGGCCTGCAGCGCCTGGGTCAGCATTTGCTGGTGCTGGCCGGTGGTACACAGGACGTGCTCGACGCCCGGGTGGGCGCGCAGGCGCAGGATCACCGGCGCGAGCTTGATCGCTTCGGGCCGGGTGCCGACGACGGTGAGGATGCGAAGGCGGGTCATGTGGATCGTGACAGGCGCGAGGTGAGGGCGCAGACGGCGGCAAACAGCAGCAGCGACGCGACCAGCCGGCCTGCCTGCATGCCGGCCACGCCGCCGAGCGCGCTGCCCAGTCCGAGGAACGTGGCCGCCCACAGCAGGCTGAGCAGGGCGGCCGGAGCATAGAGCCTGCGAGCCAGCAGCTCGTTGTTGAGCAGGCTCAAGGCCAGCGCAAGACCGGCGCTGCACAGCATCCAGCGCGTGGCCCAGACATCGGTCAGGGCCGGGTTGCCGATGAAGTGCAGCAGCCATCCGGGGTGCCAACCCATCAAGGCTGCGACCGCCAGTCCGGCCACGGCGCTGCGATATATCCAGGGCCTGAGCGCGCGCTGCGCATCGGCGCCCCGATCATGCGCCGCCAGCAGTGGCAATAGCGCCTGGCCGACCAATCCGGGGACATAGAGCAGCAACTGGTGGATCTGTTCCAGCGCCTGGAACTGCGCCAGGTCGGTGGGCGGTCCGCCATGCCGGGTGACCAGCGCCGCGGCGACGAAGGCAACGGGCGTGACGGCGGCATTGGCTAGGGTGCTCCAGAGCACGTCCAGGCTGGCGCGCGGGACCACGGCGGTGGGGGCAGGCAGCAGCGCGGTCTGCGGCGCAGCCGGGGGCAGGGCATGGCGCAGCAGGGCTCCGCCCAGCGCCAGTGAGGCGATGCTGCCGAGAACCAGTCCCCACAGTGCAGTTTCAAGGCCACCGCCGACCATGAAACCGAGACCCATGCCCAGTGCCTGACTCAGGCCGCCCACCCCTTGCAACAAGGCCGAGTGCCGAACCGCATGCAAACCATTGAGCATGGTGGCGATCAACAGCGTCAGCGACCAGGCCATGCCGTGCGCGAGCGCGGGCCAGAACGCGGCGAGATCGAGATGCTGCCCGAAGGCACGGCTCGCCGTTGACGCGCCGATGACGGCGACGGTCGCGGCGAGCAGGCCGGCCCAGGCCGTGCCGTGGCGTAGCGCGCGCAACGCGATTGCGCGCCGTGCGGGCCCGGCATCGGCGGCCAGCCTTTGCGTGGTGACCGTGCCCAGTGCCGTGGTGGCAAGGCTGGCGGCCACGGAAGCCCAGACAAAGGCGATGGACAACGAAGCGAAGGCCGCGGCGTCGAGCTTGCGCCCGAGCATGATGAGGACGGCGTAGGGCGCCACGCGGCCGACAAGGCTGCCGGCGGACAGCCAGGCCGAGCGGGACAGGATCTCGCGCCACATGGCGGTCAGGCGGCCGCGAGGCCCGTGCGCTGGAAGAAGTCGCGCAGCGCCGGGCGGTAGGCGGCATGGTCGAAATAGCGCTCGAAGATGGCGCGGTAGCTGGCCAGCACGACCTCGGCGTCAAGGGGGCGGGCCTCCTGCGCCAACACGCGTTGGCTGACGTGCTCGGCCTCCAGCCTGTCCAGCCAGACGATGGGCGTGACGGGTGCGAGGTGCTGCGAGAAATCCTGCGCGGCACGGGTCATCACCGGGATGACGCCCGCAGCCATGTAGCTGGACACCTTGGTGGGCGTGGCCACACGGTTGACGACGTGGTCCTCGCGCAGCACGAAACCGTACTTGAAGGCGGCCAGCGCCTGCGGCAGCTCGGCCAGAGGCACATAGGCCACCGTCGTGGCCGGAACGCCCAGCTGGCGCAGTCGGGCGGTGGCTTGTTCACGTTCGGCGGTCAGCAGCGTCAGCGTGGCGTCGGGCAACTGCCGCTGGATGGCGGCGAAAGCCGCGAGCGTGGCGTCAATGCACTGCCACCGATGCAGGCTGCCGGCGTAGACAAAGGACGGTCGGTGGTACTTGTCCGTTGCGCGGAAGGCCGCAGGGCTCAGCGTGGCATTGACGCAGGGCATGACGGTGCTGGCCAGTTCCAGGCGCGGGTACTTGGCGGCGAAGTGCTGCTGCATGGCTTGCGAGACCATCAGCGCGCCCTGGCTGCGCTTGAGCGTCCAGGACTCCAGGCGGTTCCAGGCGAATTCGCGCAGGCGGCTGTCGAACTGCCATCCCGCTTCCTCCGGGTACAAGCCTTGCAGCCATTGCCAGAGGCGCGCCCGCGGGCGGTGCATGCTGAGCCGGGCGGCGCTCTTGCATTCGATGCAGAGTACGTTCGCCTGGGGTGGGATGGCGTCCAGGTCGGGCGTGTGCGTCAGCCGGTGGCCCAGATCGCCGAGCGCGTCGGCCACACTGGCGAGGTAGTGGCGCGTCGCGTCGTTGAGCTGGGCCGGCGGTGCAA
>NZ_DASWYS010000289.1:0-2760 GCF_036404855.1 Roseateles sp.
CGGCGATCAGCTTGAGGCTGTCCGAGAGGCTGAACTTGCCGGCGCTGTAGACCGTGCGGCGCTTGTCGATGCGGTTGCCGAAGGCCGAGATGCCCTGGTCGAAGTCGGGCATCGCAAAGCTGCCGTCCAGCACCTGCTGCAGCGTCAGCGCCTGGCCCAGGTCGTCGTAGCTCGACGCCATGTCCACCTTGTTGCGGCCGGCCGAAGCGCCGAACACCGCCTCGTGCTGGCGGCCGGCCAGCTGGAACGGCCCCTTGAACTGCAGGTCGGCGAGGGTCTGGCGCTCCTGGTGGTCGTAGGTCGAGGGCCAGCTGAACAGGCCGGCGCCGGTCGCGCGGTCGGGCGTGCCGTAGATGTAGAGCATGGCCGTGTCCGAGCGGATGCGGCGCTGGTTGAGCGTGGCCTTGGCGCTCCAGCCGCCGCCCAGGTCGTGCAGCAGCTCGGCGAAGCTGCGGCCGTCGTTGGTGTCCCAGCGCGCCCAGGCGGGCGCGGAGCTGGCCGAGCGGTCGTAGTCGATGGCCGAGCCGTCGCTGTAGTACAGCGGCAGCGCGCCCCACATCAGGCCCTGGGGCCGGTTGTTCTGCTGGGCGTGGCCCAGGGTCAACACGGTGGACGGGCCCAGGTCGGCCTCGATCACCCCCGAGGCCACCTGCTTGCGGGCCTGGTAGCGGTCGAGGTAGGAGTTCTTGTCCTCATCGGCCACGATCACGCGGCCGCGCAGGCTGCCGCTGGCGTTCAGCGGGCCGGCCACATCGGCGTCGACCCGGCGCAGGTTCCACGAGCCCAGGGTCAGGCCGGCGCTGGCCTGCAGCTTCGCAGTCGGGCGCTTGCGCACGAAGTTGACCGTGGCCGACGGGTTGCCGGTGGCCGAGAGCAGACCGTTGGCGCCGCGCAGCACCTCGACGCGGTCGTAGATGGCGGTGTCCATGTCGCCGTTGAGCAGGCCCGAGGCGAAGGGCAGGCCGATGCCGTCTTCCTGGAAGTTGGTGATGTCGAAGCCGCGGGCGGAAAAGTAGGTGCGGTCGGTCTCGACCTTCTCGACCTGCACGCCGGTGACGCCGGACAGCAGGGTGCGCACCTCGTTGAGGCCGAAGGCCTGCATCTGGGCCTGCGAGGTCACGCTGACGGACTGGGGCGTCTCGCGCAGGCGCAGGTCCAGGCCAGTGGCCGAGCTGGACACCGATGCGCCGAAGGCTGGCGACTGTTCGGTAGGTGCGGCGCTGGCGCTGTCGCGCACGACCACCGTGCCCAGCGTGGGCTCCGGTGCGGCGGGTGCCGTCTGGGCCAGGGCGGACGGGGCCAGTCCGAACAGGACCGAACTGGCGAAGGCGATGCGGGAAGCGAGGGCGAGCGGGCTGAGCGCTGCCGGGGCAGACAGGTGGGTGTTCATGGGTCAAGAGACAGCAGTTCCGTCGTACGACGGGGGTCATTGGCTGGCTCTTGACGGCGCGCGGCGGGAGGCGCGCCCGTGGCTGGCTGGTCTTAAATGATAACCATTATCAATAAATGCTTCAAGACGTTGCCCTCGCCGCCCGTCCGCAGACCGGGCACTGCCGCGTCAGGCCACTGCCCGCACCTGGACCTTGGTGAACAGCCGCCGCACGTCGTCCGGCCGTGCGAGCCCGGTGCCGGCGGTCAGCAGTGCGGCCGAGCCGGCGGCCACGCCCCAGGCGAAGGCCTGATCCATCGGCATGCCGTGCTGCCAGGCCCAGACCAGGCCGGCGACGAAGCTGTCGCCCGCGCCCACCGCGCTGGCCACCGGCATGTCCAGTGGCGGTGCGAACCACATCGCCTCGCGCGTGACCAGCAGCGCGCCCAGGTGGCCCAGGGTCAGCGCCACGATCTCGCTCCTGCCGTCCAGCACCAGCTGGCGCGCCGCGGCCTGCCACTGGGCCGGCGTCTCCAGCGCCTGGCCGCTGAGTTCGGCCAGCTCCTTGAGGTTGGGCTTGAACAGGAACACACCCTCGGCCAGCGCCGCCGCCAGCGCCGGCCCGGAGGCGTCGAGCACCAGCCTGGCGCCGCGCTGGTGGCACAGGCGTGCGACGCGGGCGTAGAAGTCGGCGGGCACGCCCGGCGGCAGGCTGCCGCTGGCGACCACCAGGTCAGGGAAGTCGCTCAGGCTTTCGAGGTGCTGCAGGCAGGCCATCCATTCGGCCTCGCTCAGGTGCGGGCCGGGCATGACGAAGCGGAACTCGGCGCCGGTGCTGTGCTCGTGCACGGTGAAGCTCACGCGGGTCTCGTCGGCAATGGGCAGGAACACGCTGTCCAGGCCCTCGTCGCGCATGCGCTTCTCCAGCCACTGCCCAGGGGAGCCGCCGGTCGGGCACAGCGCCACGCAGCGCCCGCCCAGGCGGGTGAGCACGCGCGCCACGTTGACGCCGCCGCCGCCCGCGTCGTGCAGCGTGTCGCCGCAGCGCAGCTTGTGCGTGGGCACGACGGATTCGGTCTCGGTCGCGAGGTCGACCGAGGGGTTCATGGTCAGGCAGAGGATGCGGGGCGGGGTGTTCATGCGGCGGTTGTACCGCATGCGCCGCCCGGCGGCTTTGCCCCGCCTCAACGGATGTGTTTGGCCCGCTTGCCGAGAAAGGCCTGCGCCACGGTCATGCCGCGCCGGCCGGGGCGCACAGCGATGTCCTGTCCAGCCTGCACCGTGCCCGGCTGCGCCACGGCCAGGTACCAGCCGAAGTTGCAGGCGTCCACCATGAGGCGCCCTGCGTCGGACAGACCGGTCACGGCGTTGAACTTCGAGCAGGGTTCGCG
>NZ_DASWYS010000290.1:0-8760 GCF_036404855.1 Roseateles sp.
GTCGTCGTGCGCGACAACCTCGTCATCGAGCAGCCGCACTCCAACGGCGTCTGGTGGGACGTGGGCAACCGCGACGGCGTCTTCGTCAACAACCATGTGGAGGGCACGCAGGCCGGCCTGTTCTTCGAGATCTCCAAGGGCGTCACGGCCGCCGGTAATGTGTTCGTGAACAACCAGCAGGGCGTGCGCGTGCTGAACAGCGCGGGCGCGAAGATCCTCCACAACACGTTCGTCAATTCGCCGGTGCTGATCGATCGCAACGAACGCAGCGCCCAGGGTGACCATTTCGGCTGGCATCCGCAGACGGGGCCGGACGTGAACGAGCGCGTCGGCCATGTCTTCGAGGGCAACCTGCTGGTGGCTGACGCGGCGCTGAAGGGGCCGCTGCTGCGCATCGAGCAGGCGCCGGTCACCTGCGGCAAGGTCACCGCGGCCATGACGGCACGCGTCGATGGCAACGTCTACCTGCGCGCCGACAGTGGCAAGGGCGCCCAGCCGCTGGTCAACTGGGCGCCCCTACCCGGCACGCCGTGCCAGGCGAGCTTCGCCAGCCTGGACGATTTCCGCAAGGCCGTGCCCGGCGTGGAGGCCAGCGGCAAGGCGCTGTTGCCCTATGAGGGCGCGGTCTTCCGCAGCCCCGAGCTGCGCCGCTTCGAGCTGGCCCGCGTGCCGGAGGGGGTGCAGCGGCTGCCGGTGCCGGCCGAGCTGCGCAAGCTGCTGGGCTGGACGGGTGCCAGCCACCTGCCCGGTGCCTACTGACGCGTCATCCAGCGCCGCAGCGCGAAGCTGGCGCCATCCACCAGCGCGACCAGGGCCAGCATCGCGATGAGCACGGTGGCCGTCTTGTCCATCTGGAACAGGCCCATGTGGAACATCAGCAGCTGCCCCAGGCCGCCCGCACCGACGACGCCCAGCACGGCGGCGGCGCGGATGTTGTTCTCCCAGCGGTAGAGGGTGTAGCTCATCAGCTGCGGCAGCACCTGCGGCAGCGTCGCGTAGAGGAAGACGCGGGTCGCGCCGGCGCCCTGCGCGCGCAGGGCTGCGCCGGGGCCGGGCGGTGCGTTCTCGATCGCCTCGGCGAACAGCCGGCCCAGCACGCCGCTCGTGTGGATGGCCAGGGCCAGCGTGCCGGCGAACGGCCCCAGGCCGGCACTGATGAGCAGCATGGCCGCCCACACCAGCTCCGGCACCGAGCGCAGCGCGTTGAGCAGCAGCCGCGCCAAGCCGCGGCCCGCATTCAGGCGGCTGGCGGGCAGGGCCATCAGCACACCGGCGAGCGCGGCCAACAGCGTGCCCAGCGCCGACATGGCCAGCGTTTCCCAGGCGCCTTCGACGACCCTGCGGACGAAGCCGGCGCTGAAGTCCGGCGGGAAGAACTCGCGCACGAAGCGGCCCATGCTGGCCAGCGCTTCGCCCGACGCGAAGCTCGCCAGCTTGAGGTCCAGCGAGGCGAAGCTGGCCACGACCAGGGCCAGCACGCCGGCCACCAGCCAGCACGCCCAGCAGCGGGCGCTGAACAGTGGCGGCGGGAGCTTGCGCGCGGGCTTCATCGCGTCATCCCAGGGCGCGCCGCAGCGCGGCGCTGAGGCGGTCGGCCAGCGCGACCAGGGCCACGAAGACCAGCAGCATGGTTGCCACCTCGCCGCCGGCGAACATCTTCATCGAGCTGTCCATCTGCTGGCCCAGGCCCCCCGCGCCGACAAAGCCCAGGACCACGGAGCTGCGGATCGCGCATTCCCAGCGGTAGACGGTGTAGCTGGTCAGCTCGGCGGCGTTCTGCGGCAGCAGGCCATAGGCGAAGGCCTGCAGCCGCGAGGCGCCGTTGCGCAACAGCGTCTGCGTGACCTGGGCGTCGCCGCTCTCCAGGATCTCCGCGTAGACCTTGCCCAGCATGCCGCCGTAGGTGAGCGCGATGGCCAGCACGCCCGAGGCCGGCCCCAGGCCCACCACGCGGACGAACACCAGGGCCCAGACCAGCTCGGGCATGCTGCGCAACAGGATGAGCAGGCCGCGCACGAGCTGGCGCACGGCATAGGGCAGGGGCGCCATCGCGCCGGCCAGCGCCGATACCGACAGCGACCGCGTGGCGGCCAGCGTCAGCGGCAGCGCGACCACCAGCGCCAGCGTCACGCCAGCCGTCGCGATGGCCACCGTGCGCCAGGTTTCGCGAGCCAGCATCCACAGGAACTCGCCGCTGAAGGCCGGCGGGAAGAAGCTGCCGACGAAGCGGCCGGTGACGCGCAGCGAGTCGGGCTCCAGCAACAGCCAGGGCTTGAACTCGGTGGCGACCAGCAGCGGCCACAGCAGCACGAGGCCGGCGCTGGCCAGGCCCACGCGGCCCAGCCAGGCGGGGTCGCGGCGCGCGGCCGCGTTCAGCGGCATTGCATCACCACGGGCGGTGCGGGCTGGGGCCGGTTGTCGGCCGGCGCGGGGCCGCCCAGCAGCTCATCCTCGTGCTGGGCGTACAGGCGTGCGAGCAGCTCGGGCGTCACCTCGGCGGCGGGCAGGTCGAACACCAGCCGCCCCTCGCGCAGGCCGAGGATGCGCGGGAAGTGGGCCAGGGCCGCGTCCACCTGGTGCAGCGTGGCCACCAGGGTCACGCCGCGTGCATGGGCCTCGCGCACCAGGGCGGCGATGGCGCGCTGGGCGCGCGCCGGGTCCAGGGCCGACAGCGGTTCGTCGACCAGCCACAAGCGAGCCGGCGCGACCAGGGCGCGGGCCAGCCCGACCCGCTGGCGCTCGCCGCCCGACAGGCGGTCCACGCGCTCGAAGAGCTTGTCGCTGAGTTCGAAGGCGTCCAGGGCCGCATCGGCCGCCGGGATGTCGACCGGATAGAACAGCGAGCGCAGTGCCGTCCACAGGGTCCAGCTCGGCAGGCGCCCCGCAAGCACGGCGGTCACCACGCGCTGGCGCGGCGGCAGCGGGGGCACCTGCGGCACGAGGATGAGCCGCCCGCGCAGGGCCTGCAGCGCGCGACGCGGCAGCGACCACGGCGCGGCACCGTCCACCGTCAGGCTGCCCGAGGCCGGTGGGCGGGCGCAGGCCAGCACTTCGAGCAGCGTCGTCTTGCCCGCACCCGACGGGCCGATGACGGCCAGCTGCTCGCCTTCGGCAATGTCGACGTTCAGGCCGGTGAGCGCGTGCGGCGCATCGCGTCGGGCCGTCGCGTGCCGGGCGGTCAGGTCTTGCAGGGAGATCTTCACGGGGCGGACTCTAGCTGTCCGCGCAGGTGCGCACACCGGCGGGCACGTCGCTGCGCGTGGCGGGGAAGAAGTTGCGATAGCGCGGATGGCGCATGCGCGGCTGAGTGCAATGGGAGGCGCCGCGCAGCACGGGACGACCGTCGAACCAGGGCGCCGAGTAGTCCCGATAGGGGTGGGGCTCGAAGCCGGGGAAGGGCGCGAAGGGACTGTCCGTCCATTCCCACACATCCCCCCACCGGAAGGCCTCGGGCCGGGTGCAGGCGGCCAGCTCCCATTCGGCCTCAGTCGGCAGGCGCCGGCCCGCCCAGCGGCACCAGGCCTGGGCCTCGTCCCGGGTCAGATGGCAGGCGGCGAGGGCGAGGTCCAGCGGCTGCCATTCGCCGTCGCGCCAGGTCTGCCAGCGGCTGCCGTCCCGTCGCAGGTAGCGCGGCGCGGGCCGGTCACTGGCCTCGATGAAGGGCAGGTACTCGGCCCAGCGCAGGGCCTGGGCGTCAATGCTGAAGGGCTGCAGCGCGACTTCGTGCGCGCGCAGCTCGTTGTCGAAGGCGAAGCCGGGATCCGACTGCCCCAGGCGCCAGTGGCAGGCGTCGAAGTCGAGCGCCGCAGGCGGCGCCGGCAGCGGCCGAGGCTGCCAGCGCGCGTCGGTGACGGGCCAGCCCAGGCCGCGCGCCATGTAGAGGGCGGCCTCGTGGTGCATGTCCTCGTGCAGCAGCGCGAGGCGGAAAAAGTAGAGCGCGTCGTCGCCGTCGCCGGCTTCGCGCAGCAGGACCAGGGTCCGGGCCAACTGGCGGGCGAGGTCGTCGCGCGTCGCGGCGGCATCGGGCAGGGGGAGCTGCCAGCGGGTGTCGTGCGGCACCTCGCTGGAGTTGTAGAGGGTGTCGGCGTTCGCGCGCAGCGGCGCGAGGCGCGGGGCATCCGCGTCGGCCCGGCAACCCAGCCCGCGTACGAGATGGCGGTCCACCCAGTACTCCTGGAACCAGCCGACATGGCCCAGCTCCCACAGCGGCGGATTCAGCTCGGCGCGCAGCGGCACGGCGAGCTGAGGCATGGCCCGCTCGAAGGCGGCGAAGGTGGCCAGCGTGTCGGCGCGGCTGGCGGCCAGCGCCTCGGCCAGCACCTCGGGGCCGCCCTGACGGGCATCGAGCGCGGCCCGGAGTAGGCTGCTGTCGTGCATCGTGATTCCCTCGTCATCGTGACGCCGGCCCTAGCCCAGGCCCACAACGGCAACTGGCAGACCGCCCACCGCTGGGCGCGGCTGCTGCGGCCAGCTTACCGCGTCCATCTGGCCGAGCACTGGGACGGGGGCGACGAGGCCCTGCTGATCGCGCTGCATGCGCGCCGTTCGGCGGCCTCCATCGCGGCCTGGCGTACGGCCCACCCGGCCCGGCCCGTGGTGCTGGTGTTGACGGGCACCGACCTTTACCGCGACATCGCCAGCGATGGCGCCGCCCAGCGCTCGCTGGCGCTGGCCGACGCCCTCGTCACGCTCAACGAGCTGGGGCCGCTGCAATTGCCGCAGGCACTGCGGGGCAAGGCCCACGTGGTGCTGCAGTCCTGCGCGGCACGCGCGCCGCTGGCCCACACCCGGCAGCATCTGCGTGCCGTGATGGTGGGCCATCTGCGGGACGAGAAGGACCCGCGCACCTACTGGCGCGCCGCGCGTCGCCTGGCCGGGCGGCCCGACCTCCGGCTGGACCACATCGGCGCGGCGCTGGACCCGACGCTGGGCGAGGAGGCGACCGCGCTGGCGGCCGCCCAGGCGAACTTCCGCTGGCTGGGCGGCCTGGCGCACGCGGCCGTGCGGCGGCGCATCCAGGCCGCCCATGTCCTCGTGCATGCCAGCCGCATCGAAGGCGGCGCCCATGTCGTCACCGAGGCCATCCGCAGCGGCACGCCGGTGCTGGCCTCGCGCATCGACGGCAACCTGGGCCTGCTGGGCGAGGGCTACGAGGGCCTCTTCGAGCCGGGCGACGACGCGACCCTCGCGACCCTGCTCGCGCAGGCGCGCGACGATACCGATATGCTTCCCCGACTCACTGCCCAGCTCGCCCCTCGCGCCGCGCTCTTCGCGCCCGAGGCCGAGCAGGCCACGCTGCGCCGCCTCGTCGGCGCGCTGCTCTCACGCCCTTCACCGCCATGAACGCTCCTGCCTGCTCCACGCCCGCCCAAGAACCCCGCCTGACCTCGCTGTCCCATGGCGGCGGGTGTGGCTGCAAGATCGCGCCGGGCGTGCTGTCCGAGATCCTCAAGGGCACGACGGCCATGCCCATGCCCCGGGAGCTGCTGGTGGGCATCGAGACGTCCGACGATGCCGCCGTCTATCGGCTCAACGACGAGCAGGCCTTGATCGCGACGACGGACTTCTTCATGCCCATCGTGGACGACCCCTTCGACTTCGGTCGCATCGCCGCGACCAACGCGATCAGCGACGTCTATGCGATGGGCGGCCGGCCCATCCTGGCCCTGGCCCTGGTCGGCATGCCCATCAATGTGCTGTCCACGCAGACCATCGGTCGTGTACTGGAGGGCGGCGCCTCGGTCTGCCGGGCGGCGGGCATCCCCATCGCGGGCGGCCACACCATCGATTCGGTGGAGGCCATCTACGGCCTCGTGGCGCTGGGCCTGGTGCATCCCGAGCGCGTGAAGCGCAACGCCGATGCGCGGCCCGGCGATGTGCTGGTGCTGGGCAAGCCGCTGGGGGTGGGCGTGCTGAGCGCGGCGCTGAAGAAGGAGCAGCTCGACGCCGAGGGCTATGCCCGCATGATCGAGACCACGACGCGGCTGAACACGCCGGGGCCGGATCTTGCCGCACTGCCGGGCGTGCACGCGCTGACCGACGTGACCGGATTCGGCCTCGCCGGCCATGCGCTGGAGCTGGCGCGCGGCGCCGGCTGCACGGTGGAGCTGGACTGGCGTGCCGTGCCGCTGCTGGCCGGCGTTCGCGAGCTGGCCGGCCGCGGCTTCGTCACTGGCGCGTCAGGGCGCAATTGGGCCGGCTATGGCGGCGATGTGCAGCTGCCGGCGGATTTCGGGGCCGAGGACAAGGCCTTGTTGACCGACCCGCAGACCAGCGGCGGACTGCTGGTGTCGTGCGATCCCGATACGGTGGATGCCGTGCTGGCAACGTTCGCCCGCCACGGCTTCGACGCGGCGGCCGTGGTGGGCCGCGTCACGCCGGCGGGCGAGCGGCCCCTGCAGGTCCGGGCCTGATCACTTCGGGCGGGACTCCGCCGCCCCGTCCAGCCGGATCACGCGTCGCGAGCGGCCCTCGGTGTCCTCCAGCGATTCGCTGACGAGGCGATTGTGCTGCTCCCAGTCTTCCGCGCTGCGGATGATGCTGGGCTTGATGAGGACCACCAGCTCGCGCTTGCGGCCGTTGTTGGCGCGGTTGCCGAACAGCATGGACGTCAGCGGGTTGCTGTCGGCGCCGGGCAGTCCCGAGCCACGCCGCGTGGCCTCCATCTGCATCAGGCCGCCGATGGCGACGATGTGGCCGTCAGGGATGCGCACGACGGTGTCGCTCTCGTTGACGCTGGCGCTGGCCAGCGGCAGGCGGAAGTTGCCCACCGAACCGAGGTCCACCTGCTTGACCTTCTCCGTCACGTTGGAGACCGACGGGTGGACATGGAGCGTGATCATGTCGGCCGCGTCGATCTGCGGCGTCACGTCCAGTGCGATCCCGCTGAAAAACGGCGTCAGCGTCAGCGTGGGGATCTGGTTGGTCACACCGTTGGTGCCGCTGTTGCTCGTGTTGGTGCCGCTGTTGCTGCCGCTGATGCCCGTGATGAAGTAGTCGTCCGTGCCGACCTTGAGCACGGCCTTCTGGTTGTTCAGCGTGGCGATGCGGGGGCTGGACAGGATCTGGGTGTCGCCATGGCTCTCGATGAAGCTGAGCAGTGCCTGGAAGCCGCCGCGGCTCAGGGCCAGGCCGAAGCTGCCACCGCCGGCCGAGGGCAGGGGAATGAGGTCGGGCCAGGCCGGGCTTTGCGTGCCGGTGGACAGCACCGGCAGGCCGCGGCTGTTGCTCACCAGCGGGTTGATGATGGTGTTGACGCCGCTGGGGATGGAGGGATTGACGCTGGTCTGGCCGATGGCGCCGCGCTCACTGATGCGGGACCAGTCGATCCCGCTCTGGTAGCCCTCGCGCAGTTCGACCTCGACGATCTTGGCCTCCAGCATGACCTGGCGCTCGACCGAGAGGCGCGTCGCCTTCAGCCACGCCTCGACGTGGCGCAGCTCCTCGGGCATGGCGCGCACGGCCACGGTGCCGGTCTGCGGGCTGGTGATGACGGTACGTCCTTCGCCGGTACCGACCAGCGCCTTCAGCGCGCCGCTGGTCTCGCTCCAGAAGTCGGCCGAGACCTTGGTGCTGAGCTGGCTGCTTTCCTGTTGCAGCACGGTGTTGGTGCTGCTTCCCGTCGCCGCGTTGTTGCTGGCGCTGGCCGGCGCGGCGCCCGAGGAGACCCGCACCTCGCTGCGGCCGCTGCGCTGGTGAGCCAGTGCGTTGAGGGTGAAGACGCGGGTCTGCAGCGTCGGCGGGAAAACGGTGATGCGGCGGCCGTCGATGGCGTAGTCGAAACCGTAGACCTCGCGGATGGCGTCCAGCGACTCGCGCAGCGTCACTCCCTTGAGCGTGACCGACAGGGTGCCCGACACGGCCGGGTGCACGAGCATGCTGTAGCGCGTGTCGCTGACAAGGGACAGGAACACGTCACGGGCCGGGGCGCCGTTGACGATGAGATCGAAGCGCGGCTCGGGCGGCAGGGCCGGTGCGGGGGCGGGGACCGGCTGCGCCTGGACGGGGGCGGGGGTCGAGGCGGCCGGCGCGGGCGGGGCTGCGCGCTGGGCCTGCAACTCCTCGCGCAGGGCCTGGCTGGGCTGGGCGATGCGCAATGGCTTGTCCGCACAGCCCGCCAGCAGCACGGCGGCGCTGAGCAGCAAGAGACGGGGGGCGGGGCCCTTCATGGCTTCTCCTTGGATTTCTGGGCGTCTGGCGCGACGGGCGGCGGTCGCTTTTCCACGCCGCCATACAGCGGCTCGCGGCGCACCTTGCCGGCCTCTCGCAGCCACACGGCCTGTTCGGTGATGCGTTCGATGCGCGCGCCATCGAGCTGCTCGCCAACCCCGTAGCGTCGGCCGCGCTGCACGACATAGCCGCGGCCCTCGACGAAGACGACCTGGCGGATGGCCTGTCCGTACGGTTCGCCGCCGGGGGCGGTCGGCGCCAGCGCATTGCGCAGCGCGGGCGGCAAGGCGGTGGGGTCGCGCGCCGGCTCGTCGGCGTGGGCCAGCAGGGATGCCAGCAGGAGCAGCAGGCCGGCCGATTTCATGGCTGCACCTTCAGCAGGAAGACCTCGGCTTGCAGGCGCGGCGCCTCGTTGCCGCCGCTCGCGCTCAGGCGCATCTCGCCCCAGCGCAAGCCGGGCAGCTCGCGCTCCAGGGCCTGCAGATAGCGCTGCAGCTCGTGCCAGTTGCCCTGCACCTGCAGCTCCACGCCTTGCCAGCCCAGGCCGGTGAGGACGGGCATCTGCAGGCCGGCCGCAGGGGTGTCGTCGAG
>NZ_DASWYS010000291.1:0-7346 GCF_036404855.1 Roseateles sp.
CGGCTGCGCGCTAGCGCGGGCGGACTGGGCCCCGCGCAGCTGTTCCTCGCGCTGCATGCCAGCCAGCCCGGCGGTTTCAGCCTGTTCCTGCGCGAGGCCGGCGCGGCCAGCGTGTCGCCCGAGCTGTTCTTCGACTGGCGCCCCGTGCCTGGCGCCAAGGCCAGCTGGCTGCTGGCCGCCCAGCCCATGAAGGGCACGGCGGCGCGCGGACGTGACCGCGTCGATGACGAGGCCGCTCAGCAGCATCTGCGCACCAGTGAGAAGGAGCGCGCCGAGAACCTCATGATCGTGGACTTGCTGCGCAATGACCTGAGCCGCGTCGCCCAGCTCGGCACGGTGCGCGTGCCGCGGCTGTTCGAGCTGCACGCGCTGCCCACCGTCTGGCAGATGACGTCCACGGTCACGGCCGTGAGCCGGGCCGGCCTGACGCTGGCCGAGGCCTTCGCGGCGCTGTTCCCCTGCGGTTCGGTCACCGGGGCGCCCAAGGTCCGCGCGATGCAGATCATCCGCGAACTGGAGCCCACGACACGCGGCTGGTACTGCGGCGCGCTCGGGCTGATCCAGCCGGGCGGCATCGCGACTTTCAACGTGCCCATACGCACCGTCGAGTTCCAGGGGGATGTGCTGGCCTGCGGGCTGGGCAGCGCCATCACGCTGGACAGCGAGCCTTCCGCCGAAATCGCCGAATGGCGGGCCAAGTCACGCTTCCTGGCCCGGGCCGAGGCGCCGGTCGAGGCGCTGGAGACGCTGCGCCTGGAAGACGGCGTGGCGCTGCGGGGTGATGCCCACCTGGCCCGCATGCAGCGCACGGCGCGGCATTTCGGACTGCGTTTTTCGATGATCGAGGCCCGCGCCCACGTGAGGGATGCGGCCGCCGCGCACCCGCAAGGCTGCTGGCGGCTGCGCCTGACCTGCGATGTCAAAGGTCGCTTCGCGCACACGCTGGCCGCCTTCATGCCCACGCCCGAACCAGTCCGTCTCGCACTGGCTGACGGTCCCGTCCCGACGCTGGGCGCGCGCGCCGAATTCCTCGCCCACAAGACGACGCGCCGTGAGCTCTACGCCTTCTGCAAGCCGGACGAAGCCTTCGACGTCATCCTCTGGAACGAGGCCGGTGAGCTGACCGAATGCAGCTTTGGCAACCTCGCCGTGAAGCTGGCCGGTGCGTGGCTGACGCCGCGGCTGGCCGCGGGCCTGCTGCCCGGCGTGATGCGCGCTGAGCTGCTTGCCCAGGGGCGCATCCGTGAGGCACGGCTCACGCGCGACGACCTGGCCCGCGCCGAGGGCCTGGCCTTCTTCAACAGCCTGCGCGGCTGGCTAGGCGCCGAGCTGGCGTAGTGCCCGCATCAGCGCCATCGCATCCTCGTTCGGCCGGGCTGGCAGCTTGGTGTAGACCGAGCTGTCTGCGGTGCGAGCCATCAGCTTTTGCGTGACGAGGTCGCGCCGCAGCGTGCAGTAGTCGCCGAAGCAGTGCCAGGTGGTCAGTATCTGGTTCACCTCGCGCTCGCGGTAGGGGCGCTTGGCGTCGAAGCGCATCCACAGGCCCCACAGCGACATCAGCTGCAGCGAGCGCTTGACGGGCAGGCGCGTGAGCCGGCCCTGGTCGTCGAAGAGCCGCAGCGTGCGGCGCACGATGTCACTGTGCGTCATGGCCTGTGGCGCAGCGACCGGCCGCGGTGCAGGCGGCCTGGCCTGCAGCGTCTGCAGGTTCCTGTGGCCGGCCGCACGGGCCAGCATGTTCAGCAGGGTCTGGTGGCCAGGCGGCTGCGACGATTCATGCTTGAGCAACTGGGCACGCAGCGACTTGGCGAAGGTGGACAGGTCGTCCACGACGAGGGGCAGGGATTCACGGGGCACGGGGCACTCCATGCGCACGCCAACGGTGAAGAGGCTGGGCTTGCCGGCTTGCAGCCAGGGCGCACGCGAGGTCCACGTGTACAAAGGCGGTGTCTGTATCGCTACAGGGCAGGTTCAGCTCGCGGCGGGTGCCGCGCGGCAAGGCCTGGGTGTTCTGCCGACCCGGGCCGCGAGTGTGCCAGAGCCCGCAGTGATTTGGTGAAAACCCTGATCCATGCTACAGTCTCGGCTTCGCCTGGGGCTTGCTCCAGGAGTTCCACGTCTCCTCTGACCTCGTTCGATCAAACGCATCCCAGCGCGCATCGGACTCCGAACACGGATCGGTCGGCGGCGATGAAGCCGTCGCTTTGACTGACTGTTCCCCCGCGCCGCACCCGGGCTGATGTACATGCCCGAGCCGCACGACGCGAGCTGATCTATCTCCCAGCGACTTATGTGATTCCGAAGGGCCAAGCGAGCCCCTCGGCGCTGCGCATTTGCCTGCGCGGCGTGACTGTGAACGAAAGAACGAACGATGAGTTTCGAGACCCTGGGCCTGAGCCCCGCCGTGCTGCAAGCCGTCAAGGACGCCGGCTACGAGAATGCCACCGACGTGCAGGCCCAAGCCATTCCCCTGGCCATCGCGAACAAGGACCTGATGGTCTCGTCGCGCACCGGCTCGGGCAAGACCGCCGCCTTCATCCTGCCCGCGCTGGAGAAGGTCCTGGCCGCCCGCGGCGACAACACCAAGCGTCGCGAGAAGGGCGTCATCTACGGCCCGCGCGTGCTCGTGCTGGCCCCGACGCGCGAACTGGCCATGCAGGTGGCCAAGGCTGCACAAACCTACGGCCGCCATATCCCCGGCCTGAAGGTCGCCACCGTGCTGGGCGGCATGCCCTATCCGCTGCAGATCCGCCAGCTGACCGGCCCGCTCGACATCCTGATCGCCACCCCTGGCCGCCTGCTGGATCACCTGGCCAGCGGCAAGTGCGTGCTGAACAACGTCGAGATGCTGGTGCTGGACGAGGCCGACCGCATGCTGGACATGGGCTTCATCGATGACATCAACGTCGTCACCAGCCACACGCCCGAGACCAAGCAGACGGTGATGTTCAGCGCCACGTTCGCTGGCCACGTCGGCCGCCTGGCGCAGCAACTGCTGAAGGACCCGCAGCGTATCGAGGTTGCCAGCCACACCGACACGCACGAGAACATCGAGCAGCGCCTGCACTGGGCCGACAACCCCCATCACAAGGACCAGCTGCTGGAAGCCATCCTGGCCACGCCCGAGCTGGAGCAGGCCGTCGTCTTCACCAGCACCCAGCGCGACGCCGACTGGCTGGCCGAGCGCCTGGCCGAGATCGGTCACGCGGTCGCCCCGCTGCACGGGGCCATGCCGCAAGGCAAGCGCAACCGCGTGCTGATGGGCCTGCGCCGTGGTGACCTGCGCGTGCTGGTCGCCACCGACGTGGCCGCCCGCGGCATCGACGTGCCCACCATCAGCCACGTCATCAACTACGGCCTGCCGATGAAGGCCGAGGACTATGTGCACCGCATCGGCCGCACGGGCCGTGCCGGCCGATCGGGTCTGGCGATCACGCTGGGCCTGCGCGACGACGTGTCCATGATCCGCCGCATCCAGCAGTTCACGACGCAGACGATCCCCGTCAGCCACGTCGCCGGCTTGGAGCCCAAGACGCAGGAGCCGCGCATCTTCCCGCCGCGCCCCGCCGGTCAGGGCTTCGACCGTGGCGGTGACCGCTTCGGTGGCCGCCCGGGCTTCGGCAACAAGAGCTTCCGTCGCGATGACAACGGTCACGGCGGCCGCCCGCACCACGGCGGCGGCAAGCCCTTCGGCCATGGCGGCCACCAGGGTGGCGGCCGTTGGGAAGAGCGTCGCTTTGGCGAGAACCGTCCGTTCGACAACGGCGGTGGCCAGCAGGAGCAGCGCGGCTTCGAGCCTCGTGACGACCGGGGCTTTGCGCCGCGGGGCGAAGGCCGCGGCTTCCAGCCGCGCCCCGACAACCGCGGGTTCGCGCCGCGTGAGGACCGAGGTTTCAAGCCGCGCGAGGAGCGCAGCTTTGCACCCCGGGACGACCGTGGCTTCCAGCCTCGCGGTGACCGCCCCTTCCAAGGCGGCGGCAAGCCCAGCTTCGGCGGCGACCGCCCGTCGTTCGGGGGTGAGCGCCGTGGCCCGGCCGGCCCGCGCAAGGGCGGCTTCGGCCGCTGATTGAGATGGATCGCGTGGAACTCCACGCGATGTCTCCAACCGATCTCGACGCCGTACTGGCGCTGCAACAGCGCTGCTACGGCGTCGGCTTTTTGGAGCGTCGCGAAGCGTTCGCGGCCAAGCTGGCCGTCACCGAGGGGCTGGATTGCTGCTGGATGGCGCGCCGGTCGGCATCGGATGGGGGTGTGCCTTTGGCCTATGCCGTCAGCCTGCCGGTCTGCGACGCGACGCTGCCGGCGCTGGATGCGCTGCACTGCGAGCCGTCTGCATCGCCGACGCTGCTCTATCTGCATGACATGGCTGTGGCGCCGGAGGCGCGCTCGCTGGGGCTGGCGGGACGCCTGCTGTCACGGCTTGCCGACCGCGCGCGGACGCTGGGCCTGGCGCGCCTCGGTCTCGTGGCCGTGCAAGGCTCCATGCCCTACTGGCAGCGCCAGGGCTTTGCCGAGCCGGCCGAGATCTCGGCGGGCCTGAGCGCCAAGCTTGCGAGCTTTGGCGCCGAGGCCCGCTTCCTGGTCCGCGATCAGTAGCCTGCGGTGAAGCGGGCGCGGCGGTGCTGCGGCGCTTCCAGCTCGTTGACGATGGCCGCGGCCAAGTCCGCCACGCTGATGCGGCTCTCACCCTGAGCGTCGAACACGGGCGCCTCGCCCCCGATGCGGAAGTTGCCCGTGCGCGGGCCCGGCTCCAGGTGTATCGCAGGCGACACCAGCGTCCAGTCCAGCGTGCTCGGGTCGGCGCGCAGGCGGTTCAGCATCTCGCGGGCCGCCAGGGCACCGGACTTCCACTCAGCCGGGAAGGCCGGCGAGTCCACCAGCTGCTGGCCCGGCGCGATGAACAGGCTGCCCGCGCCGCCCACGGCGATCAGCCGCACGCCGGCCTGGCGCGCCGCGTCGGCGATGGCATCGCTGCCGCGCAGGAAGTCGTCGTAGAGATTGGGATTGCTCCAGCCGGCGTTGAAAGCGCTGACGATGGCGTCCACGCCCTTGATCTCGGCAGCCAGGTCGGTGGCGCTCAGCACGTCCACCGCGCGCACGTCCAGCCCGGGTCGGGCGGTGAGTTTGGCCGGGTCGCGCTGCAGCGCGCGCACTTGGTGGCCACGGCTCAACAGTTCTTCCAGCAGGGCGGCGCCGACGAAGCCGGTGGCACCGATCAGGGCGATGTTCATGAGGTTGCTCCAACAACGGGGTTGCGATGGAATGATTGTTTCTGCTTCACAATGCGCTGATAAGCCGGCTATTGCAACGCAGACTGTTTAGAAAAACTTCATGCTTGACCAACTCAAACGCATGGCCGTCCTCGCTGCGGTGGTGCGCCACGGCAGCTTTGCCGCGGCAGCGCGGCAGTTGCGCACTAGCACCTCGGCCGTCAGCCAGCAGGTCAGGGCCCTGGAGAAGGACATGGGCGTCACGCTGCTGCACCGATCCACGCGCAAGCTCAGCCTGACGCCGGCCGGCGAGCGTTTCCACGCGGGCTGCGCGGCCATGGTGGCCGCGGCAGAAGCTGCGCAGGCCCAGCTCCAGCAACTGCGCGACGCGCCCGAGGGTGAGCTGCGCATCGCCATGACGGTGGGCTTCGGCCGGCACATCGGCCCGGCGCTGGCGCCGCTGCTGGCCGCCCACCCGGGCCTGCGGCTGCACCTGCAGGTGGAGGACGGCTTCACGGACCTGGTGGCGCACCGCATCGATCTCGCCATCCGCTTCGGCCGGCTTCCCGACAGCCCCTGGGTGGCGCAGCGCATCGGCGCCATGCACAGCAGCCTGTATGCCGCGCCGGCCTACCTCGCGCATCGCGGAGTGCCCGCCGCGCCGGAGGCCTTGCGGGAAGCCGACTGGCTGATGCTGCAGGACGGGACCGACCACCTCCGCCGCCTGCCGGGCACCGAGCTGACTGTGCAGCCGCGCCACACCAGCAACAACCAGCTGACGCTGCAACAGCTGTGCGAGGCGGGACTGGGCATCGCGGGGCTGGGCGACGAGGACGTGGCCGAAGCCGTGGCTGCCGGCCGGCTGCTGCGCCTGGCCACCCCGTTGGCGCTGCCCGACCTGCCCATCTGGGCGATGACGCCGCAGCGCCACGATGGCAATCCGGGCCAGCCGGCCAAGGTGCGCCATGCGATCGCGGCGTTGAAGGCGCACCTGGGAGCGCTGGCATGAAGGGGACGCTGACGCAGTGGGACGACGCCAAGGGCTACGGCTTCATCACGCCCGACGGCGGCGGCGCCAAAGTCTTCGTCCACGTGAAGGCGTTTGGGCTTCGGCCGCACCGGCCCTTCGTGGGCGAACGGCTCAACTACCGAGAAGGCCAGGACGCGCAGGGAAAGCGCCGCGCGCAGGACGTGCAAAGCCTCGCGGTACGGGCCACGCCACCGGCCGCGGTCCGGCGTGATGGCAACCGCGTGCTGCTGCTGATCCCCGCGTTCGCCGGCCTCGTGTTGACCGTCCACCTGATCTGGGGTGTACCCAACTGGCTGTGGGGCATCTACTCGGCCATGAGCCTGGCCACCTTCATCACCTACTTGCTGGACAAGCGGGCCGCCGCGCGCGGCGACTGGCGGGTGGCCGAAAACACGCTGCACCTGCTGTCGCTGGCCTGCGGCTGGCCAGGCGCGCTTCTGGCGCAGCGGCTGCTGCGCCACAAGACCGCGAAGGCGTCGTTCCGACGGCTCTACTGGGTGACCGTGGCGGTCAACGTCGCGACCTTCGTCACGGTGTTCACGCCGCTGCTGAGAAGCTGAACTCGCCCAGGCCTTCGATGGCCAGTGTGCCGCGGGCGTCGCCCGCGCACGGGTGCAGACCGCCCCAGGCACCGGTCGTCACGACGGTGCCGGCATTCAGGGTGGCGCCATGGCGCGTGACGTGGCGCAGCCAGGCAGGCAGCACGCCGGCCGGATCGCCCAGCGAATGGCCACCACGGCGCACGATGTCGGCCTGGCCGGGCAGGGCCAGCCGCCATTCGAGCTGCGCCCAGTCGAGCGCGCGAAACGGCTGCCAGGCGCCCAGAAGCAGGCCGGCGTTGGACTGATGGTCGGCCATGCGCAGCAGGTCCGGCGCGGCCAGTCCTTCCTCCCAGCGCGAGGCGACCCGCTCCACGGCAATGCACATCGCCTCGGGCGCGCCGTTGGCGTCGACGCGCAGTGCCACCTCGGCCTCCACGCCCAGCAGCCCCGCGCCGGTCAGCGGGTTCACCGGCGAATGGCTGAACGGCCCCTGCGGGCCGGCGCCGCCCGACTTCCAGCGGTCAAGGTGCCAGCCCAGTGCGTGCGCTACGCCCTCCTGCACCG
>NZ_DASWYS010000292.1:0-28414 GCF_036404855.1 Roseateles sp.
ACGTGAAGGCGCGCCAGGCCCCGGGCGCGAAGCCGGTCAAGGGGGCGCCGGCCAGCGGCTTCCGCACGATGGCCGGGCGCGGCCTGTCCGACGTGGGCGCCACGCTGAACCAGGGTGACAACCCGCGCGACGACCCCTGGCCCTTCAACCACGTCTTCTCGCACAAGCCCTACCAGCCGTTGCGGACCGACGAGGCCTACACCCACACGCTGGTCTCAGGCAACGACGGCCAACTGATGTCCACCGACTTCACGCGCGACCGCGACGACCGCGAGGGCCTGGCGCGCGAGATCGTCGTCGAGCGCCCCGCCGCCTGGTTCAAGGCGAGCAAGGACAAGGTCGTCAAGCTCGCCCTCTACGCGCATGGCGGCCTGAACAACGAAATCGGCTCCATCCAGCGCATCCGCGTGCTGGCGCCCTACTTCACCGCCAACGGCATCTATCCGCTGTTCTTCACATGGAAGACCGGCCCCGGCGAAACGCTGAAGGACATCCTTGAAGACCTCAAGCACCGCGTCGTCGATTCGGCCGACCGCAGCGCCGGCTGGCTGGATCGCCTGCGCGAGGTCGCCGCCGAGGCCAAGGACCGCGCCATCGAGGCCGTGGGCCGCCAGTTCGCGCGTGGCATCTGGAGCGAGATGCGCGAGAACGCAGAGGGCGGGGCCACGGCCGATCACGTGTTGGACCTGACCGCTCGCATGCTGCGAGAACTTCGCGACGACCTGGCCAAGAGTGGCAGGACGCTGGAGATCCACCTCGTCGGCCACTCAGCCGGCTCCATCCTGCTGGGTCACCTGCTCGGGCGGCTGGGCGACGCCGACGTCGTCCAGGTCGCCAGCTGCGAGCTGTATGCCGCTGCCTGTTCCAGCGGCTTCGCCGTGCAGCATTACGGCGCGGCCCACCAGGCCGGGGTGCTGTCTTTGAGTCGGCTGCGCCTGCACGTGCTGACCGACGCCAACGAGCGCGCCGACGGCCTACCCAGTGCCGAGCGAGACATCTACGGAAAATCGCTGCTCTACCTCGTTTCGCGCGCGCTCGACGACATCCGCAAGCAACCCCTGCTAGGCATGGAGCGCGCACTGATCAGGCCCGACCCGGCCTGGGTGGACGACCAGTGGAGCGGCCCGCCGAACGCCGACATCGCGGCCTGGCTCAAGCTTTGGCCGGCCGGCGACCTGTTGCAAATCGTCGCATCGCCCAAGGTCCGCACGACCAAGACCGGTGACCAGATCGACGCCAGCCACGGCAGCTTTGACAACAACATCGACATCCTGACCGGCACGCTAGAGCGCATCCGTGGCGGCGCTCTGGTCTCGCCGATGGAGTGGCTGGACTACTGACGGTTGCACCATACTGCGCCACCATGCGCTTGCCCACTTCACCCATATCACCCACCTGGTGGTACGCAGGCCTTGCCGCCGCACTCCTGCTGTCCGCTGGAGCCATCGCCGCCAGCGACGCACTCTCGTGGGACGTGGAGGCACCCCCCGTCGCCTCTCCCGACCCGGCCATGCGCGAGCGCATCGACGCCTTCGAGGCCGGGCGGACGCGCGAGCGCACGTCGATGATGGCGCTCAAGCGCACGGATGGCCGGGTGTTCTACCTGGTCAACGCGCCCTGCTGCGACCATTTCAACTACCTTTACGACGCTGACGGCCGGCGCATCTGCTCGCCCAGTGGAGGCTTTGGTGGCACAGGGGACGGCCGCTGCCCCGCCTGGGTGGCTCAACTGGGGGCAGCCCCGTCGCGGAGCGCGCAGGCCACGGACAAGCCGACGGCGGCACAGGGCTATTGAGCCCGGGCCGACAATCTCAGCCATGAAATACCTACACACCATGGTCCGCGTCCATGACCTGGACGCCTCGATGCGCTTCTTCCGCGATGCCCTCGGTCTGACGGAGGTCAGGCGCTCCGAGCATGAGGCCGGCCGCTTCACGCTGGTCTACCTGGCGGCCCCGGGCGACGAGGACGCGCAGGTCGAGTTGACCTACAACTGGCCCGATGCCGATGGCAAGGTCGAGAGCTACACCGGTGGCCGCAACTTCGGCCACCTGGCCTATGCCGTGCCCGACATCTACGCTGCCTGCCAGAAGCTGATGGACCACGGCGTGCTCATCAACCGCCCGCCACGCGACGGCCGCATGGCCTTCGTGCGCTCGCCGGACGGCATCTCGGTGGAGCTGCTGCAACACGGCCCGGCACTGGCACCCGCCGAGCCGTGGACGTCCATGCCCAACACCGGCACCTGGTGAGCTACAGGGCCAGCGTGTCGGTCCAGATGTTGTCGGCCCACGCCTGAGCGAAGGTTGCCTCCTGAGCACTGGCGGCGGGCGACAGGCCGCCCGGCAGTGATCTCATCGTCTTCTCCGCCGCGTCGTACTGGTGGATCGAAGCCACATGCATGGCCTCGGTCGGTGTGATGAAGCTGTAGCAGGTGTTCATCACCACGGGCGCCGGGTTCACAGCCTCGCCCTTGAGCAGTTGCAGCACGGCTGCCGCCGCAAGCTTGGCCTGCTGGTTGGCAAGGTGAGCGGACTTGGGCATGCCCTGTGCCGAGAAGATCGCATCGCCCACGACGTGCACGCCCGGTGCGGCCTGAGCCTCCATCGTCAACCAGTCGACGCCCACCCAGCGGCGGTTCACATTGGCGAAGTCGCGCGCGAGATCACCGGCGCGCTGGGGCGGGATCAGGTTCAGCACATCAGCCTTCACATCCTCGAACTCGAAACGCGCCGTGCCGTCGGCCAGCACCTGCTGCAGCTCGGCATTGGGCCGGTACTCCAGCACGCCTGCGTGATGCTGCGCGAACGCGCGCTCGAACAACGCCTTCTTGCTCTGCACCTCGGGGTTCGCATCCAGCACGAGTAGTTTGGCGCGCGGCTTGGCGCGCTTCAGCCATGAGGCGATCAGGCAGGCGCGCTCATAGGGCCCAGGCGGACAGCGGTAGGGCGCCTTGGGAATGCTCATCAGCACCACGCCGCCGTCCGGGAGGCTCTCGAGCTGGCGACGCAGCGCCAGCGTCTGCGCGCCGGCCTTCCAGGCGTGCACGGCGCGGCCGCCATCGAGGGCGGCACGCAGGCCGGGCACGTCGTCGAAGCTGAAGTCGATGCCGGGCGCCAGGATGAGGCGGTCCCAGCCGATAGCGCTGCGATCCGCCAGCCTCAGGGTCCTCGCGCCGGGATTGATGTCGATGACTTCGCCGCGCACCCGCTTCACGCCCTGGGCCAGCAAACCGTTGTAGCCCAGACTGATGCTGCCCGGATCACGCTCACCGGCGATGACGAGGTTGGACATCGGGCAGGACAGGAAGCCCGCGTTGCGCTCCACCAGCACCACGTCGACGGCCGCGCCGCCCCAGAGCTTCAGATAGCGCGCCGCCGTGGCGCCGCCAAAGCCGCCGCCCACGACGACGACGCGACCGACGCTCGCCGTCGGGCTGGCACAACCGGCCAGCGCGAGTCCGCCTGCCGCGATGAGCTGACGCCGCGCCATCATGGCTGGGCTCGGGCCGCGAAGTAGGCTGCGATCAGGCGCAGCTGTTCCTCGGTATAGCCCTTGGCGATCTGCGGCATGACGGTGCCGGCCTGCCGGCCGCTGCGGTAGTCGGCCATGCGCTTCAGCATCTGGTCGGCGGGCATGCCGGCCAGCGGCGGCATCACGACGCCCTTGGGTCGGCCGTCACTCCCATGGCAGTTGGCGCAAGTGGCCGCCAGGCTGCGGCCGGCATTCACGTCCTGAGCCAGCGCCGGAGCGCACAGCAACAGCATCCACCAAGCCTTCATCCACGCACTCCTCAGAGCTTGTGAGAACGATCTCCGCGTTCAAACCCGAGAGCATCGAACGGTGCACTCAGCGGCGCGAAGGCGATCACCTTGAACAACTCGCCCATCTCGTGCTCGGCCAGCAGGCGATGCGCCATCGCGCGCTCGGCGAGCGACGCGCCGGCCAGCAGATCGGCGATGCCGCAGTTGAGCAGGAAATTCGCCTGGCTGGTGTAGCCCAGCACGACGAGGCCGGCATCCTGGCCCGCCAGCGCTGTGCCGGTGAAGTTGACGTGGGCCGTGATGTCCTTGTCGCCTACGGCGACGAGCGGGTCGGCGTCGGCCTGGTGGGCCTGATGACACATCAACGTGCCACCGCGGCGCTGCGGGTGGTAGTACTCGGCCTCGGGGAAACCGTAGTCGATGAAGAGGGCCGCGCCGCGCTTGAGGGTGCGGGCCAGCGTCGCGATGAAGGCATCGCCCTGAGGATGGATTTCGGTGACGGTGCCGGGCACGAAACCGGTCTCTATCGGCGGCCGCAGCATGCTGTCGCGGTCCTCGAAGGCGAAGCCCTCCCCTGCCGACACCACGCCGCGCTCACGCCAGATCTGACCATCGAAGGCCAGCAACTGCACGGGCATCGCGTCCAGCACCTCGTTGCCAATGACAATCGCCTCCAGCTCGGCCGGCAGCGCGTCCAGCCATTCGACCCGGTCGCCCCAATGGGCAAGCCGCTCGCGCTGGCGCTCGCGCAGGTCGGCGGACAGCTCGACAATGCGGTAGCGCGCCAGTCCCGCATCCAGTGCGTCCAGCTCGACGATAAGCTGCGCCGCCAATGCGCCCGAGCCGGCGCCGAACTCGACGACGTCGCGGCAGCCGCTGGCGTCCATGGCCTGGGCCAGTTGGCGAGCAAGCGCGCGGCCGAAAAGCGGCGACATTTCCGGCGCCGTGACGAAGTCAGAGCCCCCCTCGGGCATCTGACCCAACTTCCGGCGGCGACCGGCGTAATAGCCCAGCCCCGGCTCGTACAGCGCGAGGCTCATGAAGCGGTCGAAGGGCAGCCAGCCGCCGTTTTCGGCGATCTCGGCGTGGATTTTTCGCACCAGTGTCATCGCGCCTTCACCCACGCCTCGAACTCCGCGGCCGGCATTGGCGCACCGACCAGTTCGCCCTGGAACTGCTGGCACCCCCAGCCGGCCAGCAACTGCCACTGGGCGGCGCTGCGCACACCCTCGGCAGTGACGGTGAGCCCCAGGCCCACGGCCATCTGCACGATGGCTCGCGTGATGGCTTGGGCACCGACATCGTCGGGCAAGCGAGCGACGAAGCTCTGGTCGATCTTGAGCTTGTCCAGCGGCAGCTCGGTCAGGTGGGCCAGTGAGGTGTAGCCGGTGCCAAAGTCGTCGACCGACACCGTGAGGCCCAGTGCACGCAGCTGGGCCAGCGTGGCCGGCGCGTGCTCGATGTCGTCGATGAGCATGCGCTCCGTCAGCTCCAGCTCCAGCCAGCGCCCCTGGGCCCCGGTCTCGGCGAGCAGGCGCTCCACCGTGTCGGCAAAGCCCTCGAGGTGGAACTGCATACGCGACAGGTTGACCGCGATGCGCATCGGCCCATGACCGTCAGTCAGGCCCTTCTCGCGCCAGCGTCGCGCCGTCGTGGCTGCCTCACGCAGCACCCACTCGCCCAGCGACAACATCAGGCGGTGGCGCTCGGCCACGAAGATGAAGGCGTCGGGGCTCAACAGGCCGCGCTGCGGATGGCGCCAGCGCAGCAGGGCCTCGGCGCCGGAGAACTGGCCCGTGGTCGCCTCGACCTGAGGCTGGAAGAACAGCTCGAACTCGTTGCGCGTCAGGCCCTGCGCCAGCTCGGCCTCCAGCACCAAGTCGGCATAGGCCGTCTCGGCCAGCGCCGGCTCGAAGAACTGGTAGGTCGCGCGTCCACGCGCCTTCGCGCGGTACATGGCCGTGTCGGCATGTTGGATAAGCTCGTCGGCCTGGCGGCCATCGTCGGGATAGACGGCCACGCCGATGGACGGCGTGACGGACAGCGCACGGCCGTCGGCCTTCACCGGCACCTCCACGACTGACAGCAGCGCCTCCAGCACGACGACGATGTCGGCGCGGGTGGCCAGGTCGCTCAGCAACACGACGAACTCGTCGCCGCCGAAGCGGCCGACGAGGTCGCTGCCACGCAGTGCGCCGACGAGGCGCTCGGATACCGTCGTCAGCACCTGGTCGCCTTCGAGATGCCCCAGGGAATCGTTGACGCGCTTGAAGTTGTCCAGGTCGATGAAGAGCAGGGCCAGCATCTCGCCCTTGCGCTCGGCACGGCGCATCAGCAGGGTCATGCGGTCCATGAAGGCGGCGCGGTTGAGCAGGCCGGTCAACCCGTCATGCAGGGCCAGGTGCTGGATGCGCGCCTCGCTGGCGAGCCGGTCGCGGATATCGCGCACGACAGCCATGCGCAACTTCTCGCCGTCCAGCTCCACGGTGCGCATGATGAGCTCAACGGGTATGCGCGATCCATCGCGGTGCTTGATGACCGTCTCGTAGCGCAGTTCCTGGCTCTGCTGCATGACCTCGCGCACCTTGGGCAGTTCATCCTCGGTCACGAAGGCCAGCACGTGCTGACCGATGAGTTCCCCGGCCGACCAGCCCGTCAATGCGCACAGCGGCGGGTTCACGTCCGTCATGCGGCCATCGCGGTGGAAGAGGATCCCCTCCACCGTCGCCTGCATGAACTTGTCGAGGCGGGTCTCGGACTCGCGCAGCAGTCGCTCGGCCTCGCGGTGGCGCGTGATGTCGTAGACCAGCACCCAACTGCCCAGCAGCACACCGGCTTCGTCGAACTGTGGAATCAGGTGGATCTCGTGGCAGGAGCGTCCGCCGCCGAGCCGCGGCAGCTCGCGCTCGTAGACCACCGATTTGTGATCGCGCACCAGCTCGTCGACCGACAGCCGCACCTGTTCGTAGGCCTCGCTGCCGACGATCTCACTGAAATGCAGGCCGACGATGGACTCCTGCGTGAGGCCAAAGGCCTCGGCATAGCCGCGGTTGGCGAACAGGCAGCGGTGGTCCGCGGCGCCGTACAGGGCGATCCACGCCGGCACGTGGTCCGCCAGCATGCGAAAGCGCGCCGCGTCCAGCGCCTGGCGTTCGAAATCGGGAGCAGTGAGCGCGTTCACGAGGCTTGCATCGTCCGGCGGGCCAGACACAGATCGTCCCAGGCGCCCGCCTTGTCGGCAGGCGAACGCAAAAGATACGCTGGATGGTAGGAGACCACCACAGGCAGGTCACGCCAGCGATGCACCCGGCCGCGCAACCGGCCCAGCGGCTCGGCCAAACCGGTCAGCCGGCGCGCCGCCTGCAGGCCCAGCGCCAGCACGAGGCGGGGCCGCAGTTGCTCGACCTGGGCGGCCAGCACGGCCTCGCAAGCCTCCAGCTCCGGCGGCAGCGGCGCGCGGCCGCGCGGCGGACGGCACTTGACGACAGGCGTCACGAAAGCGCTCGCCCCATCACCGCCCCGGCGCTGGCCGGCTGCCAGCAGCATGCGGTCCAGCAAGCGCCCGGCGTCACCACTCAGGGCCTCACCACCGGCGTCATCGGCCTCGTCCGGCGCGTCAGTCACGACCAGCCACTGCGGCTGCGCCAGTGCGCCACTGCCGAAGACGGCGTGGCGCCGCTGCTCGCACAAGCCGCAGGCACGGCAAGCGGACACAGCCTCTCGCAGCGCCGACAGGCCCAGGCCCGCAAAGCTCGAAGGAGCGGCAGTGGGCGCCACGCGCAGGATGGTCGGCGGCGGCGCAGCAATGACGATGGGTTCGGGCTCCGGTTCTGCGAGCTCGACGACGCCAGCCTCGACCCCGGCCGACGTGGCGGCAGGCAGGCGGAACCCCATCTCGGCCAGCATGGCCCGTTGGCGCGCGTCCCAGCTCATACCGCCACCGACAGGCTCATCAGAATGGCATCCTCTCGGGGCCCTTGCTGCACCGGGTAATAGGCGCGGCGCCGGCCCACCTCGGCGAAGCCGTAACGCTGGTAGACCTCACGGGCACGGGCATTGCCAACGCGCACCTCCAGCCACAGCTGCGGCAGGCCACGGCGGCGGCATTCATCAACCAGGCGGTCCAGCATGACCACAGCCAGGCCACGCCCCTGCCAGGCCGGCACGACGGTGATGTTGAGCAGGTGCATCTCGTCCACACCTGGCATGGCAACCCAGTAGCCCTGCAGTTCAGCACGCGGCCCGCGCAGCACCTCGGCGGGATAGCCGGCCGCCAGCGAGTCCACGAAATTGCCATGCGTCCACGGCACGGGATAGGTCTGGTGCTCGACCGCAATGATCTCGGTCAGGTCAGGGACCCGCATCGCCGCCGCATCGAAGGGCGGCAGGCGGCGCTCCAGCAGCGCGCTCATGACCGTTGCTCTCGCTCGGCCGTCGTCAGCGCGACCTTGTCGCGCACATAGACCGGCAAGGCCTCGGCCGCGTCGCGGGTCTCGCCGCGCTGCCAGGCGGCCAGCGCGAGGGCCCCCAGAGCCGCGGCACGGGAGCGGGCCTGCGGCCAGGCACGCGGCAGGCGCCCCAGGGCGTCGGCGTACTCCGCCAGCGCCGAGCCGGCCGCAGCGGCCGGCACTCCCCAATGAGCGGCCAGCACCTCGGGACGATAAAGGGCCGGTGCCTCAACGGCAGTCCAGGCTCCCTCAGCCCAGCGGTAGTGGGCAGCGTAGATCTCCCCGATGCGCGCGTCCATGGCCACCCAGACATCATCCCCGGCGCCCTGGGCACGTGCGTCTTCCGCGACCAGCATCAGGCTGTCGACAGCCAGCACTGGCTTGTCCAGGCCGAAAGCCAGACCCTGTGCGACCGCGCAGGCGGTGCGCAGGCCGGTGAAAGCGCCGGGGCCTTGGCCGAAGGCGACAGCGTCCAGTTCGGCCATGTCCAATCCAGCACCGGCCAGCAAGGCCTTGACCTCCGGCAGCATGCGCGCCGACGCCTGGGCCCCGCCTGCGGCCTCGAAAACCCGCGTCTGCCCCGGCGTCACGAGGGCCAGGGCCATCGTGTCGGTGGAGCTGTCGAGAGCCAGGAGCGAGGGCATCGGGGCAGTGTAACTTTGGGGGTCACCGCCGGACGGACGCCTTCGCCCCAGAGGGGCTAAAGCAACTGCGGATTGCCCTGCCAGACGGCCCAGGTCAACGCCGAAGCAAACCCGGTCCAGGCGAGGTAGGGCAGCAGCAGCAGGCCCGCTGCACGGCGGATGCGCCAGAACGCCGTGGCCGTCGCAGCAACCAAGCCCAACAGCAGTAGCACGTCGGCGAAAGCCAGCGCGCCCTGATGCCAGGCGAAAAACAGCCAGGACCACAACGCGTTCACCCCCAGTTGCGCCAGGAACAGGCACAGGGCTGCGCCCCGGCCGTCGGCGCCCCGCTCTCGCCACACCAGCCAGGCCGCGATGGCCATCAGCAGATAGAGCACCGACCACACCGGTCCGAAGACCGTCGGAGGCGGGGCCCAACTGGGCCGCACAAGCTGCCCATAGAACGCCTGCGCGTCGCTGGACGCGATGGCCCCCAACGCGGCAGCCCCTCCCACCAGGACCAGCCAGCCCAGCAAGGCGATCGCCTGGGAAGGCATCCAGCGGCGGGACGTCGGCATGTCGAGGCTCCTGAATCTCGGGGTGTGGAATTCAGCCTCCACCTTACGCCACGTCGCGCCCCCGCCGGAGCGGCGGAGGCCCGCACCCCTGGTAGGAACTCGCCTACGGTGCTTGCGACCGGAATCCGACGCGCGCCCGCTGGCCACCCCTCTAGAGTCGCCTGACGGTTCGGAGCCTTGCTCCGCCTCAATGCCTGGAGGTGCCATGTCATTCGCTCTCTACATCCTCGGGCTCGCGGTGCTGCTGGGCGGCATCGCATGGGCCTTGATCACAGCCGGTCTGGCCGTCACCTATGTCGCTATCGCCTGCCTCATCGTCGCGGGCATCGGCATCATGATGGCGGTGTCCCGCACCCGGGCCAAGGACCCGCCGTCCTGATGCTTCGCAGGCCGCAATCCCGTTCGGCCGCCGCAAACGCCATTCACGCCGCCCCACCCGCCATTCGCCCGCGCTTATCGCGGCCTCACGGCGGCGCAGCGCACCATGCGGCCATGAACATCCGGCCCTTCCTCCGCGAGAACCGCGGATTCATCCTTTTCCTGCTCAGCTTTGCGCTGTTCCGCACGGCGGTGGCTGACTGGAATCCCATCCCTTCCGGCTCTATGCGGCCGACGCTGCTGGAAGGTGACGTCGTCCTCGTCAACCGCCTGGCCTACGACCTCAAGCTACCGCTGACCAACGTCGTGTTGCTGCCGCTGGCCGAGCCGCGACGCGGCGACGTCGTCACGCTGAGCTCGCCGGCCGACGGCACCCGCCTCATCAAACGCATCGTGGGCCTGCCGGGCGACCGCATCGGCATGCGTGACGGCGTGCTGGTTCTGAACGACCGCCCCCTGTCCTATAGCAGCAGCCACACGCTGGGCGAGATCGTCAAGCCGGGCTGGGTCGTTGATGCGATGCGCGCCACCGAGGACCTCGCCGGACGGTCGCACGCGGTGCAGTTCATGCCCGCGCTGCCGGCCAGGCGCGACTTTCCAGAGACCACCGTGCCGCCGGGCCGCTTCTTCGTGCTCGGCGACAACCGCGACAACAGCGAAGACTCACGATTCATCGGCACCGTGCCGCGCGAGCTGCTGATCGGCCGCGCCCACCATGTGCTGGTGTCGGTCGACTGGCTGGGCGAGGACGGCTGGCGCCTGGCGCCGCGATTCGGGCGCTGGGCCATGGCGATCCGCTGATCGCTACATGCGGCCGTCTCGCTCGGACCAGCGGAAGTCATAGACCGGTCGCACGACGTCATTGACAAGTTCCATCACGGCCCGATGGCCCTGTGCAAATGCGGCGTTGGTCAGCGAGGTGGCTGCGGCGTCCGAGTTGGCGATCGCGATGCGGCCGAAGCGCTGACGACCGACGAGCCAAGGCGCGTCCTCCGCGTCATACAACTCGTTGGCGCCGCCGGCGTAGCCGTGTGCCCAGCGGCAAACCGTAATGCCGGCGATGTCACGCGCAGCATCGAAACCTCCTCCGCCCAGCATGCGATTCAGTTGGGAACGAATGTCCCGTTCCAGCGACTCGAAGGTCATGGCCTGCAGCGTCGCGCGCGCCGCCTTCCAGCGCTCGCGCGGCGGCAGGCCGTTGTGGCGCTGGTCCAGCACATGCCGCGACAGGTTCATGAAGAGCACGGCCGGCTCATCCGGCGTGCGCGCGTTTTCGTAGGCGCCGCCCCACTCCGGCATGACCCAGGGCGTCGTGAACGCGAAGGGCATGCCGCGGCTGCCGATGCCGTAGACCCCCAGCTTCTGGAAAGCCTTCCAGTCGCGGATCGCGACGAAGCTGCGCAATTGCGCCTTGCGCACCGCCCGGCTCAGCGCCGCCTTCTGCTCCACGGGCAGATCGGGCACCAGGTAGGGCACCATCGCGTTGAAGCAGGCCATCACGACGGCGCCAGCGCGCACGCGCTGTGCCCGCCCGTCCTGTACATAGGTAATGTCGACTGCGCGGGCGCCCCCTGGATCGCCGACATGCGCGGCGCGCACCACCATGCTGGAGAGCCGGATGCGCACGTCGCTGCCCGGACGGTCGAGTCGGTCGTAGCGCATCTGCGCACGGATCGAATCTTCTGCGGTGCTGCCGGGCAGCGAGCCGGGCACCAGGTGGCGGATCAGCAACCGCGCCACGCCGGCGTTGCCATCCGGGAACTGGATCAGCTCGCCTACGTCAGCGACCACGTTGGAGCGCCGCTCGACCTTGGGGAGTCCGAGGCCTGCAAAGGACTGCGGGTAGCTGCGCGACGCAGCCCAGGCGCTCATGGTGTCGTAGCCGGCCGAGCTGTTGTCCATGTCGTTGCCCCAGCCGGCGACGTGGTAGGCCACGGCCTCGGGCGGGATCCTTGCGACGTTGAGCAGGTAGTCGGTGAAGGACATCTGGCGCAGCCGGCGGATCTTCTCCTCCACGGCCAGCCCGGCCATGTGGTCGGTCGCGTCCGTGAAGTACCTGACCATGCCCAGCTTGACGGGCTCGGGCAGCGGCGTGGTGTCGTAGTGCGCACGCAGCCGCTCGGCCGTGATGCCCTGCATCGACGGGTTCAGCACCAGCCGGTCGCTGCCGAAGTCCTCGCGGTTGTAGAAAGTCCCGGGGCGCAGGCCCGCTGCGGCGAAGGCATCACGATCAGCCGCCACGTGGCGGCGGTAGCGCTCGCGGTCAATGCCGATGTCCGCCAGCATGCGCAGCGACTCGGGCGAGAAGGTGCTGAGGTTCCAGAGCTCCTGCGTGCCGCCGCAGACCAGCAGTTGCCGGCCGCCGACGTCGAACTCGACGCGGCGCGCATGGCCGCCAAAGTCATCACAGCCGTCCAGCAGCAGCACCCTGGCACCGGGCATTTGCTGACGGTAGGACCAGGCCGCGGCCAGCCCCGACATACCGGCGCCGACAACGGCGAGGTCATAGTGCTCGCCGGTGTCCGCTGATGCGCCGAAGCCCTTGCCGTCGCGCACCGCGTGGCCGGCCTCCATCGCCGCGTTCTCGAAGCCGCGCAAGCCCTGTCGCCGCGGCGCCGCAACGCCATCGTTTGGCAGCGGCGCTGCCGAATGTGCGCTGCCGGCCACCGACAGCGCCGCGGCCCCGGCCGCCTGGGCCATGCCGTCGAGGAAGTCTCGGCGCGAGATCGGGCGGTCCATGCCCAAAGCGCGATCGTCGGCACTGCGGTGCTGGCCCATGCTCCCCTCCTGCGATGGCGGCCGCGTAGTGTCCGCGATGTGCAGCTCACTCCTCCCAGCGGAAACGCCAGACCGCAACCAATCCGAACGCCGCGCTGAAGCCCAGCATCACGGCGCTGGGCAGCAATGCCTCGGCGAAAGGCTGGCCTCGCCAGGTCATCGCATCCAGCGCGTCCACAGCCCAACGGGTGGGCACCGCCAGAGACAGCGTCTGCAGCCACTCCGGAAAGATGAAGGCCGGCACCCAGGCGCCGCCCAGCATGACCATCAGCAGCGTCGCCAGGATGGCCAGGCCACGCGTGGCCTCGGGCGTGCGGCCCAGCGCGGCGACGAGCAAGCCGAAGCTGGCAGTAAGCAGCGAGAAACAGACCAGCACCAGCGCGAAGCCCGGCAGGCTACCCAAAATGCGAACACCAAAGGCGGCGATGGCAACAGCGTAGATGACCACAAAGACGATCAGGGAAATCAGTGCGCTTGCCACGATGCGGCTGCCCAGCAACTGAGCGCGCGACAGCGGCGCCGCGCGCAAGCGCTTCCACAGTCCCAGGCGGCGCATCAGCAGAAGGCCCAGTGCCAGCTCTACCCCGCTCATCAGGATGAACTGCACGCCCATGCCCGCAAAGGAGTGGGCATAGCTGTTGTAGGCCACCGGCGCGGCATGGGCGTTGGATTGCAGCGCCTCGATCTCGCGCGTGGTGTAGGGCAGGGACAAGCCACCGGCCCGAGGCGCGGAGACCGCTGCGTCGGCTTGCTGCACCTTGCCAATGGCGCCGAACATCTTCACGAGGTCGTCGCGCTGGCCGGCGGGCAGGCCGGCTGCGTCCCGCACCTGCTGCTGCATCGCCTCCAGCCCTGCGGCGCTGAAGGTGGCACGGCTGACCTCCTGCATCAACGTCTGGGCCAGCAGGCCGCGCACGACGGCTAGTGCACTGGCCTGCGAAGGGTCGTAGTGCAACACGATCTCGGGCTTGCTGCCGCCAAACATCGCGCTACCCGCCTGTTCGCCGAGGCCAGCAGGCAGCACGGCCGCCGCGCGCAGCTTGCCGGCGCGCACCTGGGCCATGGCGTCGGCTTCGTCGGTGACGGTGGTCTTCAGCGAACCCTCGGCCTGCAGCGCAGCGACGACGCTGCGCGACAGCTGGCTGCCATCCAGGTCCACCACGGCGATGGGAATGCCGGCCATCTTGCTGGTACCGCCGAACAGGGTGCCGAAGAAGGCGGCGATGAGGATGGGCGCGACGATGCTCATCAGCACCGCGCGACGGTTGGAGAAGTGGAGCTTGATCTCCGCGCGGACGAGTGCGAGAAGGGCTTGCATCGTTTCAATCCCTGAGCTGGCGGCCGGTAAGTTGCAGGAAGACGTCTTCGAGTGTGGCGCGCGCCGAGGCCAGGCCGCGCACCTGGATGCCACGCGCCGCCAACGCGGCGAGCAGGGGCCCGGTGTCGCGGCCGATGTCGGCCACGCCGACGTCCAGGCGCTGGCCCACCCGCTGCACGCCGGGCAGGCCCTGCAGCAGCGCGTCGTCGGGCTCGCCGGCCAACTCGACGTGCAACGTCTGCGCGGCCGGCAGCAGCGCATGGAGCTGGGCCTGAGTACCGCTGGCGACGACGCGACCGTGGTCGACGATGACGATGCGGTCGGCCAGCCTCTCGGCCTCCTCCATGTAATGCGTCGTGTAGATCAGCGCCTTGCCGGCCGCCTTGAGCCCCTCCAGGTTGTCGAAGATGGCGTTGCGGCTCTGCGGATCGACGCCGGCCGTGGGCTCGTCGAGCAGGATGATCTCGGGGTCGTGGATCAACGCGCAGGCAATGTTGAGGCGTCGCTTCATCCCACCGGAGAAGGTGGCGGGCCGGTCCCCGGCACGGTCGGTCAGGCCAACCATGGCCAGCACCTCGTCAGTGCGGCGCTTCAGCAACTCCGGCGGCATGCCGTAAAGGGCGCCGAACAGCTCGAGGTTCATGCGCGCCGGCAAATCCTCGTAGAGCGCGACGTCCTGCGGCACCAAACCGATGCGGCGCTTGTAGCCGGCCTCGTCGGAGGCCAGGCTGACGCCCCCGGACAGCGTCACGCAACCGGCGTCGGGCACCGTCAGGCCGCAGATCATGCCCACCGTCGTCGACTTGCCGGCCCCGTTGGGGCCCAGCAGGCCCAGCACCTCGCCGGGGCGAAGTCCAAGACTGACGTCATGCACGGCCATCCTGTTCCCGTAAGCCTTGCGCAGGCCGCGGGCCACCAGCACCTCGTTCGTCATGCCGCCATCTCCTGAATCGAGCTGACGTCCATGCTAGGCCCCCGTCTGGGCACCGCCGACGGGGTTGCGACGAACGGCGAGCGGGCGGCGCGAATCGACGGCAGCGGCCGTGGGCGACGCGCCATACTGCCGCCATGAAAGCACGCATCGGCATCATCGGCACCGGCTGGGTCGGCACCAGCGTGGCGTTCTCCACTTTGCTGTCCGGCCACGCCGGCGAACTCTGGCTGCACGACCAGCGAGCCGACGTCGCCGAGGGCGAGGCCATGGATTTGGCCGACGGCGCGGCCTTCTACCCGCGCTGTGCAGTGCGGGCGGTGCCCCTGGAACAGATGCACGGGGCCGATATCGTGGTGCTGGCCGCAGGCCGCAACGGCCGCCCGGACGAGAGCCGGCTGGAACTGCTGCGCGACAACGTCCGCATCGCTGCCGGCATCGGCCGCGTGCTTGCCGGCTCAGACGCCATCGTGCTGGTCGTGACCAACCCGGTCGACGTGCTGACCCGCGTCGTCACCGAGGCCAGCGGACTGCCGCCGGAGCGCGTCATTGGCACCGGCACGCTGCTGGACACCGCGCGGTTGCGCGAGCGTCTGGCCGGACGGTTGGGGCTGTCCACACAGTCCATCCATGCCCAGGTCGTCGGCGAGCACGGCGACTCGTCGGTCGTGCTGTGGTCGGGCGCGCGCGTGAACGGCGTGGCGCTGCGCGACTGGCCCGGCTGGCAGACAGAAGGGGAGGCGTCGCTGGCCCAGCAGGTGCGGCGCGCGGCCTATGAGGTCATCCGGCGCAAGGGCGCCACCAACCATGCCATCGGACTGGTGACGGCCGAGCTGATCGGCTGCATCGTCAATGACGAACGCCGGCTGTTGCCGGTCAGCCGCGTGCAGCCCACAGGCGTCTCGCTGTCGCTGCCGGCGCTGGTCGGCGCGAGCGGTGCGCTGCGCGTCGTCGAGCCCGCCATGGACGCGGCCGAGCGGGCGGCGCTGGAGGCATCGGCGTCGCTGCTGGCGCGCGCCTACGAGTCACTGAACAGCTGATCGAACGCCCCCCCGCGCTGGGGGGGACGAATGCGCTGCGGCTTGAATCGCCCCAAGCGCCCGCCTACGGTCAAAGCGTCGGATTCCGACAGCCCAAGGAGGATCTCATGAAGAAGCTCTCTGCCGGCCTGCTGGCGCTTGCCCTGACTTGCGTGACACCGCTGATCCAGGCACAGGAGGCCAAGCCCTACAAGGAAGGGCAAGTGGTCGAGGTGTCTTACATACGGACCAAGCCTGGCCGCTTCGACGACTACATGCAGTGGCTGGCCACTTCGTACCGACCGCTGATGGAGGCCAACAAGAAGGCCGGCCTCATTGTCGGCTACCGCATTTTCGCCGCGCAGCCCCGGCATCCGAATGAACCCGACCTGATCCTGACCATCACCTTCCCCAACATGGCGGCTCTGGACAGGATTGAAGAGAGCGAGGCGATCGCCACCAAGGTGATGGGAAGCATGGCCACGCAGAACAAGGCCACGGCCGAACGCGGTTCGCTGCGTGAAGTGCTGGGCAGCGAGCTGATCCGCGAGCTGGTGCTGAAGTGAAGCGCGCCAGCGCGCCCAGCCTCAGGCCAGCGCGCGGCCGATCAGGATCTTCTGCACTTCGCTCGTGCCTTCGTAGATCTGCGTCACCCGCACGTCACGGTAGATGCGCTCCACGGGGAAGTCACTGAGGTAGCCGTAGCCGCCGTGGATCTGGATGGCCTCCGAGCAGACTTTCTCGGCCATCTCGCTGGCGAACAGCTTGGCCATGGCGGCCTCCTTCAGGCAGGGGCGACCGGCATCCTTCAGGCTGGCTGCGTGCCAGATCAGCTGGCGCGCGGCTTCGATCTGCGTCGCCATCTCGGCCAGCTTGAACTGCACCGCCTGGTGGTTGAAGATGGGTTGGCCGAAGGTGACCCTGTCCTTGCTGTAGCGCAGCGCAGCCTCGAACGCGGCGCGCGCCATGCCCACGCTCTGCGACGCGATGCCGATGCGACCGCCCTCTAGGCCGGACAGCGCGATCTTCAGGCCCTGCCCTTCCTCGCCCAGCCGGTTGGCGGCGGGCACGCGGCAGTTTTCGAACAGGATCTGGGCCGTGTCGCTGCTGTGCTGGCCCATCTTCTCCTCAATGCGCGCGACCGAATAGCCCAGCGTGTTCGTCGGGACGACAAAGGCGCTGATGCCCTTCTTGCCGGCGGCCTTGTCCGTCACGGCCATCACGATGGCCACGTCGCCCTGCTTGCCGCTGGTGATGAACTGCTTGACGCCGTTGAGCACGTAGTCGTCGCCATCGCGCACGGCCATCGTGCGCAGGCCGCCCGCTTCGGAGCCGACATGCGGCTCGGTCAGGCAGAACGCGCCCAGCATGTCGCCACGCGCCAGCGGCTTCAGGAAGCGCTCCTTCTGGTCGTCGCTCGCAAACGCCATCAGGATGGAACACACCGGGCAGTTGTTGACGCTGACCACCGTGCTGGTGCCACCGTCGGCGGCCGCGATCTCTTCCAGGATGAGCGACAGCGCGAGGTAATCCAGCCCCGCACCGTCCCATTCGGTCGGCACAGCAACGCCGTAGCAGCCCAGTGCAGCAAGGCCTTTCAGTTGCTCCGCGGGGAAGTGATGGGTCCGGTCCCAGGTGGCGGCATGGGGGGCGATCTCTGCCTGTGCGTAGGCGCGGATGGCGTCCTGCACGGCGAGATGGTCTTCGGGGAGGAGCATGGGTATTGCTTTCCGACATCGTTGGGGGATGGCGGTATTGTCGGGCGCCCGCGACTGCGTCCGGCACCCGCGGCGCAAGCGCAGAGCCTTGGTCCGAGAGGGCTTGTCCTCGACCTGCCTGGCGCCGACCTCCCGAGGAGCGGCGTCGAATTCGGCGCGCCAGGCTTGCGCCGCGAGAGCGATCGAGGGCATGCCGCTGGATGCCCGCGCACCGCTCCGCCTTTGATGCGGTCAGAGGATGGAGCGTTGTCCGTGCCGGCGGGGCTCGTCGTCAGCCCCTTCCGCAGCCCACGCGAGCTGGCCGGGCCAGAGGCTCGCACTCAACACTTACCAGGCCAGCCGTTGCCCGTCATAGTTGAAGAAGCTGCCTGTGTCCGCCGATTTCACGCTGGCCAGCACGGTGCGCATGCCGGCGATGCTGGTCGTCGCATCGATGTCGGCACCGGCGCCGCCCATGTCCGTGCGCACCCAGCCGGGATGGAAGCTAACGACGATGGCCTGGCCCGCGAGGGCCAGGGACGCATCCCTCATCACCGAATTCACGGCGGCCTTGGACGCGCGGTAAAGCCAACCGGTCGAGCTGGCGCGCAGCCCCAGCGAACCCATCTTGGACGAGATGATGGCCACTCGCGCGCCGGGCGCCAGGGCCTCGGCGATCTGAGGCAGCAGGCGCATCGGAGCCAGGACGTTGGTGTGCATGACGGCGTCGAAGTCGGCGGCCGAGGGAGTCTCCAGGCCCGTGGTGGTGGGACCGTAGACGCCAGCGTTGATGACGACCACGTCGAAGCGCTCCCCGTCGATCAGCCACGCCAGGCCGGACACGCTGGCCGCGTCGGCCACGTCAAGCTTCAACGCGCGGGCACCGTGGGCATGCAGTCGCTCCAGCGCGGCGTCGTCGCGCGCCGTGGCCGTGATGCGCGCACCGGCGGCGCGGTATTGCCGGACGAATTCGAGCCCGAGGCCCCGGGAAGCACCGACGATGAGGACATTCATGGTTTGGTGAGGGCCAGCTTTGCAGCCAGCAATGTGAACAGCCCGGCACCGCCGAGGTTGAGACCGCGCCCGACCCAAGGTCGCGGCTTGCTGCGACGCAGCGGCGCGACGAGGGCGATCAGCACGAGCAGGAAGAGCAGCCCCTGCGCGATGAACCACGCGCCGAGGAAGAGGAAAGCCAGCGTCTTGCTCGGCGCGGCGGCGTCGATGAACTGGGGCAGCAGCGCGAGGAAGAACAGTGCCACCTTGGGATTCAGCGCATTCGTGAAGAAGCCCTGTCGCGCTGTGCGCCACAGCGATTGCGGGGCGCCGACCTCCACTGCGGCAGGTGGAGGCTTCAACCCCGCCCGCGCCATGCCCCATGCCACGTAGAGCAGGTAGGCGGCGCCCACCAGCTTGATGGCCATGAAGGCCTCGGCTGACGTGGCCAGCAGCGCCGCGAGACCGAACGCCGCCGCCAACGTGTGCAGCACACAGCCGCCCATGATGCCCAGCGCCGCCGCCACGCCCTGGCGCCAGCCGCCGCGCAACGTGCTGGCAACGGTGTAGGCCATGTCCACGCCGGGGGTCGCGTTCAGCACGAACACCGTCGCAGCGAACAGCCCGAGGTCATGGACGCCGAGATGCACGGCTTAGAGCAGTTCGACGGCCAGCGCGGTCGCCTCGCCACCACCGATGCACAGCGCGGCCATGCCCTTCTTCAGGCCGCGCTTCCTCAACGCGCCCAGCAGCGTCACAACGATACGCGCTCCGCTGGCACCGATGGGATGGCCCAGCGCCACGGCGCCGCCATGCACGTTGACGATGTCATGCGGCAGCTTGAACTCGGCCATGGCGGCCATCGTGACGGCGGCGAAGGCCTCGTTTACCTCCCACAGGTCCACATCGCCGGCCTGCCAGCCGGCCTTGGCCAGCGCCTTCTGGATGGCGCCCACCGGAGCCGTGGTGAACCAGTCCGGCGCCTGGGCGTGCACGGCATGGCTGACGATGCGGGCGACAGGCTGCAGGCCACGCGCCTTGGCGGTGCTCTCGCGCATCAGCACCAGGGCCGCGGCGCCGTCTGAGATGCTGGACGAGGTGGCGGCAGTGATGGCGCCATCCTTCTTGAAGGCGGGTTTGAGCGTGGGGATCTTGTCGAGCTTGGCCTTGAAGGGCTGCTCGTCGAACTTGACGAGGGTGTCGCCCTTGGGGCTGGTGATCGTCACCGGCGCCATCTCCCAATCGAAGCTGCCGTCCTCGTTGGCGGCCTTGGCGCGCTGCGTGGAAGAGATGGCGTACTGGTCCATCGCCTCACGGCTGAAGGCGTACTTGGACACGCACTGCTCGGCGAACACGCCCATGGCCTTGCCGCGTTCATAGGCGTCTTCGAGGCCGTCCAGCGCCATGTGGTCGTAGACGGCGCTGGCGCCGTATTTGATGCCCTTGCGCGCGAACATCAGGTGGGGCGCGTTGGTCATACTCTCCATGCCGCCGGCCACCATGACGTCGGCCGACCCGGCCACCAGCATGTCGTGGGCGAACATCATGGTGCGCATCCCGGAGCCGCACATCTTGCTCAGTGTCACGGCACCGGCCGAGTCCGGCAGACCGGCCTTGCGCAGGGCTTGGCGCGCTGGCGCCTGCCCCTGGCCGGCCATCAGGCAATTGCCCATCAGCACCTCGTCGACGGCGTCGCCGGGCACGCCGGCACGCTCCACGGCCGCCTTGATCGCGACGGCGCCCAGTTCCCAGCCGGCGAGGCCGGCGAAATCACCCAACAGCCCCCCAATGGGCGTGCGGGCGGCAGAGACGATGACTACTGGGTCGGACATGATCTGTACTCCGTTGGTAACTCCGATGCGCCATTGTGGCGCCGCGGCGCCGGCGCCGCGACCGAGCCGGTCCAATGCCTCGGCCTGCCGCTAGGAATCCCTCAGCCAGACCGCGGTGGGAACCAGCCCGCACTCGACCGGCCGGATCTCGGGCTCCAGCCGCCGCACGGCCTGACAGAGCTCGCGCCAGAAACTGCGCGCCCAGTCGGGATGGTCTTGCGCGAGCTGCGGAGAGGCCGGCGCGAAATAGGGCAGCTTTGCCACCACCGGCGTCCATTCGACGAAGCCGGCGCGCTGCTCGGCGCTGAGGATTTCTCGGGGAGTCAGCAGCAGGTCGAAGCGGCGCGCCTGCAGCATCGTGAATTCGCTGTCGAGCAGGTTGACCAGCTCGACCGTCCAGCCGCGCTCGCGCGCGATGGCTTCCTGCACCGACCCGGCCAGCACGCCCACGCGAAGACCGGGTGGCAGACGTCGACCGTCCCAGCCCGGCTCCATGGCAATGTCCCCACGCCCGAACAGCGCCAGATGACCGAAGACCGGCGCCCAGGCCACGTCGGGCCTCCCCTTGGCATCGAGCGGGAACCGCAGGTCGCGCATCCGTTCAGCAGTGATGCCGAACAGCAGCGCAATGTCGATCTGGTCCTGGGCGAGCGAGACGGACAAGCGCCGGTTGGGCAAGCGCAGCAGTTCGGCGGTGCAACCCAGGCGCTTGAGCGCTTCGCGCACGGCCACCACCTCCCAGCCCGGCGGGTTGGCAAAGGATGTCCCCTGGCCCATCAGACCTGGAGGCGACGCCGTGTCGTTAAAGCCGATGCGCAACGGCTGGGGACAGGCCGAACCGGCAATGGCCGCACGTGCCAGGCACAGCAGCACCAGGACAAGCGACGCGAGCATCGGCAACCTCAACATCGGCCCAGTTTAGGCAGATGGGCGCCCGGCGGGCGCAGGGGCTACCCTCGCCAGCTTCATGAAGCGGCGATGGGCAGCCGTCGTGATCAGCGCGGTGGGCGGCCGCAGTCCTGCCCGCGCGACTCGGGGGACAGGCGGCGCGTGGCAAGGCAGAGCTCGCGCCAGAAATCGGCCACGAATTCCGGATGCTGGGCATGGACCGCGCGACTGGCGGGGGCGAAGTACGGCAGCCGTTCGACCAGCGGTGCCAGCTCGACCAAAGCGTCCTCGCCGCTGAGTTGCGACAAAGGCAGGGACTCGCGCGCACTCAGTAGCAGCTCAAAGCGGCGTGCGCGCAAGGCCAGCACGCTGGTCTCGAAGGAGCTCGCCGCCTCAACCGGCCAATGCCTGTCGCGAGCCAGCGTTTCCTGCACCGAGCCCGCGACCACGCCGACCCGCACGCCAGCGGCCAGAGTACTGCCATCCCAGGCCTTGAGCGCCGGGCTTCCCGCCAGGCCGTACAAGGCCAAGTGACCGACGACCGGCGCCCAGGTGGCGTCCGCGCGGCCGGCGGCGTCAACGGGGAAACGCATGCCGCGCAGGCGCTCCGTCGTAGCGCTGAAGAACAGGGCAAATTCCAGTTCACCGACTTCCAGGCCGCGCAACAGACGCCGCCCCGGCTGGCGCACCAACTCGGCCGTGCAGCCCAGGCGCCGCAGCGCGTCGCGCGCTGCCTGAACGCCCCAGCCGGGTGGGTCCTGGAAACCTGGCCCACTGCCCATCAACATCGGCGCCAACGCCACATCGCTGAAGCCGATGCGCAGCGGCTTCGGACAGGACGCAGCGAGCGCCGGCAGGCAGGCCGCCGCCAACAGCAGTGCGCCCAGCAGCGTGCGCATCAGCGGTAGAAGGCCTCGACCGCGCCCTTGAGCTTGATGCATAGCGGCCGGCCCTTGCGATCCAGCGTCTTGCCAGCAGGCACCTTGATCCAGCCCTCGCTGATGCAGTATTCCTCGACGTCGTGGCGCTCCTTGCCGTTGAAGCGGATGCCGATGTCATGCTCGAAGACGGCAGCGACGTGGTGAGGGCTGCGCGGATCCACGCTGAGGTGGTCGGGCAGGTCGGGACGGGGGTCGGTCATGGTTGGGTGGCGAAGGTTTGCAGCCCCGATTGTCGTCGCCCGCCGGGTTAACCCACCGTGCCGAGCGGCACCCCCCGCACAAACCGCGACACTATGCGGCATCCCATTCAGGAGAACCCATGTTGAAGACCACCCGCCGCGCGGCGATGGGCATGCTGGCCACCGCCAGCCTCGTGCTTACTGGCGCCTTCGCGCACGCCGCGCCGTCGGCCGACCGCTGGCAGATCCCCGTCCACACCAAGCAACTGGCCAATGGCCTGACCGTTGTCGTCTCGCCCGATGCCAGCAGCCCCACCGTGGGCATCAGCGTCGTCTACAAGGTCGGCATGAGACTGGAGCCGAAAAACCGCACCGGCTTCGCACACCTGTTCGAGCACCTGATGTTCCAGGGTACGCCCACGGCGCCCAAGGGCGTGTTCGACAAGGTCATCACGTCCGGCGGCGGCAACAACAACGGCTCCACCCGTCCCGACTTCACGAACTACATCGAGACTGCGCCGTCCTCGGCGCTGGAATCCATGCTGTGGCTGGAGGCCGACCGCATGAAGACGCTGGACTTCAATCCCGCAACGTTGAAGAACCAGCAGGATGTGGTGAAGGAGGAGATCCGCGTCAACGTACAGAACCAGCCCTATGGCGGCTTCATGTGGCTGGACATTTCGGCCCTGGCCTTCGACAAGTGGGAGAACGCTCACGACGGTTATGGGAGCTTCGTCGACCTGGAGAATGCCAACCTGGACGATGTACGCGCCTTCCACCGCGACTTCTATGGCCCCAACAACGCGGTGCTGTCCATCGCCGGCGACGTGACGCCTGCCCAGGGTTTCGCGCTGGCCGAGAAGTACTTCGGCAAGATCGCCGCGCGCCCCACGCCCAAGCCCTCGGACTTCAGTGAAGGCCTCAATACCAAGGAGCGCCGCCTGACCCAGCCCGACAAGTTGGCCCAGGTGCCTGCCATCGCGGCGGCCTGGAAGCTGCCTGCTCGCGCCAGCAAGGATCAAGCCCCGTTCGCGGTGCTGGGCCAGTTGCTGGCCGGCGGCGACGCGTCGCGCCTGTATCAGGGTCTGGTGAAGGGCCGAGAGCTGGCGCTGAACCTCGACTCGTTCTACGGCCTGACCGGCATCTGGGAATACGACGGCCCCAGCCTCTTCACCGTCTTCGCGCTCTACAAGCCGACGACGAATGCCGACACGCTGCTGGTCGCCATGGACGAGGAGATTGCCCGCATCGTCAAGGACGGCGTCAGCGACGCCGAACTGAGGAACCTCAAGACCGCACTGCTGGCCGACTGGTACAACGACGCAGAGATGTTCCTGCGCCGCGCCGACCGCCTCGCCAAGCTGCAGGCGCTGTGGGGTGACGCAAGCATCGTCAATCAGGTACCTGACTGGATCGCCGCAGTGACGTCGGCCGACGTGCAGCGCGTGGCCGCTGCCTACTTGACCACTGCCAACCGCTCGGTCATCGACCGCAAGCCGGCCGCCATGCTTGCGCCCCCCGCCGCCGCCCAGGCGGCTTCGCAAGCCGCCTCCAAGCCCTGATGCCGAAGGACCGATGACGATGACAACCGCAAACTCCTCCTTCCGCCTCGCCCTGCTGGCCGCCGCCTGCGTGCTGGCCGGTGCCGCCCAGGCCGCCGGCGCCGCGCTGCCCGCGGAGCTGCCGCCTTTCGGCCAAGACAAGCCGCTGGCAGTGCCCAAGATCACCCAACAGACCCTGCCCAACGGACTGCAGGTCTGGGTGGTGCCGCGCAACGGCATCCCGCGCGTGGATTTCGTGCTGGCCGTGCGCGGCGCCGGCTTCGGCGCCGACTCGCCCGACGAGCCCGGCCGCGCCAAGCTGCTGGCCGGCCTGCTCTCCAGCGGCACCGCCAAGCTCAGCTCCAAGCAGATCGCCGAGGCCGCCCAGGCCATGGGCGGCGCGCTGTCCGCCGGCGCCAGCAACGACGGCATCAGCGTGTCGGCCTACGCATTGGCCTCGCACGCGGGCGAGATGGCGCGGCTGCTGGCCGACGTGGCCCGCAAGCCCGCCTTCCCCGACAACGAGGTGCAGCTCGCCAAGACCAACGCACTGCAGGGCCTGAAAGCCAGCAGCACGCAGCCCGCCTTCCGCGCTGCCAAGGCGCTGGACGGCGCCATCTACGGCACCCATGCCTACGGCCGCACACAGGAGACCGAGGCCGCCATCGGCAGCTTGAGCGCCGAGAGTCTGCGCGCGGAGCACGCGCGCCGCTTCCGGCCCGACCGCACGCTGCTGGTCATCACCGGCCGCATCGACGCTGCCGCGGCGCTGAAGCTCGCTCGGGAGGCCTTCGGCGACTGGAAGGCCGCGGGTGAGGCCCCGGCCGATCTCACGGCCCCGCCGGCCGCCATGCCGGTGCAGCGCCTGCTGCTGGAACGCCCCGGCAGCGTGCAGGCCACGCTGCGCCTGGGGCGCCCCGGCATGGTCGCCAGCGGCGACGAACAGGTCGCCCTGCGCCTGACGGGCACCATCCTCGGCACAGGCTTCTCAAGCCGCATCAACCAGAACCTGCGCGAGGAGAAGGGCTACACCTACGGCGCCCGCGCCGGTGCGGTGTCGTCGCGCGTGGGTGGCGCCATCACCGGCGGTGCCGACGTGCGCAACGAGGTGACGGGAGCGTCCATCACCGAGTACGTTAACGAGTACCGGCGCATCGGCGCCGAGCTGGTGCCCGAGGCCGAGATGGCGATGAACAAGCGCTACATGGCCGGCAGCTACCTCGTCAGTACGCAACTCCAGGGCTCCGTGGCGCGCCAGTTGGCGGGCAACTGGCTGGTCGGCCTGCCAGCCGACTTCCTCGGCAAGTTCGTGCCGGCGCTGCAGAAGGTCAGCGCCGCCGAAGTGCAGGCCATGGGCAAGAAGTACTTCAACCCCGACGAGCAGAGCTGGGTGGTCGTCGGCGACCCGGAAAAGATTGGCGAGCAGCTGAAAGCCTTCGGGGAGTTCAAGGTTTACAAGCCTTGAGCCCGGGCGCGGGCCGCCGGCCTCGGGGTCGGCGCCCGCGCCGCTGCATGACGTGAACCGGCCGCAAAGGCCGGCCATGCACGGGGCGTTGTTGCCGATGACACCGAACTTCGCCCCCCTCGCGGCCTCGGGCTTCATGCTGCTGGCCGGGCCCACGCTGGCCCAGCAGGCGCCCTCGCCTGCCACCGCAGTGGCTTGCCATGTCGCGCCGCCGCAGGTTCCGGCCGTGGAGTGGCGCGGCATCGCGTCGTACCGGGCCAAGGCGACGGTCAAGGACGGCCGCGTGGTCGCGGTCGAGATCGCATCGCTGAAAGGCGGCGTGGAGCGTCGCGCGCAGCGCGCCCTGGTGATGGCCATCTCGCAGGCGCTGCAGAGCGCGCAGTGCCCGCCACGCGACCACGAGTTCCAGCAGGACTTTTCCTTCGATCTGCGGCAGCCGCTGGTGCAACCAGCCTCGGCAGCCCAGGGCGACTAGGCAGCGCCCCCCGAGAACCTCCGCGCAGGGTCGTACGGGAACACGTCGTGCACGTGTCCCGCCAGGATGCGCTCCTTGTGCGCCTGCCAGAACGCGGCGTCCAGCAGATCGGCGTGGTGACGCATGAATGCCTCGCGCACCTGCGGGTTGCCCAGCAGGAAGGGCCCGAAGGTCTCCGGAAACACGTCGCGCGGGCCGACCGCGTACCAGACCTCCCCCGACATCTCCTCCTCCTCGTTGCGCGGCTCCGGCACGCGGCGGAAATTGCAGTCGGTCAGGTACTCGATTTCGTCGTAGTCGTAGAACACCACCTTGCCATGGCGCGTCACGCCGAAGTTCTTCCACAGCATGTCGCCGGGGAAGATGTTGGCGGCCACCAGGTCCTTGATGGCGTTGCCATACTCAACGACGGCATGCTCCAGCTGCGCCGGCGTGGCCTCCTGCAGGTAGAGGTTGAGCGGCACCATGCGACGCTCAATGTAGAGGTGGCGGATGACGAGGTCGTCGCCGTTCTCCTCCAGCAGGCTGGGGCAGAAGTGCCGCAGCTCGGCCAGCAGTTCGTCGTCGAAGCGCTGGCGTGGGAAGGCCACGCGCGTGTATTCCAGCGTGTCGGCCATGCGGCCCACGCGGTCGTGCGCCTTCACGAGCAAGTATTTGCCCTGGATGAGCTCGCGGCTGGTGTCCTTGGCCGGCGGGTAGAAGTCCTTGATGACCTTGAAGACGAAGGGCCAGCTCGGCAGGTCGAACACCAGCATCACCATGCCCTTGATGCCAGGCGCGATGCGGAACTTGTCGGACGAGTGGCGCAGGTGGGAGAGGAAGTCGCGGTAGAACAGGTTCTTGCCCTGCTTCTGCAGGCCCAGCGCTGCGTAGATCTCGGAGCGCGGCTTGCGCGGCATCAGCGAGCGCAGGAAGGCCACGTAGGCGCTCGGCACTTCCATGTCGACGAGGAAGTAGGCGCGCGCGAAGCTGAACAGCGCCAGCAGGTCGTCCTCGCCGAACAGCGCGGCGTCGATGAAGAAGCGGCCGGCCTCGTCATGCAGGATGGGCAGGGCGAAGGGCGTCTCGCTGAAGCCGTTGATGAGCTTGCCGACGACGTAGGCCCCCTTGTTGCGGTAGAACAGGCTGGACAGCACCTGCAGCTGGAAGTTGGCGCGCAGCCGGGAGTCACCGAGCTGGCGCTGCAGGGCGGCTAGCACCCGTTCCACGTCGGCGTCCAGGTCCCCGAACCGACCCTCCAGCTGGAAATTGGTCACGACGCGCTTGACCGTATCCCGCAGCCGCCCGGGCGCGGGGTAGTAGGCGCGGTAGGTGGGCCTCGCCGCGGGCTCGTCGCTCTCGATGTACTCGGTCGAGATGGCCGGGCGCACGAAGATGAAGTCGTTGTGGAAGTAGGCGTGGTGCAGGATGCGCGTGCACACCGAGTTGAAGAAGGTCTCCGCGAGCTCGGGCTGCCGGTGGTTGGTGAGCAGGCCGATGTAATGCAGCTTGACCTGCTGCCAGACGCCCATCGGCAGCGACGACGCCGCGAAGCGCTGCTCCAGCAGCGCGGTGGCCTCGGCAACGCGGGCGTCGTAGAACTCGATGCGCTCGCGCTGCGCCCGCTGCTGGCCGTGCCAGTCGCCACGCTCGAAGCGCGCCTTGGCCTCGGCCGAGGTGGCACGGAAGAGCTTGTAGTGCCGATCGAAACCGCCCAGCAGGGCCAGGGCGATGTCGAAGGCGCGCGGATCGACGAGCTGGGTCGGGAACATGGCGCGACTTTATGAGCCCGAGCGGCAAACCCTGAGCCGGGGCGGCCCGGTGGGCTCGCAAAATACGGGCTTGCTCGCAGTACCCCGCCTCCTCCTTCGACGCCGACCATCCTGGCCCTTGCGGCTCGGCACCAGCCTGCTGGCGCTAGCCAGCCTGGGCGCAGGCGCCGCCGACAAGCCCGGCGAACTCAACGTGCTGCACTGGTGGACCTCGGCCAGCGAGCGCGCCGCGGCCGACCTGGTCGCCGCGCGCATGGCCGAGAACGGCCTCAAGTGGGTGGACGGCGCCGTGGCCGGCGGGGGTGGTGCGGCGGCCGTCAAGGTGCTCAACGAACGCATCTTGCGCCGCATGGCTCCCAAGGTGGCCCAGCTCATCGGCCAGTCGATGAACGAATGGGCCGACATGGGCCTGCTGCTGAACCTGGACGACGTGGCCGCGCGGCGCCACTGGGCCAAGGTCATGTTCCCGACCGTCATGGCCCAGCTGCGCGCCAACGGCCATATCGTCGCCGCGCCGCTGGGCGTGCACCGAATCAACAACCTCTACGTCAACACCGCACTGCTGCGCCGCCACCGCATCCCGGTGCCCACCGACTGGGATGGCCTGCTGCGCAGCGCCGCGCAGTTGCGTGCGGCCGGCGTGGTGCCGGTGGCCTTCAGCGACGAGCCCTGGCAGGTGGCGACGGTGTTCGAGGCCCTGCTGCTGGGGGAGGCCGGTCCGGCGCTGTACCGGCGCATGCTGGTGCAGCACGACCCCAAGGCCTTCGAGGATCCGGCGCTGGAGCGCGCGCTTCAGCGGCTGCGCGCCTGGCGCC
>NZ_DASWYS010000293.1:0-32767 GCF_036404855.1 Roseateles sp.
CTGGCCCGGGTGCGCCGCCTGCTCGGCCCGGAGGGCGAGGACGCGCCCCGCGAGCGCCGCGGGCTGCGCTGGGGCCTGCTGGGAGCCATGCTGGTGGCCCTCGTCGCGCTGCCGGCGGTCGTCGTCAGCCGCACGGACGGAAGCAGTCTGCTTGAGCGCTTCGATCTCGGTGGCCTGACGGACGGACTGTCCATCTCCACCCGCGGCAAGCGGATGTACAGCCGCTACCCCGGTGGCAGCTTCTCCGCGACGCTGGACGGCCAGGCCGGCTTCAACGACGCGGAGGACGAGGTGCAGACCCTGCGCGGCACCCTGGTGGTGAAGGAGCGCGAGGGCGGGCTGACGCGTGAGATGACGCTGACCTCCATGGGCGAGGGGCGCATCGAGCGCGAGTACCGTGTCGGCGGCGAAAACCGACCCATGGACGAGGCCGCCCGCCTGTGGTGGGCCAAGGCCGTGCAGCGCGTGGCGGAGAACCTGACCGATCCGCTGGTGCGCGCCCAAAGGCTCTTCGGCCAAGGCGGCTTCGATGCCGTGCTGGCAGACGTCGAGCACGCCAAGGCAGACTTCCAGCGTCGCCGTCGCATCGAGGCCGCGCTCAAGCTCGATGGGCCGCTGCCCGCGGCGGTGCAGGACCGGCTCATCGCCGCATCTGCCGGCCTGCAGGGCAGCTTCGAGCGCCGCGAGGCGCTGAGCGCAATTGCCCGGCAACCGCTGGTGGAGTCTCAGCAGCAGGCCTGGCTGGCGGCCGCAGCCGGCATCGACGGCGATTTCGAGCGCCGCGAGGCCCTGGGTGCGCTGGCACCGCAGCTGACAGCCAGCCCGACCGTGCTGGCAGCCTGGGAGCAGGCGCTGCGCGGTATCGATGGCGATTTCGAGCTCCGCTCGGCCATTGCTGCCCAGGTGGCGGCCACGCCCCAGCCGGCCTTGCTCGCGGCGGCATTGCAGGCGGCGACGCGCATCCAGGGCGACTTCGAGAAGCGTGAGGCGCTGGGGGCCATCGCCCGCAGGCTGAAAGGCGACGAGGTCGAACTGGTCGACGCCTACGCCCGCGCCGCGGCCGGCATCTCGGGCGGCTTTGAGCGGCGCGAGGCCCTGAACCTGCTGCTCGACCGGCCCGACCTGGGCCTCATCGGCCTGGAGCGCGTGCTGGGCAGCGCGGAGGGCATGGATGCCGGCTTCGAGCGCCTCCAGGTGCTGCTGCGGGTGGCCGAGAAGATGGGCGCGGCCAAACCGGTGGATGCCGGACTCGTGGAGCGCATCCGCCGCGCCGGCCGCGGCATGGGCGAGCATGAGCGCGGCCAGATCGAGAACGCGCTCGACCGGCTGGGCTGAGTCCGGACCGAGGACCCGCCCCGCGTGCCGGAGCCGACCTTGAGCTTCGCCAGGCACCTTCACTCCTCAGGCCTCAAGGTGTTCGAGAGACGCGCGTTCGACGCCGGACGAAGACTGCTTCGCCCGCGATGGCGTCGGTGCTGTCCACGCGAGCTGGCGCCGGCGGGCCCGAAGTCGGCCAGCGCGCGGAGACCGAAGCTCGGATCGACGGTGTGCGCCGCGGCCGGGTCGAGGGCCGCTGGCGTACCACCAAGGTGCTGAGGGCGCTGCGCGCCTAGCCGGCCCGTTTGGCCAGCACCGCGCGAGCTACACGCGAGACGGGCGGGCGGCCCAGCACGTTGGAGATGAAGGCGCCGGCGTCGACCAGCTTGTCGAGGTCGATGCCGGTGGCTATGCCCAGGCCATTGAGCATGAAGACAACGTCCTCCGTCGCGACGTTGCCCGTCGCGCCCTTGGCATAGGGGCAGCCGCCCAGGCCCGCCACGCTCGCATGGAAGCTGTGCAGGCCCAGCTCCATGCTGGCGTAGATGTTGGTCAGCGCCTGGCCGTAGGTGTCATGAAAGTGGCCCGACACCTCGGCCAGCGGGAAGTGCTTGAGCGCGCGCTCCATCGCGGCCTGCACCCTGCGCGGTGTGCCGACACCAATGGTGTCAGCGATGTCGATGGCATCCACGCCCAGCTCTCGCAGGGGCCTCACGACCCGCTCGACCTGGTCGGCCGTGATCTCGCCCTCGTAGGGGCAGCCGAGCGCGCACGACAGCGCCGCGCGCACCTTCACGCCTGCAGCATGCGCGCCGGCGATCACCGGCGCAAATCGCTCCAGGCTCTCGGCGATGGAGCAGTTGATGTTCTTCTGCGTGAAGGCCTCGCTGGCTGCCGTGAAGACGAGGATCTCGTCGGGCTTTGTCGCCAGCGCCGGTTCCAGGCCTCTGGTGTTGGGCACCAGCACCGAATAGCGCACGTCGGCGCGGCGACCTATGGTCGCCATGACAGCCGTGTTGTCGCCCATCTGCGGCACCCACTTCGGAGACACGAAGCTGGTGACCTCGATCTCCTTCAGCCCTGCGTCCTGCAGCATCGCGACGAGCCGCGCCTTGTGCTCGGTGGAGACGTTCTCCTTCTCGTTCTGCAGGCCGTCGCGCGGGCCGACGTCGAGGATCTTGACGGTCGTGGGCAGCATGGCCATGTCAGGCCTCCAGCTTCAGCAACTCGGCACCGTCACCGACCTGGTCGCCCACGGCGAACAGCAGCTCGGCCACCTTGCCGTCACGCGGCGAGGAGATGGTGTGCTCCATCTTCATCGCTTCCATGACGGCGAGCGGTTGGCCCTTGGAGACACTGTCGCCGGCCTTGGCAAGGAAGGCCACGAGCTTGCCGGGCATCGGCGCCGTCAAGCGGCCGCCCTCGGCTGGTCCGTCGCCGGCGTGGGCGATGACGTCCACCTCGGTCAGAACGGCCGAGCCGTCAGCACCGAAGACGGCGACACGTTCGCCCTGCGCATAGGTCTTCACGCGGATGCGGCTGGCGCCGAGGAAGAGTTCGTGCGTTTCGGCATCGCTGCTCTGTACGGCGAACTCGATGGCCTCGTCTTCGATCGTCAGCGTCATGCCACCACGGTGGTGGCGGGACAGCAGCACTTCGTGATGGGCGCCGCCGGCTTCCAGGTCGAACCGACGCGTGGCCGAGCCGAACAGGCGGAAACCGTCGCGCTTGCTCCACGGGTCGCGGTCCTGGCGCGTGCCTTCCACGGCCAGCGTGTGGGCGACGACGGCAGCCGCGCTGACACGCAGCGGCAGGCCGGGCTGGTCGAACAGTCGGGCCCTCTCGCGCTCGATCAGGCCGGTGTCGAGGTCGGCCTTGGAGAACGACGTGGTGGCCGCGCAGCGGCGCAGGAAGGCAACATTGGTGTGCAGGCCGACGATGTGGGTGTCGCGCAGCGCCGTGTCCAGGCGCGCCAGGGCCTGCGCCCGGTCCTCGCCCCAGACGATGAGCTTGGCGATCATCGAGTCGTAGAAGGGGCTGATGGCATCGCCCTCACGCACGCCGGCGTCGATGCGCACGTCGCCGCGCTGGAAGGCCACGTGGGCGGGCCAGCGTGCCACGTCCAGCGAGCCGGTGGCGGGCAGGAAGCCGCTATCGGGGTTCTCGGCGCAGATGCGGGCCTCGATGGCGTGGCCATGCATGCGGAGCTCCGCCTGCCGCAGCGGCAGCGGCTCGCCGGCGGCGACGCGCAGCTGCCACTCCACCAGGTCCTGGCCCGTGATGGCCTCGGTGACCGGGTGCTCGACCTGCAGCCGCGTGTTCATCTCCATGAAGTAGAAGCGGCCGTCCTGCTCGGCGATGAACTCCACCGTGCCGGCGCCGACATAGCCGACGGCCTTGGCCGCAGCCACGGCGGCCTCGCCCATCTGGGCGCGGCGCTCCGGCGTCATGCCGGGGGCCGGCGCCTCCTCAAGCACCTTCTGGTGACGGCGCTGCACCGAGCAGTCGCGCTCGAACAGATAGACGCAGTCCCCGTGAGAGTCGCCGAAGACCTGGATCTCGATGTGGCGCGGCCGCTGGACGTAGCGCTCGATCAGCACCGCGTCGTCGCCGAAGCTGTTGATGGCCTCGCGTTTGCACGATGCGAGGGCAGCGTCGAACTCATCGGCGCTGTGGACCGCGCGCATGCCCTTGCCGCCCCCGCCGGCGCTGGCCTTGATCAGCACGGGATAGCCGATGCGGTCGGCCTCCTTTTTCAGCAGGGCAGGATCCTGGTCGGTGCCGTGGTAGCCCGGTACCAACGGCACCTGGGCTGCTTCCATCAACCGCTTGGACTCGGCCTTCAGGCCCATGGCCAGGATTGCGCTGGGTGGCGGCCCGATGAAGACGACACCGGCATCGGCGCAGGCCTGGGCAAAGGCTTCGTTCTCGCTGAGGAAACCATAGCCGGGGTGGACGGCTTCGGCACCAGTGCGGCGGGCGGCTTCGAGGATGCGTTCCCATTGCAGATAGGAGTCGCGCGGCGCCGGGCCGCCGATCAGCAGGGCTTCGTCGCACGCCTTGACGTGCCGGGCGTCGGCGTCGGCCTCGGAATAGACGGCGACCGTCTGGATGCCCATGCGGCGTGCGGTCGCGGCCACTCGGCAGGCGATCTCACCGCGATTCGCGATCAGGATCTTCTTGAACATGGATGGTGTCTCCTCAAAGGCCGAGCCCAAGGCGCTCCACGGCTTGTGGCCGCAGGCGCAGGGCCTGTTGGATGGGCATGTCCGGGACTTTTGCCGGGCAGGCGAGGGCGATGGGCTCGTCCGCATCAGTGCCCACACTGATGAGCTGGCCGGTCTGGCAGGCTGCGCGCACTGCCTGCCAGGCGCCGACAGGATCGTCGAAGGGCGAGACGCCCTGGATGCGTCGGACGTTGGGGTTGCCGCGCAGGCCACGGCAGGCGGGCTGCGTGTCGATGCGGAAATGATCGGCCTGAGTCCAGATGCTCAGTGCGCCGTCACAGTCGGCGGTCATCAGGGTCACCATCAGCGCAGTGCCGAGACGGCCGCGGATGGCAGCCGGCACCGGCTCGCCGCTTCTCAGTTCGCTCGCTTCGATGGCGCCGCCCCAGTCGCGCAGCAGCGCGCTGCGAAAGCCCTGCTGGGGGTCGAACAGCAGTCGATGCATGGAGCCGGTGTCTCCGCCATCGGCCCAGCGGGCCACCGCCTTGGCGTCGATGGGTGCGGTGCTGCCGCGGAACGGGCTGGCGGCCACGTCCACCGGCGTGCCGTCGCGCGGCTGCGCCCATTGGGCCAGCATCCAGAGCACCTGGCCACAGGCATAGGCGTCGTCGTCTCTGTGGTGGCCGGTCGGCAGCGCGGCCGACACCCGGTCACCGCGCGAGAACAGGCAGCTGTTCAGCGCGACGTCCATGCGCTCGCGCCAACCGGCAGCGTCGAGCTGGCCGGCCTCGCGAGCCAGCAGTCCGGCCACCCAGTCGGCATGGCCTTCGTGGATCCAGGGGCGTTCGCCATCGGTGCGAAACAGGCCGGTGTCCCACCAGTGCGTCACCTCGTGCGCGACGAACTGGCGCACCGTGCGATCCGCTTCTGCCGCACCCTTCAGTGCTCTGGTGTCGAAGCGCAGGCTCATCATGCGGCCCGAGGTGACGTCGCCGCGGAAGCCTTGCATCCCGGCCGGCACGTTGACCACCACGGCCCAGGGGCCCGCCGGCTTCGTGCCATACGCGCGTGCCAGCCGCTCCGTGACCCGCAGTAGCGACTCGCGCACGGCGCCCAGCCGCGTGGGGTCGATGGCCCGATCGTGGATCAGCGAACCGCCGGGCAGCGCTTCGACTTCGGCCTTGCCGAGCAGCACGTACTCATGGACGGCCGCGGCGGCGAAGCCAGCCGCCGTCCGACCTTCGTCCGCAGCCGCGAACGTCATCTGCGCGGCGGGTATCACCCGGTCGATGGGCTGGGGGGACACCTCACCCGCGACGACGGCGCGCGCACCGGGACCTGGCGTCCAGCGCCAGTGCAGCGCATGCCCGGGCAGTGCGACGGCGTAGTAGCCGATATAGGCCATGACGGCCTCACCGCCCACGGCAAAAGCCGGTTCGTTGATCGCGTAGCGGTTCAGCAGACGCGGCTTCACGCGGAAGATGGCCGAGGTGCAGCCAGTGGCCAGCGTGATCGTCACGCGCGGCTGAAGGACGACGGTGGCGCAGTCGTCGACGGGCGCAGCCATCTCGCCCCAGACAGTGGCCATGGTTGGCGCGCGGTTGAACAGCGGCAGCTCGCGCACCCCGACCGGCGGCGTGTATCGCACCAGCAGCGTGCCATCGTCGGTCACGCGCTGCTCGATCAGCAACTCGCCCGCGGCGGCGGCGCCGGCCATCGCCAGCGCTGCCAGGCAGGTCGCCATCTCCTTGATCATCCATTGCCTCCTCTGCCGTCTTCTTGTGGATTCAGGATCGGGCTCGCGCCTCGGGCCGGTAGGCCCCTGGGTGCGAGTTCTGAGCCGGCGGCTCAGGCGCTCAGTGCGTCCGGCACACCTCGACCTTGGCCGCGGCGTCCGTGGCGAGGCCCGACTCGGTCGAGCAGCGCATGCCCAGGCGGTCCAGCAGCGCGCGGTCCTTCTCGGCCTGCGGATTGCTGGTGGTCAGCAGTTTGTCGCCGTAGAACATGGAGTTCGCGCCGGCAAGGAAGCACAGCGTCTGCATCGTCTCGGGCATTTCCTCGCGGCCGGCCGACAGGCGGACCATCGCGCGCGGCATGGTGATGCGGGCCACCGCGATGGTGCGGATGAATTCCAGCGGGTCCAACGGCGCGGTGCCGGCCAGCGGCGTGCCTTCGACCTGCACGAGGTTGTTGATGGGCACGCTCTCGGGGTAGGGGTCGAGGTTGGCCAACTGGACGATGAGGCCGGCCCGTTGGCGGCGCGTCTCGCCCATGCCCACGATGCCGCCGGAGCAGACCTTCAGGCCCTGCTGGCGCACGCGGTCCAGCGTGTCGAGACGGTCCTGGTAGGTGCGCGTCGTGATGATCTGGCCGTAGAACTCGGGCGCCGTGTCCAGGTTGTGGTTGTAGTAGTCCAGGCCGGCGGCGGCCAGCTGCTCGGCCTGGCCGTCCTCCAGCATGCCGGCCGTCAGGCAGGTCTCCAGGCCCAGCGCCTTGACCTCGGAAATCATCTCGCCGATGGCTTCCAGGTGGCGGGGCTTGGGCGAGCGCCAGGCGGCACCCATGCAAAAACGCGTGGCGCCATTGGCCTTGGCGGCGCGGGCGGCTTCCATCACTTCCTGCAGCGGGATCAGCTTCTCGGCCTTGAGGCCGGTGTCGAAGTGGGCCGACTGTGGGCAGTAGGCGCAATCCTCCTCGCAGCCACCGGTCTTGATGGACAGCAGCGTGGACAGCTGCACCGCGTTGGCGTCGAAATGCTCGCGGTGCACCTGTTGGGCGCGGAACAGGAGGTCGTTGAAGGGCAGCTCGAACAGGGCCGCGACCTCGGCAACGGTCCAGGGCTTGGCCTGGCGGCGGTCTGCGTCGGTCGTGGGGGTGAGGGAGTGGATCTGGTTCATGCGGAGGCAACCAAGGAAGAAACGTCGAGACGCGCCGGCGCGGCCAGCGGGTCGGAGAGTCGGGGCAGATGCCCGAGGCAGGGCGCCTTCAGGCCAGCCTGCACGGAGGCTAGATTGTCGGCGACATGGGGTTGGTGAGGGTCGACGGTGTTGGCCACCCAGGCGGCCAGCGGCAGGCCTCGGGCGCGAATGGCTTCGGCCGTCAGCAGCGCATGGTTGATGCAGCCGAGCCGCAGGCCCACGACGAGGATGACGGGCAGGCCCAGGTCGACGGCGAGGTCGGCGGTGTCCCAGGTGTCGGTGAGCGGCACGCGGAAGCCACCGACACCTTCGACCAGGGCGAGGTCGGCCTTGGCTGCCGTGGCACGGATGGCACCCAGCAGCGCGTCCCGGTCGATGGCGCCGCCTTCGAGCTTGGCGGCGATGTGCGGCGCGCAGGGCTCGCGGAACTGCAGCGGACCGACCTCGGCGTCGGTCAGGCCCAAGTTCTGCGCCGCCAGCAAGGTGGCGACGTCTTCGTTGACCCAGCGGCCCGCATGCAGCGCCTGGCCCGCTGCCATGGACTTGATGGGGGCGACGCGCAGGCCACGCGCGGCGAGGGCGCGGGTCAGCGCGGCCGTGACGAAGGTCTTGCCGATTTCGGTGTCGGTGCCGGTGACGAAGAAGCCCTTCATGCGGCCCGCTCCTGCACCGCCGCGGCGCGGTCCAGTGCGGCCAGCAAGGCATCGACGTCGGCTTCGGTGTGCGTGCCGCACAGCGTGATGCGCAGCCGTGCAGTGCCAGCGGCCACGGTAGGCGGGCGTATGCCCGGTACGCGCAGACCGGCCGACTCCAGCGCGGCGGCCAGCGCCATGACTTCGGCGTTGCCCCCGACGATGAGCGGCTGGATGGGCGTGGCGGCATCGGTGAGCGACCAACCCAGTTGAGGGTGGCAGTCGATGAGGGCCATCAGGCCGTCGCGCAGCCGGGCCTGCAACGCGACGAGATTGGCGCGCCGCGCCGCGCCCAGCGGGCCTTCGATCAGCTCGAAACTGGTGAGCAGTGCGTGCTCGATGGCCGGTGGCGAGGCCGTCGAGAAGATGAAGTTGCGGGCCGCCTGCAGCAGGTATTCCACGATGGTGGCGTGGGCCGCGACGAAGGCGCCCGCGAGGCCGGCGGCCTTGCCCAGCGTGCCGACGAGGATGAGGCGCTCACTGTTCAGGCCGAAGTGTTCGAGCGAGCCCCGGCCCTTGTCGCCCAGCACACCGAAGCCATGCGCGTCGTCGACGATGAGCCAGGCGTCGAACTCCTGTGCCAGTGCCAACAGGCCCGGCAGCGGCGCGAGGTCGCCGTCCATGCTGAAGACGGCGTCGGTGACGATGAGGCGGACTTTTGCAGTGCTGGCGGCCAGTGCTGCGCGCAGGGCGGTCAGGTCGGCGTGCGGGAAGCGCGTGACCTTGGCTTTTGCGAGTCGAGCGGCGTCGATCAGCGAAGCGTGGTTGAGCTGTTCCGAGAAGATCTCGGTGTGCTCGTCGCCCAGCGCCGTGACGACGGCGAGATTGGCCATGTAGCCGGTGCAGAAGCCGATGGCGCGGGCCTGCGGGATGTGGGTCGAATACCAGCGCGCGAGGGTGTCGGCGACGGCCTCGTGCGCGGCGCTGTGGCCGCTGACCAGCGGCGACGCGCCCGAGCCGCCGCCCCAGAGGCGCGCACCCTCGGCAAGCGCATCGGCGATGGCGGGCTCTGCCGCCAGCCCCAGGTAGTCGTTGGAGCAGAACATCAGCAACTCGCGGCCGTTGATAGTCTGGCGGGGAGCCGTGCCGCTGTCGCCGCGGCGCAGCGAGCGCGTCAGGCTCTGCGCGGAGAGGGTGTTGAGCTTGGCGCTCAGGTGATCAAGCAAGGACATCGTTCAGCGTCGTCGTCACGGCCCCGGCCAGGAAGGCCGCGGTCGCGTCGTCGATCAGGTAAGGGGGCATCAGGTAGACGGTCGAGCCGATCGGTCGGATCAGCAGTTGGTGTGCGCGCGCCGCGAGGTGGAAGCGCTCGGCGAAGCGGGGTGGTGCTTCAGGCACATCGAAGGCCAGGATCATGCCGCGTTGGCGCAGATGCGCCACGCGTGGGGCCAAAGGCGCGAAGGCGCGAGTCAGGCGTTCCGCCTGTTGACGGTTGACATCGAGCTGGCCGGCGTCGAAGCGGTCCAGCACTGCGTTGGCGGCGGCGCAGGCCAGTGGGTTGCCCGTGTAGGAGTGAGAATGCAGGAAGCCTCGGGTGACGTCCTCGCTCCAGAAGGCAGCAAACACATCGTTCGTCGTCAGCACCAGCGACAGCGGCATGGTGCCACCCGTGATGCCCTTGGACAGCAGGATGAAGTCGGGCCACGGCGCACCGGCCTGCTCCCATGCGAAGAAGGTGCCGGTGCGGCCGCAGCCGACGGCGATCTCGTCGGCGATGAGGTGCACGCCGAACTCGCGCGTCAGCTCGCGCAGCCCGGCCAGGTACGTTGGCGAGTACATGACCATGCCGGCCGCGCCCTGGATCAGGGGTTCGACGATGACGCAGGCGATATGCGCGTGCCGCTCGGCCAGCAATGTGCGCATCGCGGCCAGCGCGTCGGCCTCGTTGCCCAGCCGCGCGTCGGGAGACGCGACGATGTGGGCACGCATCAGCAACGGATCGTAGGCGTCGCGGAACACCTGCACGTCGGTCACGCTGAGCGCGCCCAGCGTCTCGCCGTGGTAGCTGTTCTTCAGGCAGACGAACTCCCGCTTGTCGGCCCGACCGCGGTTCTTCCACGAATGGAAACTCTGCTTCAGTGCGATCTCGACGGCGCTGGCGCCGTCGCTGCCGAAGAACACATGGCCCAGTGCGCCGCCGGTGCGTTCGGACAAGCGCTCGGCCAGCCGCACAGCGGGTTCGTGCGTGCAGCCTGCCAACATCACGTGCGGCAGTGTGTCCAGCTGGGACTTGATGGCGTCGAGCAGCGGCTTGTCGCTGTGACCGAACAGGTTGACCCACCAAGACGAGTTGGCGTCGAAGTAGCGGCGGCCGTCGGTGTCGAACAGCCAGGGGCCTTCGCCACGGGCGATGGGTAGCGGCGGCATGTCGGCCAGGCGCGCCATCTGTGTGCAGGGATGCCAGACGGCCGCGCGACTGCGGGCGGCGAGGTCTTGAGAGGAAGTCATGCGGGGGTGGGGCGGCGCACGCGCCGGAGCAGCGCACGCAGGAACTTGAAGCAAAACCAGGTCAGCGTGGCCATGACGGCGAGCGCCAGCGCCAGCAGCGGGAAGAAGATGTAGGGGTGGGCCCAGGCCAGCCACAGCATCGAGGGCACGGCCACGTCGCCGGCCAGCGACAGGCCAAGGTTGGAGAAAGGTTCAGGCGAGGTGTTCGCGGCCGCCCGGGTGCTGGCCTTGGCCGTGTGGGATGCCGCCGCAAGGCCACCGCCCAGCAACGCGGCAAGCACCGTCCAGGCCTCGCCGTGGTCGCCTGCCCAACCGCCGACGAGGCCGGCCACCAGCGCGGCACCGGCGGGGATGCGAATCAATGTGTGCAGCGCATCCCAGGCGCTGTCCACCAGCGGCACCTTGTCGGCCAGGAACTCGACCAATGCAAGCGCCGCGGCGCAGGCCATCACGAGCGGCGAGGCCAGCACCAGCAGGCCTGGCGGCAGCGCGATCCAGCCCCAGTGTCCGGCGATGCCAACCAGCAGCACCGTCAGGTACAGGCGCAGGCCGCTGGCCCAGCCGAGGGCGGCGGCCAGGGCGAACAGCTGGATGGCGTCGAGCTTCATGCAGGCGATTTCAGCCGTTCAGCCAAGCCGGCTTGCCCTTGGTCAGGAAGCTCTGCACGCCGTCGCGGCCTTCCGCGCTGGCTCGGATGTCGGCGATGCGGCGTGCCGTGTCGTCGCGCAGTGCGGGCGTGATCTCGCGACCGGCCACATCCTTCACGAGGCGCTTGCAGGCGCGAGTGGCGGCGGGGCCGTTGGCGCAGATGGCGGCAGCGAGGTCGTCGACCTTCGCATCCAGCGCGTCGGCCGTGACGACTTCTTGCACGAGGCCCAGGCGCCGCGCCTCATCGGCCGTGAAGCGCTCGGCCGTGACGAAGTAGCGTCGCGAGGCCTGCTCGCCCAGTGCCCGGACGACGTATGGGGCGATGGTGGCGGGCATCAGGCCCAGTTTGGCCTCGCTGAGGCAAAAGCCCGCCGCATCCACCGCGACAGCGATGTCCGCGCAGGCGACCAAGCCTACGCCACCGGCATAGACGTCACCCTGCACGCGCGCGATCACGGGAACCGGGCAGCTGTAAATGGCCCACAGCATGTCGGCCAGCCGGGTTGCGTCCGCATGGTTCTCGTCCCAGGAGTAGCCGGCCATGGCCTTCATCCAGTTCAGGTCGGCGCCGGCGCAGAAGGCCTTGCCCTCGGCGGCGAGGACGATGACGCGCAGATCGGCACGCTGGCCCAGCTCGATGAAGGCGGCAGCCAGCTCCTCGATGAGCGTCTCGTTGAAGGCGTTGCGGACCTCGGGGCGATTCAGCGTGACACGGGCGATAGGGCCCGCGGTCGTGATGGTCAGGCAGCTGCTCATGGGAATGTCGTTTCCGGTTGGGTTGCGGCCAGAGGCTTGCACATCAGCACGGAGCGGTAGGTCTTGCCCTGCCATTGGACCGCGCCCACCTCGGCATAGCCGCGGCGTGCGTAGCGGGCACGCAAAGCGGCGGCGGGTTCGGCCGTGTCCAGCGCGATCTGCTGGTGCCCCTGGGACTGGGCCCAGCCTTCCGCTGCGTCGATCAGGCGCTCGGCCAAGCCCTTGCCGCGCCATTCCGGGTGCACGCCCAGCTGGGACAGGATGGCCGTACCGGCTGTCATGTACAGGGATGGGGGTGCGTCGGCGATGTAGACCTCGCCTGCCGGCTTGGGGCCGCGTACGGCGATCGTCCCGACGAGCCGCCCATCCGCCTCGGCGACAAAGGCCTGGGCATCGGCCAGGCGTTGGCGCGTGACCTCCACGCCCTGGTCCACTGCCGTGAAGTTCCAGCCTTGCGCGGCCAGGCTGGCGTAGGAGGCATGCAGTAGCGCGGTCAGGGCCTCCATGCTGTCGCCGGAATGCAGAGGGCGGATGGCGATCGAGGTCATGGCGAGGCGCATCGAACCGCTCATCGTCATCACATCCGGAACACGCCGAACTTGGTGTCAGGGATCGGCGCGTTCAGCGACGCCGACAGGCCAAGCGCCAGCACGCGGCGCGTGTCGGCGGGGTCGATCACGCCGTCGTCCCACAAGCGAGCCGACGCGTAGTACGGATGGCCCTGGTCCTCGTACTGCTGGCGGATCGGCGCCTTGAACGCCTCCTCCTCGTCGGCGCTCCACGTGCCGCCCTTGGCCTCGATGCCGTCGCGGCGGATGGTGGAGAGCACGCTGGCCGCCTGCTCGCCGCCCATCACGGAGATGCGCGCGTTGGGCCACATCCACAGGAAGCGCGGCGAGTAGGCGCGGCCGCACATGCCGTAGTTCCCGGCGCCGAACGAGCCGCCGATGATGACGGTGAACTTGGGCACCTGGGCGCAGGCCACGGCCGTGACCATCTTGGCGCCAGCGCGGGCAATGCCCTCGTTCTCGTACTTGCGGCCCACCATGAAGCCGGTGATGTTCTGCAGGAACACCAGCGGGATCTTGCGCTGGCAGCACAGCTCGATGAAATGGGCGCCCTTGTTGGCGCTCTCGGCGAACAGGATGCCGTTGTTGGCGACGATGCCCACGGGCATGCCCTCAATGTGCGCAAAGCCGCAGACCAGCGTGTTGCCGTAGCGGGCCTTGAATTCGTCGAACTCCGAGCCGTCGACGATGCGCGCGATGACCTCGCGCACGTCGAAGGGCTTGCGCGTGTCGGTGGGGATGATGCCGTGCAGCTCGGCCGGGTCGTGGGCGGGGGCCTTGGGCTCCTGCATGGCGAGCGGATTCGCTTTCGACCAGTTCAACCGCGCGATGGAGTGGCGCGCGATCGCCAGGGCATGCGTGTCGTTGTTGGCGAGGTGGTCAGCCACGCCCGACAGGCGCGTGTGCACGTCGCCGCCGCCCAGGTCCTCGGCGGTGACGACCTCGCCGGTCGCGGCCTTCACCAACGGCGGTCCGCCCAGGAAGATGGTGCCCTGGTTCTTCACGATGATGGTTTCGTCGCTCATCGCCGGCACGTAAGCGCCACCGGCCGTGCAGGACCCCATGACGACGGCGATCTGCGGGATGCCTTCGGCCGACAGGTTGGCTTGATTGAAGAATATGCGGCCGAAGTGATCGCGGTCGGGGAAGACCTCGTCCTGATTGGGCAGGTTGGCACCGCCGCTGTCGACAAGGTAGAGGCAGGGCAGGCGGTTCTGCTGCGCGATTTCCTGCGCGCGCAGGTGCTTCTTGACCGTGATTGGGTAATAGGTGCCACCCTTCACCGTGGCGTCATTGCACACCACCATGCATTCCACGCCTGCCACGCGACCGATGCCGGCCACCACCCCGCCGCCCGGGGCCGCGTTCTGGTACATGTTCAGGCCGGCCAGGGGAGCCAGCTCGAGGAAAGGGGTGCCGGGATCCAGCAGCATCTCGACGCGGTCGCGCGGCAGCAGCTTGCCACGGGCGACGTGTTTGGCGCGCGCGGCTTCGCCGCCACCCTGGGCGATCTGCGCGAGCTTGGCGTTGAGGTCGGTGACCAGCCCGCGCATTGCATCGGCATTGGCCTTGAAGTCGGCCGAGCGGGGGTTGAGCTGGGTGTTCAGGACCGGCATGGTGTCTCCCGGCGAACCCTGCTTAAGCAAGGCTCAATTTATGGATTGATGGCCTCGTGAGCCGCGTGAGGGCGTCAGAATAATCCAGGGTGAACCCGGATGCAATGGCGACTTGAGTGTTACTCAATAATTGCGCAGAATGCGGCTCGATGACGACCGCCGCCGCTCCGCCCCAGCGCCGCTCGCCCGCCGGCCCCAAGGCGGAGCAGCGGGTGCGCGACATCTTGCGCGTGGGCCGGGAGGTGTTCGCCGAGCGGGGCTACGAGGGTGCGACGACGACCGAGATCGCCCAGCGCCTGGGCATTTCCGAGGCCACCATCTTCACGTACTTCCGCGGCAAGCGCGAACTTTGCCAGCGGGCCATCCAGGACTGGTACGACGAGAACATCGCTGCCATGCAGGCCGGCCTGCCGCGAGAGGCCTCGGTGCGCGCGCAGCTGGAATACCTCGTGCTGACCAACCTGCGCGTCTTCCTCGTGCAGGGGACGGGGATCTGCGCGCTGGTGCTTTCGGAAGGCCGGGCCAAGGGCCAGGGCCTGGGCGAAGGCCTGGTCGAACTGCAGCGTCGCTACACCGCGCCGTTGATGGAGTTGCTCGCGCGCGGCCAGGAGGCCGGCGAGGTCAGGCGCGACATCCCGCTGCGGCTGCTGCGCTCGCTGGTGTTTGGCCCGATCGAGCAAATGCTCTGGGAGGTGGTCATCACCGGCCGACAGATTGACGTGGAGGCTAGCGCGCGCGACCTCGTGGCCCTGTTGTGGCCGGCGCTGCAGGCGCCCGACCAAGAGCTGCAGCGGCTGCGCCGGCTGCGCACACAGCTGCAAGACGTCATCGCACAAGCCTGAGCGCTCGCTACGATGCGGGGTCCTTCGCGGACGGGAGGCGGCGATGAACGTACCGAGAGTCTGGCTGGCCTGGGCCCTGCTGATGGGGGCCGGCATGGTAGGCGCGCAGCCCGAAGGGGCCGATGCCGACTGGCGCTACCGCATCCAACCGGGTGACACGCTGATCACGCTGACCGACCACTGGTTGGCCCCACCTCGGACCTGGCGCGATCTGCAAAAGCTCAACCGCGTGCCCGATCCACTGCGCCTGATGCCCGGCGCCACGCTGCGCATGCCCGTGGGCTGGCTGCGACGTGAGGCCGGCGTCGCCGAGGCGGTGTTCGCGCGCGGCCTGGTCACGCGTCAGCGTGGCGTCGCCAGCGAGACCCTCGCAGTCGGCGCAATGCTGCAGAGCGGCGATCGCATCCGGACCGGCGCCCAGTCCAGCGCCAGCCTGCGCTTTGCCGATGGATCGCGACTGCTGATTCCGCCGGACAGCGACGTCAGCCTCGACCAGTTGCTGGTGCTGGGCCGCGGCGCGCTGCCCGCCGTGCGCATCGGCGTCCAGCAGGGCGGGGCGGACAGCCTCGTCGCGCCCAATGCTCAGCGCGTGCCGATGTACGAAGTGCGGACGCCGCACGTCAACCTCGGCGTGCGCGGGACCGAATTCCGCGTACAGACAGTCGGCTCGCAAAGCCGCATGCAGGTGCTGGCGGGCGCGGTGCGCGCCGACGGCCTGGCGTCGGACGTGGCACCGGGCCAGGGCCTGCTTGCCCAGGGCTCGGCACGCAGCGTCGCGCCGCTGCTGCCCGCGCCCGACCTTGGTGGGCTGACGCCTGTGGTCGAGCGCTTGCCACTGCACTTGTCCTGGGTGGGCGGGCCGACCGGCGCCGTCAGTTGGCGCGCCCAGCTCTATGTCCGCGGCGACTTTGACCGCCTGCTGCTGGATGCGATTGTTGGCGAACCCGCTGCCACCTGGCCCGAGGCCCGCGACCTGGCCGACGGTGAATACACCCTGCGCGTGCGCAGCATCGACGCGCGCGGCCAGGAAGGCGCTGCGGCCGATGCGCTCGTGCGCCTGCAAGCCCGGCCCGAGCCGCCCTTCATGCAGGCGCCGGCGCCTGGCGCCATCAGCTACAGCGGCGGCATCACCTTGGCCTGGACGCGCAACACCGCGGCCCCAAATGTGCGACTGCAAATCGCGCGCGACGCCGAGTTCAAGGAGCTGGTTCTTCAGCCACCGCCCATCGATGCTGCGGCCTACGACGCCAGATTGCCGGACGGCGCCTACCACTGGCGCATCGCGGCCGTGGAGGCAGGCGGCCGCGCCGGCCCCTTCAGTGACGTGCAGGGGTTCGAGATCAAGCCGCCGCCGCCTGCGCCGCCGCCTGCCCAACCAGAGGTCAGCGGCGACCAGCTCAGGCTGCGCTGGCGAGTCGACCCCGGCGTCGCGCGCTACGAGCTGGAGTGGGCCGGCACCGCGACCTTCGACGGCGCCGACGTCCAGCGCTTCGCGACCGATCAACCTGAGCTGATCCTGCCTAAGCCCTCGCCGGGCAGGTACTTTCTGCGCGCCCGGGCCTTCAACGCCGCGGGCGCCGCCAGCCCCTGGGGCCAGGCGCAGATGATCGAGCAGCCCTACCCGCGCTGGCTCTGGTTGCTGCCCCTGCTTTTCGTGCCCCTGCTTTGAAACGCTGGCCCTGGCTCGCCTTGCCGGCAGCCCTGCTGCTGTGGGTACTGCTGACCCTGACGGGCGCCCAGCCGCGCATCGACCGGGTGCTGGGCGACCTGTTGGTGCGTGCCGCGGCGCTGCCGCCGGGCGAGGCCACCAGCGTCGTCGTCGACATCGACGACGCCTCACTGCGCGCGCTGCGCCAGCCGCTGGGCGAGTGGCCCTATTCGCGCGAGGTCTACGCGCTGATGCTGGACTACCTTGGCCAGGCAGGGGCGCGTCTCGTCGTCATCGACGTCGTTCTGGCCGGCCCGCGCGAGGGCGACGCGCGGCTGGCGTCCACGCTGGCCGCCGGCCCGCCTGTCGTGTTGGCGGCGGCGGGTCTGCGTCAGGGGGCCGCCGTCGAGCTGGTACCGGCCAGCGAGGCCGAGCAGCGTGCGCTCGCGCGCCTCGGAGCCGCCCAGGCACCGGGCCTGGACTGGGATGCCCTGACTGCACCCACGGATGCGCTGCTGGACGCGCTGACCGAGCCCGCCAGCCTGGGCCTGGTCTCGGTGGTCCTGGACGACGACGGCCTGTTGCGCCAGGTGCCGCTGCTGCACCGCGTGCAGGGCCGGAGCCTGCCTAGCCTGGCTTTCGCGGCGCGTCTGCGGACCGACGGGGTACTGGCGTGGCGGTACGAGAGCGGGGCGCTTGTCGCGGGCGCGCGCCGCTGGCCGGTGGACGACCAGGGCCGGCTGCGCCTGCGCCTGCCGCTGGCGGGTCGGGGAGGTGATGGCCCGCCGCCGGTGGTGTCCTGGCAGCGCCTGATGCGCGCCGCCCTGGGTGAAGCAGACGACGCCGAGCTGGCCCGGCTGGTGGCCGGTCGCAGCGTCTTCGTCGGCAGCAGTGCCTTCTTTGCCGATGAGGTGATGACGCCACAGGGCCGGCTGTCTGGCGCGGCGTTGAACGCGGCAGTCTTCGAGGCGCTGGGTGTCGATCCGCTGCCGTTGCTGCGCGACGATGGTCCGACGGTGTGGGCGCTGGACATGACGCTGCTGGCACTGGGTGCTTTGCCGCTGCTGCTGCGCCGCCAGGCGCTGGCGGCAGGCCTGGGCCTGGCCGGCATCATGCTCGCAGCCTGGGGCGCCGTGCATGCCGGTCTGCTGGCGGCGCCCGCGCCGGGCCTGTATCTGCTGGTGCTGGCCCTGCTGCTGACCGCCGTCGAGCACGAGCGACTGGCTCGCGCTCGCGAGCACGAGCTGACCCGCGAACGCGAACTGGCCGAGGCGCGAAGCCGCGCCAAGACCGAGTTGCTGGCCCAGGTCAGCCACGAGATGCGTACGCCGATGAACGCCGTGCTGGGCTTCTCCGATGTGTTGGCCCGCTCGCCGCTGCGGCCCGATCAGGCGCATTACGTCGAAGTGCTGGGCCACGCCGGCCGCCAGGTCTTCGCCCTCATCAATGACCTGCTTGACAACGCCCGCATCGAGAGTGGTCGGCTGGAGCTGGCCGCGCACCCATTCCACCTCGTGGATCTCGTCGAGCTGCAGCTGGAGCTGATGCGCGAACGCGCTCAGAGCCAGGGACTGTGGCTGCGCGTGTTCGCGCGCACCGAGGCTACCGGCTGGGTGCTTGGCGACCAGCAGCGTGTCGCGCAGATCGTCACAAACCTGGTCGGCAATGCCATCCGCTTTACCCGCGTGGGGGGTGTCACCGTCGAGCTGTCGCGCGACGCCAGCGGGCTGCTGCTCATCAGCGTACAGGACACTGGCATCGGCATCGCGCCGGACCGCCTGGAGCGCATCTTCCAGCCCTTCGCCCAGGCGGATGCCACCATCGCCCACGAGTTCGGCGGCACGGGCCTGGGGCTGTCCATCACGCGCAGCCTGGCGCGGTTGATGGGCGGCGATGTGAGCGTGCAGAGCCGCCCGGGCGAGGGGAGTCGCTTCGAAGTGCGGCTGAACCTGCCGGATGCACGCCCTCTGCATGACGGCGTGGTCAATCCGGCCGAGCCACGCGCCGCACCCAGCCGCGCTTTGCGGCTGCTGCTGGCCGAGGACAACGACGTCAACGTCCTCGTCATCGAAGGCATGCTGGCGCCGCTGGGCCACCACATCACGCGCGCGGCCGACGGCGCGCAGGCCCTGGCCGCGCTGCGCGACGGCGACTTCGACCTCGTGCTGATGGACATGCAGATGCCTGGCACGGACGGCCTCGCCGCCACCCGTGCATGGCGGGCTGTCGAGGCCGGCGAGGGCCGACCGCGCACGCCCATCGTCGCGCTGACGGCCAACGCCTTCGATACCGACGTGCAGCAGTCGCTTGAGGCGGGCTGCGACGCCCACCTGACCAAGCCCCTCAGCCGCGCAGCGCTGCTGCAAGCTCTGGCGAGGTACGCACGCCCTTGAAGCCAGGGCGCGGTGCGCCCGGGCCAACCCGACAGGATCCAGGGACCGGGCGGGCATCGCCAGTCCGGGAAGTCAGCCCCTAGTTTGTTCGCTGCGTCACCGCCACAGCCTGACTTCCCGCAGGGGGGGGCTTGAAGGGCGCGGCCCAACATTTCTTTGCGCGTGGGCAACAAGCCGCTTGTCGGCAAGAGCACCCGGGGGCCCACCACACAGCCCGCGCCCATCAAGGAGTGAACATGAACAAGCATCGCAACACTCGCCTGGCGCTGGCCTTGCTCGGCGCCGGGCTCGTCTCGCTGCCGGCCTGGTCCCAGGAGCAGGCACAGCAGTTGGAGCGCATCACCGTCACCGGTTCGTCGATCAAGCGACTGGAATCCGAGACCGCGCTGCCCGTCAGCGTCGTCACGCGCGACCAGATCGTGAAGTCTGGCGCCACCAACGTCGAGGACATCCTGCGCCGCATTGGCGCCAACACAGCGCTTCAGTCGGACACGACGCAGGGCGCCGGCTATGCGCAGAGCTTTGCCAACCTGCGCGGACTGGGGCCCAACTCGACGCTGGTGCTGCTGAACGGCCGGCGCCTGGCCAACTTCGCCTTCGGCTCCATCGGCGGCAACTCGTCGGTGGACCTCAACAGCATCCCTTTCGCGGCCATCGACCGCATCGAGGTGCTGCGTGACGGGGCATCCGCGGTCTATGGCACCGATGCCGTGGGCGGCGTCATCAACTTCATCACGCGCAAGGACTACGACAAGGGCGAGCTCACGCTGCGGTACGGCAACACGGAAAAGAACATTGGCGGCAAGGAGACCGGGGCCTCGTTGGCCTTCGGCATGGGCGGACTGAAAAGCGATGGCTACAACCTGCTCGTCACCGGCAACGTCAAGAAGCAGACCAAGCTCAGCGCCATTGATCAGAAGTGGTATCTCCGGGGCGCCGAAGAGATCCCCGGCTCGGATCCCCCGACCTCCGGCCGCTCCTTCCCGGGGCGCCTCGTCGACTTCGGCATCACGCCGGGCGCCTACGCCAATGCGGGCGCCAACTTCAGCCCCTGCGACCCCAACTTCAACACCATCCAGACGCTGACCGACACGACGCCCAACGGCACGCCGATCAAGCGCTGCCGTTTCATCTACCCCGCCATGCAGGAGAACCTGCCAGACACGACCAAGGCCGACCTCTTCGGGCGCCTGTCGCTGGACCTGGGCCAGGACTCGACGCTGTTCTTCGAAGCCAGCTATGCACGCAGCAAGGGTATCGGCCGCACGGCTCCCGTGCCCATTGACTCGACGGCCGGCCATGTGAAGGCCGACGGCACCTACCCGTCCTTCGCCTTCCCGATCACGAGCAAGTACTTCCCAGTCGCGCTGCTGACCAGCCTCGGCTACACGCCGGACCAGTTCGACACCCTGGGCGGTGGCTTCACCGAGATCGCGATGCGCTCAGTACCGGTGGGGCTGCGCACCAACAACACGCTGAACGAGCAGACCCGCCTCGTCGCCGGCCTGACCGGCATGGCCGCCGGCTGGGACTATGACGCCGGCCTGACCGTGTCACAGGCGAAGGGATCGCTGGACTACTACAACTACCTTCACGAAGGCCGCTTCATTGCCGAGCTGGCCTCGGGCGTCATCAACCCCTTCGGCCCGCAGGACGCCGCGGGTCTCGCAGCGCTGGACCGGGCGCGCATGGAAGGCCCCATGCGCCGCTCCAAGAGCACGACCTACGCGCTGGACGCCAAGGCCAGCCGGGAACTGATGGCCCTGCCCGGCGGCCCGATGATGCTGGCCGTGGGCGCCGACCTGCGCAAGGAGAAGGCCAACGACCGCGCCGTCAACCCCGACTATGAGCAAGGCCTGCACATCGGCGGCGAGGGGACGGTGCCCAACACCACCGCTTCGCGCAGCATCTATGCGGTGTTCAGCGAGCTGTCGATGCCGTTCGCCACCGGTTGGGAGGCGACCGTCAAGGCCCGCTACGACCACTACAGCGACTTCGGAAGCACCTTCAACCCCGGCTTGACGATGCGCTTCCAGCCCAGCAAAGCACTTCTGCTGCGGGCCAGTGCGGGCACCGGCTTCCGTGCGCCGACGCTCTGGGACGTCAACAGCCCAATGGCCTTCACCAACACGGCCAATTCCCTGGTCGACCCTGGCTGCCCGGCGGGTCATGCCAACGACCCGCGTTGCGAGACTCAGTTCAACGTGCGGCTGTCCAGCGACCCCGGCCTCAAGCCCGAGAAGTCGCGCCAGTATTCCTTCGGGGTCGTCGTCGAGCCGCTGCGCGACCTGTCCATTGCGCTGGACTATTGGCACATCCAAAAGAAGGACCAGATCAGCGTCATCGGCGGCGATGCCATCATGGCCGACCCGACGCTCTATCAGCGCTACAACGCCCGCATCCACCGCCTGTCGAGCGGCTTCATCAGCTACATCGAGACGCCTGTGGAAAACCTCGGCGAGCTCAAGACCAGCGGCCTCGATGTCGACGTGAAGACCAGCTGGGGCCTGGGCGACTGGGGCAGGCTGGGTGCGAGCTTCGTCGGGACCTACGTCAATACCTGGAAGCAGCAGAACGGCAAGGGCACGCCCTTCGTCTCCTACCAGGGCACGGCCGGCGATGGCGCCAGCGTGCAGCCGGTGCCCAAGTGGCAGCACACCCTGGGTCTGGACTGGAACGCCGGCAACTGGAACCTTACGCTGGAGAACGTCTTCGTCAAGGGCTGGACCGAATCCGCCGGCCTTGTCGAGGCGAACGTCGGCCCGGCCGTGGAGCACAAGGTCAAGGACAGCAGTCGCTGGAACATGTCGGTCGGCTGGAAGCCCATCGCGCCGCTGGCCCTGCGCCTGGGTGCGCGCAATCTCTTCAACCAGGACCCTCCCTTCACGGCTGTGTCCAGCTACGGCTCGCACGTGGCCGGCTATGCCGGCTCCTTCGTCGATCCGCGCGGGCGCTTCTGGTACATGACAGCGAGCTACCAGTTCAAGTAGGACTGCGGGCCGCTCCCAGGCGGCCTTTCGTGAACGGCACCCCAGAAGTTGGACACCCGTGCAACCGACGGGGTGCTTCTCATGGCGAAGTCCAGCCAGAGCGTCATGCCCGAAATTGTTCAGCATTGCCTGACCGGACGAGGCAATGCCTGAGTGATGTACGGGGGCGCTGCTTCTGGCTAGAGTCGTCGGCTTGCACACCGGAGGAACGCAATGATCAACTTGACTGTCAACGGGCGCGCCGTTTCACTGGACGCCGACCCCGACATGCCCTTGCTGTGGGCGGTTCGCGAGGAGCTGCAGCTCACAGGCAGCAAGTTCGGTTGCGGCGCCGCTCAGTGTGGCGCCTGCACCATGCACGTCGCCGGTGCGCCGGTGCGCAGCTGCTTGACACCGATCTCGTCGGTGCAAGGCCCGGTCACCACCATCGAAGGCCTCGTCAACGACAAGGTCGGCCAGGCCGTGGAGGCCGCTTGGGTGGCGCACGACGTGGCCCAGTGTGGCTACTGTCAGAGTGGCCAAGTCATGAGCGCAGTCGCGCTGCTCAAGGGCAACAGGAAACCCAGCGACGCGCAGATCGACGAAGCCATGGCCGGCAACATCTGCCGCTGTGGCACCTACACCCGTATCCGTGCCGCCATCCACGCGGCCGCGGCTCAGCTCGCTTGAGGAGGCCGCAATGCTGAATCCCTCGTTCAACATCAAGAGCATCGACCGTCAGCTCAGCGGCCACGGTCAGTCCCGCCGCGCCTTCGTCGCCACCACCATCGGCGGCACCGTGGGGCTGGCTTTGTTGCCCGGCTTTGCCGCGGCGCAGGGGGGCGCAGCCAAGCCCGGCTCCAAGCCCACCGAGCAGCCGCTGGCCTTTGTCAGCATCACGCCGGACGGCACCACCACCATCCTGTGTAACCGCATGGACATGGGCCAGGGCGTCGAGACCGGCCTCGCGATGATCTGCGCAGAGGAACTGGACGCGGACTGGTCCAAGGTCCGCACCGGCTTTGGCGACCAGCAGGCCAAGTATGTGGATCCGCTGTTCGGCATGCACATCACCGGCGGCTCCAACTCGATCAAGAACAGCTACCAGCAGTACCGCGAACTGGGCGCGCGCACCAAGGCCATGCTGGTGACCGCCGCCGCGCAGGCCTGGGGCATGCCGGCCGCGTCCCTGAAGGCAGAGAACGGCGTCATCAGCGGCGCGGGCAAGAGCGCCGGCTACGGCGAGTTCTTCGACGCCGCGATGAAGCAGCCCGTGCCCGAGGCCGTTGCGCTGAAGGACCCCAAGGCCTTCAAGCTCATTGGCCAGCCCACCGGCCTCGTCGTCGGCAAGGCCAAGAGCACGGGCACCCAGGCCTATGGCATGGACGTGCACCTGCCCGGCATGGCGATCGCCGTCATCCAGCGCCCGCCGGTGTTCAATGGCAAGGTGGCCAAATTGGATGCGAGCGAGGCGCTCAAGATCAAGGGCGTCAAGGCGGTGCTGCCGGTCCCGCTGGACCGTGGCGGCCAGGGCGTGGCGGTCGTTGCCAGCGGGTACTGGGCTGCCAAGAAGGGTCGCGACGCGCTCAAGGTCGACTGGGACCTGGCCGGTGTCGCCAAACCCGACACGAAGGCGCTGACCGCCCAGTACCTGGCCCTCGCAAAGACGCCGGGTACCCAGGCGCCCAAGCTCGCAGCCGACGCCAGTGGCTGGAGCAAGGCGCCGAAGAGGATCACAGCCGACTTCGTCTTCCCGTATCTGAACCATGCGCAAATGGAGCCGCTGGCCTGCACGGTGGACTTGAAGGACGATCGCTGCGACTTCTACTACGCGTCTCAGATGCCCGGCATCGACGCGATGAACCTGGCCAAGACCGTGGGCCTGAAGCCGGAGCAAGTGCAGATCAACGTGCAGATGGCCGGCGGCGGTTTCGGCCGTCGCGCGACGCCCGCGACCGAATGGCCCCGCGAAGCCGCCGGGGTGGCCGTTGCGCTGGCGAAGGCGGGCCAGCGCATGCCGGTCAAGGTGATCTGGAGTCGCGAGGACGACGTCAAGGCCGGCTATTACCGTCCCATGACTGTGCACCGCGCCGAGATTGGCTTCGACGCGGGCGGCAAGGTCCTGGGCTGGCAGCACCGCATCGTCAGCCAGAGCATCCTGAAGGGCTCACCGCTGGAGGGCTTCGGCTACAAGGACGGTGTGGACGGCACCACCGTCGAGGGCATGCGCGAGCCCTACGAGATCCCCATGAACCTGAGCGTTCACCATCCCGACGTCAACGTGCCGGTGCTGTGGTGGCGTTCGGTGGGCTCCACGCACACGGCCTACGTCATGGAGACGCTGGTCGACGAGATTGCCTTTTCCACCAAGCAGGATCCGGTTGCCTACCGGCTCAAGCTGATGGAGGGCAACGCCAAGGCCGACCGTCATCGCGCGGCGCTGCAGGCTGCGGTCGACAAGAGCGGCTACGGCAAGCGCAAGCTCAAGCCCGGCCAGGCCTGGGGAGTGGCCGTGCACGAGAGTTTCGAGTCCGTTGTCGCCTACATCGTGGTTGCCAGCATGAAGGGCAAGGGCAAGGATCGCCAGCCGGTGCTGCAGGAGGTGCATGCCGGCGTGCACTGCAACCTCTGCGTGAATCCCAAGTCGGTCGAAACCCAGGTGCAGGGCGCCGCCATCATGGCGCTGGGCACAACCATGCCCACGCATCACGTCACGTTCAAGGATGGCGTCGTCGAGCAGAGCAACTTCTACGACATTGCCATGCCGCGCATGCCGGACGCGCCCAAGGTGATGACGGTCAGCATCGTGCCGAGCAGCGACCCGCCCAAGGGCATGGGCGAGCCTGGCCTGCCGGCGCTGGCGCCTGCGCTCGCGAACGCGGTGGCCCGGCTGACGGGCCAGCGCCAGCGCGAACTGCCGTTCAGGTTCGCCTGAGCGGGCCGGATCAGGGGGCCGGCGGGTAGCCGGCCTCGGTGAGCGCGCTCGCCAGGACCTCGCGGGGCAGGGCGCTCTCGACCTCGGCCGTGCGGGCCTCGCGGTCGATCTCGACGCGGACCTGGGCGTCGGCGGCCTTCAGCGCTTCGGTGATGGCGGCAACGCAATGGCCGCAGCTCATGTCGGGCAAGGTGAATCGATACATCTGGGGCTCCCGGGGCTGGCATCATGCCTGCATCCAGGCTTGCCATACTGCTATGCACATCATCGCCCTCAGCGGCGCACTGCGCCGCGCGTCCTACAACACCGCCCTGCTGCGCGCGGCCATCGCGATGGTGCCCGAGGGCGTCACGATGGAGCTGCGCACGCTCCACGGCATCCCCGTGTACGACGGCGACGTCGAGGCCCAGGGCATGCCCGAGGCCGTGACGACGCTGCGCGAAGCGATCCGCGCGGCTGACGCGCTGCTGATAGGCACGCCCGAGTACAACAACTCCATTCCCGGCGTCTTGAAGAACGGCCTGGACTGGCTGTCGCGGCCGGCCGGGGAGGGCGCCAAGCTGTTCGGCGGCAAGCCCACCGGGCTGATCGGCGCGACGCCGGGCGGCTTCGGCACTGTCCAATCGCAGGACGCGCTGCTGTCGGTGCTGCGAACCTTGGGCAACGATTTCTGGATGGGTGGTCGGCTCATGGTGTCCCGTGCCGGTACGGTCTTCGATGCCGAGGGCCAACTGGTCGACGACAAGGTGAGGGCCCAGCTGCAGGGCTTCGTTCAGGGTTTCGTCGAATTCGTGAAGAAGAGGGCCTCATGAGCGTGCACATCGAGCGCATCACCAGCCACGTGGGCGACGTGGGCGGCCTGCCCATCCAGCGGGCACTGCCCAACAAGGCCCGGCGCGCCATCGGCGCCTGGTGCTTCGCCGACCATGCCGGGCCCGCCACGCCCGAGCGGCGCATGAACGTCGGCCCCCATCCGCACACGGGGTTGTCCACCTTCAGCTGGATGATCGAGGGCGAGATCCTGCACCGCGACAGTCTGGGCTCGGAGCAGGTGCTGCGGGCTGGCGAGGTCAACCTGATGACGGCGGGGCGCGGCATCGCGCACAGCGAGGAGTCGCTGTCCGACCGCATCCACCTGGCCCAGCTGTGGATCGCGCTGCCTGATGCCGAGCGTGAGCGGTCGCCGAGCTTTCAGCACTTTCCCGAGCTGCCGCGCCTGAGCCAAGGTGGCTTCGACGCGACGCTGCTGGTTGGCGAGTTGGGGGGGCGGCGCTCGCCGGTGCCCAGTTTCACGCCGCTGCTGGGCGTGGACCTGGTGGCTGACGGCCCGGCCGACACGGTGCTGGCGCTGCGGCCCGACTTCGAACATGGGCTGATGCTGCTCGAAGGCGAGATCGAGGCGGCGCCAGCGGGCCTTGAAGTGGTCGAGACCATCACCCCGGGCACGTTGCTTTACGTCGGCCCCGGTTGCGAAGCCGTCGAGCTGCGCTGCGGGGCCGCGGCCCGGCTGCTGCTGCTGGGCGGCGAGCCCTGGGTGCAGCCGCCGCTGCTGTGGTGGAACTTCGTTGGCCGAGAGCCGACGGAGATGCAGGAGTGGGCGCAAGACTGGGCGCGCGAGGACGGGGGGCGCTTCGGGGTCGTCGAGGGCTACGCCGGGCCGCGTATCGCGGTACCGCCGGTGCCAGCGCTCAGGAAGCCCTAGGGCGGCCTGCTGAGCTAGCCCGCGCGGGCGCTCTTCACCAGCGCCGCGATGCGGGGCGTGGCGTTGGTCGCCACCAGCTCGATCTGCGGGTTCGCCTTGGCGAAAACGCGGAAGAGCTCGTCCGTGAAGCCATGGCCCACGTCGGTGACACCGTCGAAATCGATCTCGGCGCGTTTGAAGGTGGTCAGCCGGGTGCCGACGCGGCGGGCCTGGGCGCGAGAGTCCAGCGCGCCGCCTTCACCGGCCAGCAGGCGCAGTTGCACGACGGTCTGGTCGAACTCGATGCCGTCGCCTTGCGTGCTCCAGGCCTCCATGACGCCGTCCAGGGTGCGCGTGGTGTTGAGCGCGATGGCCATGTAGATGGAGCTGCCCTGGCGCGGCAGCGCGCGACCTCGTCGCCAGCCGACGTTTTCCCAGGCGCGGCGCTGGTAGGCGGTGTTGTTGGCGTGGATGTCGAAGACATCGGCCAGCTGGCTGCTGAAGAACAGGCCGCGCCCGGTGTGGGCGTCGGGAGCGCTGGTCAGGCGGCCTTTGCTGAGCTCCAGCATCGCGTGCTGCGGGTCTTCCAGCTCGAAGGCGCTGCAAATCTTGTCGAAGACGCCGATGCCGTCGTCGCTGACGAGCAGCTGCACATGGGTGGGTGTCTGACGCAGCGACACGGTGACGCTGCTGCCGCCGGAGTGATCCGCCGCGTTGTTGACAAGCTCTGTGAAGCCGTGGCGGACCATGCGTTCCACATGCCTGGGTAGGGCGAAATGGGGCGCGAAGTCGCGCTGCCAGGGCAGGTCCTCCTGCAGGCCGTGGAGGGTGTAGCTGCGCGCCACCTGGCGCAGCGAGCCGGGTGCGAAGACGGGGCGACGACCAGTGCCGGAGCGGGTCAGCCAGCCGGCGTCCACCAGGCGCTTGAGCGCGGCCAGGGCCGCACGTCGGCTGGCGCCGGTGCGTTCCTCGATGTGGGCGGCCAGGTCATGCGAGTGTTCGCTTGCGGCGGCGGTGATCCAGTTGGTGAGGTGGTCGAACACCAGTCTTGTCATGACCGCGCATTGTGCTGACTACTTCAACCACGGGGGGTGGGGCTGCTACCGACTCCATAGAATCCCCTATCAGTTACGGCGAGGTTACCAACTACGTTGGAAGCCGCAGTCGGCCCAGATTTCTCAACTTCACCGGGGATATCCCATGCCTCTCGTTTCCATGCGTCAATTGCTGGACCATGCCGCCGAAAACGGCTACGGCATTCCAGCCTTCAACGTCAACAACCTGGAGCAGGTGCAGGCCGTCATGGCAGCGGCCGACGAGGTCGGCGCGCCAGTCATCCTGCAGGCCTCGGCCGGCGCTCGCAAGTACGCTGGCGAGCCCTTCATCAAGCACCTGATACAGGCTGCCTGCGAGGCCTTTCCGCACATCCCCCTGGTCATGCACCAGGACCATGGCACCAGCCCCAAGGTCTGTGCCGGCGCCATCGACCTGGGCTTCGGCTCCGTCATGATGGACGGTTCGCTGATGGACGACGGCAAGACGCCGTCCTCGTTCGAATACAACGTGGACGTGACCCGCCGGGTCGTCGAGATGGCGCACAAGGTCGGTGTGACCGTCGAGGGCGAGCTCGGCTGCCTGGGTAACCTTGAAACCGGCGATGCGGGCGAGGAAGACGGCATCGGTGCAGAAGGCAAGCTGGACCACTCCCAGATGCTGACCGACCCCGAAGAGGCCGCCGTGTTCGTCAAGGCCACACAGCTGGACGCGCTGGCCATCGCCATCGGCACCAGTCACGGCGCCTACAAGTTCAGCCGCAAGCCCACGGGTGACATCCTGGCCATTGGTCGCGTGAAGGAGATCCACGCGCGCATCCCCAATACGCACCTCGTCATGCACGGTTCGTCCAGCGTGCCGCAGGAGCTGCTGGCCATCATCAACCAGTACGGCGGCAAGATGAAGGAGACTTTCGGCGTGCCGGTCGAGGAGATCCAGGAAGCCATCAAGCATGGCGTGCGCAAGATCAACATCGACACCGACATCCGCCTCGCGATGACCGGCGCCGTGCGCAAGTTCCTGGCCGAGAACCCCGACAAGTTCGACGCCCGCGAGTGGCTCAAGCCGGCACGCGAGGCCGCCAAGGTCATTGCCAAGCAGCGCTACATGCAATTCGGCTGCGAGGGCCAGGCGGCCAAGATCAAGGGCCGCACGCTGGCCGACATCGCCGGCGCCTACGCGCGGGGCGAACTGGCCCAGCGCGTGAACTGAAGTCGCTCGCCCGCCGTGGCCAGGCCGCCCCAATGGGGGCGGTTTTTGCGTTCTGGGGCGCTCCGGCGGGATGACGCATGACGAATGGGCGAAGTGGCGGCACTGCGCAGAATGCGCAGCCGTTCTCCCCCTTCACCAGTTCCTGCCCCATGCGTCCCACCCGCCTGCTTCCCATCCTCTGCTGCGTCGCGGGCCTGGTCGCGCCCGGTCTGGCCCTGTCGTCGCTCGAGTCGACCGAGCTGCCCGGCCGGCAGCTCCCCCTGAAGCCGGTGCTTCGCAAGCAGGCGCCCGAGCTGCAGCAGCGCATGCAGACCCTGCTTGCCGGCCTGCAGGCCACGCCACAACTGGCTGACCCACGCGGCGTCAGCGTGCATCCCGGGCTGGCGATCACGCAGCATCCGGAGCTGCCGATGATCCGCGCCAGCGGCCGTGTCCATCTGATGCCGATCAACGCGGCCGACCGCGACACCGTCATCGACCCCAAGACGGGCCGTTACCAGGGCGTCGGGGAAGGCAACAGCGTCGAGATCCTGGTGAACGACTCCAGCCATCTGAAGATCGACTTGACCAAGCGCGATGCGATCTTCTATGAGCCCGAGCGCGCAGGTTCGATCGCCGGCTTCCCGCTCTACGTGATCGGCGGCAGCATGCCCTTCATGCTGATCGAGGCTCCCGGCCGGTCGTTGTGGAAGCGAGTGACCGTGGCCGAGTACCTGGAGCGCCTGACGACGGAAGGTGGATTCGATGCCGAGCCGGCCCGCCGTGCTGCGGCCACGCTCTCGCCGGCCGTTCTGGCGGGACCGGCCTGCGCGGCGGTACGCCGTGGCGAGGTGGTGAGCGACTGCATTGGGCCGGATCCGACCTATCTTGTGCGCCTGAACCCGTCCTACCTTCAGATCGACCCGCGCCGGCCGGATGCGATCCAGCTGATGACGGTCAAGGTCGGCAGCATGCGCCTGTACACCACGCTGGAGGAGCACCGCAAGCGGTCCCCGCGTTCGCCGCTGAGCCAGGCGCTGGCCGCGATGGAGCAGTACGACTGGAAGCAAGCCGCGCGCTGGGTGGAGTGAGCCTGCCAGGCCGCCAGTGGGGGGCGCCACACCGGCGCTGACGTCCCCTGGGCCGCGCCGAAGGCAGCACGGCAATACGCCACGTTTGCTGACCCCCGCCCGGCAGCGTCCGGGCCACAATGCTCCGGCATAACCCCTTGTTACCGGGGGCCGGGAGCATGAGATGGACGAGCTGACCGGAGTCATCGCGCGGGCGGGTTTTCTGCCGCACGGCTATTGTTTCCAGTGGTCCCCGGGACTGCTCTGGAGCATGGTGGGCGCCGACCTGTCCATCGCTCTGGCCTATTTCTCCATCCCGCTCGTCATCGCCAGCTACGCGCGCCAGCGTCCCGAGGTCAACCTCGGGCGCATTGCGACGCTGTTCGCTGTCTTCATCTTCGCCTGCGGCGTGACGCATGTGTTGGACGTGTGGACGATCTGGCGCCCCGACTATCAACTGCAGGCGGTGGGCAAGGTCTTCACCGCCTTTGCGTCCGTGCTGACGGCGGCCGTCGCCTGGCGGCTGATGCCGACGTTGCTGTCCGTGCCATCACTCGACGAGATGCGCGTCGCCAACGAGGCGCTGCGCCGCGAGGTGGACCGTCGCCACAGCGCCGAGGACCATCGGCTGGAGGCTGAACAGAGTCTGGCCACCACGCTGGCCACCATCGATGCCGGCTTCATCACGACCGATGGCGAGGGGCGCGTCACGCGCATCAACGCCGTGGCCGAACGCATCACCGGCTGGCCAGCGGAAGAGGCGCTGGGCCGTTCGATCTGGGAGGTCTTCGTTCGCGAGGGCATGCCGACCGAGTTGACACGACGCAACCCGGTCGATGTCGTGCGCCAGCGTCAGCCTGACGTGGCCTTGCGCCGCCAGGCCGTCTGCGTGGCTCGCGACGGCAGCACGCGGCCCATCGAGGTCCATGCCGATCTGACCCACCATGCCGATGGCCGCGCGCGCGGCATCGCAGTCGTCTTTCGCGACGTCGGCCGCCTCACCGAAGCCGAGGCCGAGGTGCGCCGGCTGGCCGCTGTCGTCGAATCTTCGGCCGATGCCATCGTCGTCAAGACGCTGGACGGCCGCATCACAAACTGGAACGCGGCGGCCGAGCAGATGTTCGGATACACCGCCACCGAGGCCGTAGGTCAGTCAGTGCAGATGTTGGTGCCGCCCGAGCGGGAGGTCGAGGAGGCCCGCATCCTGGCCAGCATCGCCCAGGGCCAGGCGCTGCCGCCGTTGCGGACGGTTCGCCTCGCCAAGGACGGCCGCCGCGTGGAGGTGTCGATCCAGGTCTCGCCGCTGCGCGACGCGTCGGGCCGCATCGTCGGCGGCATCAAGTCCGCGCGTGACCTGACACACCAGCGCCAGATCGAGGCCGCGTTGCGCCAAAGCGAGGCGCGGCTGCGCTTCGCGCTCGAGTCCGCCGCCATCGGTGACTGGGAGATGGAGCTGGAAACCGGCGTCATCCACCGGTCCCGCCGCTATGACCAGTGCTTCGGCCTGGACGATTCCGCCGGCCCCTGGGACCGCGACCGCCTGATGGCCGCCGTGCACGCCGACGATCGCGCGGCGGTGGAGGCCGGCCTCGATGCCCTGCTGGAAACTCGCATGGGGCAACTGCCCTGGCACGCCGAGTTCCGCGTCGTCTGGCCTGACGCCAGCCTGCACTGGCTGCGCCTGGATGCCCGCGTCACGCGCGACGAGGCCGGTGCGCCTCGCCTGGTGGGCATCGTCGCGGACGTGACCGCGATGCGGACCGCCGAGCAGGCGCGCCAGCAGGCCGTATGGCTGGCCGCGGAGAACCGCCGTGTGCAGGAGTCCAGCCGGCTCAAGAGTCTGTTCCTGGCCAATATGTCGCACGAGTTGCGCACGCCGCTGAACGCCATCATCGGTTTCTCCGATCTTCTGACGATGAGCCAGCAGCCGCCTGGTGCGGCGCGCCAGCGCGAATGGCTGCAGCACATCGCCAGCAGCGGTCGTCATCTGCTGAACATGATCAACGACGTGCTGGATCTGTCCAAGATCGAGGCCGGCAAGCTGGACTTCCACCCTGTGCCCGTCGAACTGCCGGTCCTCGTCGATGACGTGATGGCCACCGTCGCCGTGCTTGCCGAACAGCGCGGGCTCAGCCTCCGGTCCGCCATTGCGCCCGAGCTGCACGGTCTGGTGCTCGATGCCGCGCGCCTCCGGCAGGTCCTGCTGAACTACTTGTCCAACGCCATCAAATTCACGTCCCGGGGCGGTCGCATCGAGTTGCGCATGGTGGGCGAGGGGCCGCGGCTTTGGCGGCTGGAGGTCGAGGACAGCGGCATTGGCATCCCGCCCGATCGCATCGGGCATCTCTTCGTCGAGTTCCAGCAGCTCGACGATGGCCTGGCCAAGCAGCACCAGGGCACCGGCCTGGGCCTGGCGCTGACGCGCCGCCTGGTCGAGGCTCAGGGCGGGCGGGTCGGCGTGTACAGCCAGCCCGGGCAGGGCAGCTGTTTCTACGCCGTGCTGCCGCGCCAGCCTGCCGATGATGAGGGGCGGATACCCAGGCCGGCCCACCAGCAACTGGTGGCGCTGCGCGACCATCCGCTGCGCGACGGCGTGGCGCGCGAGCTGTCGCAGGCCGGCGTGGCCGCCGATGCCGCCGCCACGGCGGCCGAGGTGCTGCGCCTGGCACGCGTGCGCCGCTACACGGAGCTGGCCATCGACCTCGGCCTGCCCGACGCGCCCGGCCTGGGGCTGCTGGCCGCGCTGCGCAGCGGCGGGCCGTCCATGCACGCCTCGGTGAAGGCGCTGGCGATGACGCCCGCCACCGGCGCCGGCGTCGCCTTCCCGGTCTCCGATGTGCTGGCCAAGCCGCTG
>NZ_DASWYS010000294.1:0-8888 GCF_036404855.1 Roseateles sp.
CGCCCGCTCAACCGGCCTACATCGCCCATCTCCTCGTGCACACGGTGGTCTGGAGCACCAGTTGCTTTGCCACGCTGTTCGTCATCGCCAGCTGGGCCTGGTGGCGTCGCCTCGGTGAGGGCTGACCCTTCGTGCACGCCACCGCCGTTTCTCGCGGTAAGGTATCGCCCTCAACCGGACCCTTGACCATGCAACACCACACCCTCGCCGCCGACGACAAGGCCGCCAAAAAAGACGCCCCCGAGAAGATGGAAGAGCAGCTGCTCTTCAAGAGCCGCTACGTCATGGTCTTCGGCGAGATCGACGACAAGATGGCCCATGCCACCTGCCGCCGCCTGCTGGCGCTGTCGCAGGAGTCCGACGCGCCCATCACGCTGCTGATCTCCTCGCCCGGTGGCCATGTCGAGAGCGGCGACGCCATTCACGACATGATCCGCTTCGTGCGCGCACCGGTCACCATCGTCGGCACCGGCTGGGTCGCCAGCGCAGGCACCCACATCTACCTGGCCGCCCCCAAGGAGCGCCGCCTCGCGCTGCCCAACACCCGCTTCATGATCCACCAGCCTGCGGGCGGCGCGGGCGGCCAGGCCAGCGACATCGCCATCCAGGCCCGCGAGATCATCCGCACCCGCGAACGCATCGCCGCGGTCATCGCCCGCGAGACCGGTCAGCCGCTGGCGCGCGTGGCCGTGGACATCGAGCGCGACTTCTGGATGAGCACCGACGAAGCCATCGCCTACGGTCTGGTGTCTCGCGTCGTCGAGCGCCAGGCTGATCTGGGCTGATGATGCAGCCCCCGCGCTGGATGCGCGAGGTACCCGGCGGGCGCTGATGCAGGTCAGCGCCAACGGCGTCCGCATCGAGGTCGACATCCACGGCCCCGACGGTGGCGAGCCGCTGCTCATGATCATGGGACTGGGCATGCAGCTCATCGCATGGCCCGACGGCTTGGTCGAGCAGCTCGTGGCGCGGGGCTTTCGCGTCATCCGCTTCGACAACCGGGACGTCGGACTGTCCCAGCCCTTCGACCAGCTCGGGCCGCCCAACATCCCACTGGCAGCGCTGTTGCACACGCTGCGGCTGCCGATCAAGGCGCCCTACCAGCTCGCCGACCTGGCTCGCGACGCCGTCGGCGTGCTGGACGCCCTGGGGCTGCCGCGGGCCCACATCTGCGGCGCCTCCATGGGCGGCATGATTGCCCAGCACCTTGGCTTCGCCCATGCACAGCGGGTGAAGAGCCTGGCGCTGATGATGACGACCAGCGGCCACCGCGGCCTGCCCAAGGAAAGCCTGAAGGTGCGCCGTGCGATGCTGTCCCGGCCCCGGCCAGCGAGCACACCCGAGCAGAAGTTCGAGAACGTGCTGGACCACTTCGTCAGGCTGTACGGCGTCATCGGCAGCCCCGGCTACCCGCCCGAGCCGATTGCGCTGCGCGAGCGCATCGCTCACAGCGTGAGGCGCGCGTTCCGGCCTCAGGCGGTGGCGCGCCAGCTGGTCGCCATCGCGGCCGATACCCACCGCGCCGAGCGCCTGTCGCGCATCGACGCGCCCACGCTCGTCATCCACGGCCAGGACGACCCGCTGATCCCGGTTGCCGCGGCGCATGACCTGGCGCGCCGCATCCCCGGCGCGCGGCTGGAAATCCTGCCCGGCTGGGGGCATGACCTGCCCGAGGCGCTGTGGCCGCGACTGGCGGCCGAGGTGGCGCGCAACGCCGGGCTGTGACGCGGCAGGTCAGCGCGCCAGCGCCTTGACCTCGACCGTGCTGCGCTGCTTGTCATCGCCCTCGACGGTCAGCGTCAGCGGCACGGTCTCGCCAGCCTTGATCGGCGCCTTCAGGCCCATCAGCATGACGTGGTAGCTGCCCGGCTTGAGCGCGACAGCCTGGCCGGCCGGCAGCGCCAGTGCGTCGACCGCGCGCATCTTCATGACGCCGTCGTCCATCTTCATCTCGTGGATCTCGACCACGTCCGCCACGGGCGAGCTGGCCGCAACGACCTTGGCCGCCTTGGCCGAGGTCAGCTGCATGAAGGCGCCGGTGGCCTTCTGCGGCGCGACGGTGGCGCGGACCCAGGGGTCATCGACCTTGACCTGCGCCTGGGCGGCGAGGGACACGAGCAGGGCGGAGGCGAACAGCAGGCGGTGCATGGCGGTGGCTTCAACAGGAAAACCGCCATTGTTGATCTGAATGACGTTTGGCGCCTTCGTTGAGTACGCGTACCAAGGTCCTCACCTGCTTCGTTCGGCCCAGTTTTTGACTTTATTTGTTCAGAACAATTGTGCGGCGCCCGGCTTGACGCCAACTGTCCATGTGTACTATCGTACCAATACACATAAGCAGTAGCCCATGGACCCCTCTCACTTCGTCCAGATCAACACTGGCTCGCCCGAGCCCATCTACCGCCAGCTCATCGAGCAGGTGCGGCGGCGCGTGGCGGCCGGGCAGCTCAGGGCGGGCGACGAGATCCCGTCCGTGCGAGAGCTGGCCCAGGCGCTGGCCGTGCACCCCATGACCATCTCCAAGGCCTACTCCATGCTGGAGATGGAGGGGCTGCTGGAGCGCCGACGCGGCCTGTCCATGGTCGTCGCGGCCCAACACCAGCGCGCCCAGCCTGCCGCCGACCGCGCCGAGCTGCTGCGCCCGACGCTGGAGAAGGCCGCCGCCGAGGCCCACCAGTTGGGACTGCCCAAGGCCCAGGCCCTGCAACTCTTCAAGACCATCCTGGAAGAAGCCCCATGACGAGCCCGCACTTCCCCCACACCGAGACCGTCAGCGCCGCGATGAGCCAGGTGACGCTGCAGTACCCCAAAGGCCCCACTGTGCTGGACCGGCTGGACTGGCAGCTTTTGCCCGGGCAGGTGGTGGGCCTGCTGGGGCGCAACGGTGCCGGCAAGACGACGCTGCTGGAGACCCTGCTGGGGCTGCGCGAGCCGGACGCCGGCACGGTGAGGCTGTTCGACCAGGACGTCCAGCACCTGGACGACGCGGCACGGGCACGCATCGGCTATGTGCCGCAGCACAGCGACCTCTTCGAGAATTTCACGCCGGCCCAGTTGCTGGCCTACTTCCGCAGTTTCTACCCGCGCTGGAACACGGCCAAGGTCGAGGGCCTGATGTCGCGCTGGGACATCCGGCCCGACCAGCCCATCCGCAAGCTCTCCGGCGGCCAGAAGCAGCGCCTGTCCATCATCCGCGCGCTGGCCCATGAGCCTGACCTGCTGGTGCTGGACGAGCCCGTGGCCAGCCTGGACCCGGCCGGCCGGCGCGACTTCCTGCGCGAGCTGGTGGGCCAGGTGATGGACCGCGGTGCCACCGTCGTGTTCTCCACCCACATCCTGTCCGACCTGGAACGCGTGGCCTTCAACGTTGCCTTCCTGACGCAGGGCCGCATCGCGCTGCAGGCGCCGCTGGACGAGCTGCTGGACCAGGTGCGGGCCTTCACCGGCAGCGTCACCGAAATGGCCGCGCTGATGGCCCGCCTGGGAGCCGAGCCGCTCAAACGCACGCCGCTGGAAGCCGGCCGCGAGCGCGTGCTTGCGCGCCTGCCGCTCGATGTGGCCCTGCCGGCGGGCGTGATGGCAGACCGGGTCAACCTCGACGACCTGTTCGCGGAGCTGACCTGATGAACACCGCCCCACTCTCCCAGACGCTGCTGGCCGCCTGGCGCCAGCGCGACCGGAGCTCGCCCTGGGGGCGCCGCCTGATCGGCGCGCTGATCGCGCTGTCCTTCGCCATCAGCCTGGCGCTGGGGTCTGGGCCGGTGCGGTGGCTCGTCCCGATGGCGGTCTTGCTCGTCGTCATCTACGGTGCTTGGATCGTGGTCGGCGCCAACCTGCAGGAGCAGAACCACCCCACTGCGGCCCGATGCGTGCCGGGCCACCTGCGCACGCTGCGCCGTGCCAGCCTGCTGGGGTGGGCGCTGTGCGCGGGCCTGTCCACGCTGCTGCTGTGGGCCGTGCTGCCGCCGGCGCTGACGTGGCAGTCCCTGCTGCTGGGCAATGCCACGGTCGCGACCTTCCTGCTGTGGACCACCCGGGCCTGGTGGCTGTGGCTCGGCATGAGCGTCTACCTGCCACTGGCGGGCGCCTTCCGCAAGACCCTGGAGCCGCTGCTCATGGCCGCCTATGCGCTGTGGCAAGCCCAGACCGGCGCGCTGCTGCTGCTGGGCCTGCTGGCCCTGGGCGCGGCCGTGATGGCCATCTTCGGCCGGGGCGACGCACGCCATCGTCGCACCTATGAGCGCGTGCGCCTCATGCGTCAGGCCCAGCGCATGCAGATGGAGGGCAAGATGGTCAGCCCGGCCCTCGCCTTTGGAGGCCTGGAACGGCTCAGCCGCCCCTTCGTCGCACTGCTGTCCGCCTGGCACAGGCATGTGGTCGAGCGCGCTGACAACCGCCGGCCCGCCAGCGTCCTGGCCCGCGCGGAGCTGGTGCTGCACGGCAATCAGCACTGGACCTACCAACTGCTGACACTGGTTTCCATCGTCGCCTTCGTGTCGGCCAGCTTGGCGCTGGTGCTCGCCCTCACCCATGTTCCCGCGGCCGCAATGCTGCAGCATGGCGCCTTCGGGCTCGGGATCGGGCTGGCCAGCGTGGGCGTCAATCCGGCGCTGACGCGCCCGCAGGTCCTCTGGCAAACCCGCCGCGAGCAGGCCTTGCTGCGCCTGCTGCCCGGCATGCCCCAGGGCGCTGCGCTGAACCGGGCCGTGGCCTGGCTCGGCCTGCGCCACGCGATGCTGGCCTGCTTGCTGACCGCCGCCGTCCTGCTGCCGCTGACCTGGGCCACCCAGACCCTGCCTCTGCTGTGGCTGCCCGTCATGGGTGTGCCCTGGTCGGTCTGGACCGCGACTCGCGTGCCGGCGCGGATGCGCCCGCCGACTGCGCTGACGGTCCTGCTGCCGGTGCTCGCGTTCTACCTGAGCGCCTTCCTCGGCCACCTCATCTGCAGCCAGCTCGGCCTGCCGATGGCCGCCCTGGCGCTGCCCCTGCTGGCCGCCTCGGCCCTCTGGGGCGTGTGGCGCTGGCGCCGGCTCGGCGCCCAGCCCGCCGCGCTGCCGGCGGGCCGCCTGGCCTGAACTACTGATTGATCTCGGGCTCGGCCAGCTGGGCCAGCAGCAGCAGCGACTCCTGCCAGCCCATGTAGCAGGCCTCGGCCGGGATCACGGCCGGGATGCCCTCCTGCCGGATGTGCATCTCCGTGCCGCAGAACACCGCCTTCAGCTCGACCGTGGTCGTCATCTCGCCGGGCAGGTTGGGGTCGTCGAAGCGAGCCGTGTAGCGCAGCCGCCGGCCGGGCTCCAGCTCCAGGTAGCGGCCGCCGAAGCTGTGGCCATTGCCCGTCGTGAGGTTGGTAAATGACATCCTGTAGCTGCCGCCCACCTTGACGTCCGCCTCGTGCACGGTGGCGTAGAAGCCGTGCGGCGGCAGCCATTTGGCGAAGGCGGCGGGCGTCGTGAAGGCGCGGTAGACCCGCTCGGGCGGGCAGCGAAGCACGCGGTGCAGGGTGACGGTGTTCGTGGCGGTCATGGTGGTTCCTGTGGGCAGAGGTCGATCCTCTGCAGACTCGACGATCAGACCTCGGCAGAATCGACACCACCAAGCCCGGACAAACCCCGTGCCGGCGAGCCGCCCCGGTCCCCCCCCATGACAGCGCCTGCCGACGCCACCACGCACGAGCCCCAGCGCGCCGGGCTGGCCGCCCTGACGGTCGGCGCCATCGGCGTCGTCTACGGTGACATCGGCACCAGCCCGCTGTACACCGTCAAGGAGATCTTCACGCCGGCCACCGGCGTCGCCCTCACATCGGACACGCTGGTCGGCGCCGTCTCAGCCATCCTTTGGGCCCTGATGCTGGTGGTCACGCTGAAATACGTGGTGCTGATTCTGCGCGCCGACAACCGCGGCGAGGGCGGCGGCCTGGCGCTGACGGCACTGGCCACCCAGGCCGTGCGAGGGCGCCCCGTGCTGCGGCGCTGCCTGCTGCTGCTGGGCGTGTGCGGCGCCACGCTGTTCTACGGCGACAGCGTCATCACCCCGGCGGTCTCGGTGATGGGCGCCGTGGAGGGTCTGGAGGTGGCCAGTCCGCAACTGGAGCGCTACGTGCTGCCGCTGTCGCTGGTGGTGCTGGTGGGCCTGTTCCTCGTGCAAAAGCACGGCACGCACGCGGTGGGCCGCGTGTTCGGGCCCGTCATCCTGCTGTGGTTTGCGGTGCTGGCCATCACCGGAGTGCTGCAGATCACGCAGCAGCCGGCCATCCTGGCCGCGCTCAATCCGATGCACGCGCTGGCGTTCCTGCTCGACCGAGGCTGGCACGTGCTGGCCGTCGTGGGCGCCATCGTGCTGGCACTGACCGGCGCCGAGGCGCTGTATGCCGACATGGGTCATTTCGGCGCCCGGCCCATACGCATCGCCTGGACCGGCATCGTCTTCCCGGCACTGGCGCTGAACTACCTGGGACAAGGCGCACTGCTGATGCGCGAGCCGGCGGCCATCGACAACCCCTTCTACCGCCTCTTCCCGGCAGCGCTGGTGCTGCCCGCCGTGGGACTGGCTGCGCTCGCGGCCGTGATCGCGTCGCAAGCCGTCATCTCGGGGGCCTACTCCATGACCAAGCAGGCCATACAGCTCGGCTTCTTGCCGCGCATGCGGGTGCGCAACACCTCGGCCGCCGAGGCCGGGCAGATCTATATCGCCAGCGTGAATTGGGCGCTGCTGCTGGGTGTCGTGGGCGCGGTGCTGCTGTTCCGCAGCTCGTCAGCGCTGGCCGGCGCCTACGGCATCGCCGTCACGCTGACGATGATGATCACGACGGTGCTGACCTTCTTCGTCATCCGTGACGGCTGGCGGCTGCCCAGACCGCTGGCGTGGGGCGCCACCGCCTTCTTCCTGGCGCTGGACGCGCTGCTGGTGGCCGGCTGCGCGATCAAGATCGTCGACGGCGGCTGGTTCCCGCTGGCACTGGGCGCGCTGCTGTTCCTGCTGATGAGCACGTGGGCGCGCGGCCGCGCGGCCGTGCAGACGCTGCTGCGGGAGGACGGGATCGAACTGCTGCCCTTCATCGAGAGCCTGCAGGCCTTCGGCGACGCCGCGCGCCCGCGCGCGACGCGCACCGCCGTCTACCCCGTGGCCAACCCCGCCCTGGTGCCGCCAGCCCTGCTTCACAACCTCAAGCACTACCAGGTGCTGCACGAGCGCAACGTGGTACTGACCGTCATGTTCTGCGAGCGGCCGTATGTGCCGGCCGCTGAGCAGCTGCAGCTGGACGAGCTGGCGCCCGGCTTCTGGCGGCTCGTCATCACCTACGGCTTCATGGACCAGCCCGATGTGCCGGCCGCGCTGTCCCGCTGCGAGGCGCGCGGCCTGCGGGCCGAGCCCGCCGAGACCAGCTACTTCCTGAGCCGCGAGACCCTGGTGCCGCGCACCGGCCTGGCACACTGGCGCGAGGCCCTGTTCGCCGCGATGAGCCGCAATGCGAGCGGCGCGGCGGACTACTTCCGCCTGCCTGGCAACTCGGTCGTGGAGCTGGGCACCAAGGTGCAGCTCTGAAGCCGGCTCACAGCGGCAGTTCGGTGAAGTAGCGCCCGCCGTGGAAGATCAGCGGCTGCGCGCCCTGGCGCGCCGTGCAGCGCTCCACCTCGCCGACGAAGATGACGTGGTCGCCCTCCTCATAGCGGCTGCGGTTGGCACATTCGAAGGTGGCGACGGCGCCGTCCAACACCGGCGCGCCCCCCGCGCCCTCGCGCCAGGCCACGCCGGCGAAGCGGTCGATGTCACGGGTCGCGAAGCGCTGGGCCAGATCCTTCTGGTCGGCGGCGAGGATGTTGATCGCGTAATGCGATCCACGCGTGAAGATCGGCATCGAGCCGGCCCGTCGCGCCAGGCTCCACAGCACCAGCGGCGGGTCCAGGGACACGGAGTTGAAGGAATTGGCGGTCAGGCCGACGAGGCCGCCGTCCGCAGAGCGCACGGTGACGATGGTCACGCCGGTGGCGAAAAGCCCCAGAGCGGCGCGAAATTGCTGGCTGTCCATGGTGCGATTGTCGCCAGTCCTACGAAAGTCCGGCCAACGCCGCCGCACAATGCCGGCATGCACGCCGAAGACTTCCAGGTTCACGACGACCTGCAGTTCACCGACCCGCCGCGCCGCATGTTCGGCGCCTGCGCCGACTGCGCCGCCGGCCGCTGCGCGCCGCCCGCCCAGCGCAGCCGTCGGCTCTTCACGGGCCTGCTCGGTGCCACGGCCTTCGCGCCGGCCTGGGCGCGCGACGGCGTGGACGTCGGCCCCAAGAGCAAGTTCGCCGGCCTGGTGTCGGCCGAGCAGCTGGAGCAGGCCGGCGGCCAGCAGTACGCGCAGATGATGACCCAGGCCTCCCAGCAGCGCGCCCTCGCGCCCATGGAGCACCCCCAGCTGCAGCGGCTGCGCTACATCGCCCAGCGCATCATTCCCTTCAGCTATGAATGGAACAGCCGGGCGCGGCAGTGGAAGTGGGAAGTCAACCTGCTGGGCAGCCCCGAGCTGAACGCCTTCTGCATGCCGGGGGGCAAGATCGCCTTCTATTACGGGATCCTCGAGAAGCTCAAGCTGGAAGACGACGAGGTCGCCGCCATCATGGGCCACGAGGTGGCGCATGCGCTGCGCGAACATGCGCGCGAGCGTGTCGGCAAGTCCACCGCGACCAATGTCGTCGTCGAACTCGGCTCGGCCCTGTTCGGCCTGGGCAACCTGGGCCGCACCGTGGCCGGCTACGGGGCCCAGCTGGTCAACCTGAAGTTCAGCCGCGACGACGAGAGCGAGGCCGACCTCGTCGGCATCGAGCTGTCGGCCCGCGCCGGCTATGACCCCGCCGCCGCCGTGCGGCTGTGGGAGAAGATGATGACGGCCAACAAGG
>NZ_DASWYS010000295.1:0-8885 GCF_036404855.1 Roseateles sp.
AGCTGCCGGCGGCGACGCGGTCCTTTCACCTGAAGGAACTGAGCCATGCGGGCCTGGTAAGCCAGGAACGCATCAGCCGCAACGTGGTCTACCGAGCCGCGTTCGACCACATGAATGAACTGCTGGCCTACCTCACCGAGAACTGCTGCCAAGGCGCCACTTGTACGACTTCAGAAAGCGCCACGACCTGTGCCTGCCAATGAAGAAAGCACCATGCTCGACAACACCTTCAACGTCCTCTTCATCTGCACCGGCAACTCGGCCCGCTCCATCATGGCCGAGGGCCTGATGAACAGCCTGGGCGCGCGGCGCTTCAAGGCCTATTCCGCCGGCAGCCGTCCCAACGGCACCGTCAACCCGATGGCCCTGCAGACGCTGGCGTCGCTGCGCATCCCGACCGAGGGCTTGCGCAGCAAGAGCTGGGACGAGTTCGCGGTGGTCGGCTCGCCCATCATGGACTTCGTCTTCACCGTCTGCGACTCGGCAGCGGGCGAGGTGTGCCCCGTCTGGCCGGGTCAACCGATGACGGCGCACTGGGGCGTACCCGACCCCGGCCATTTGGAAGGACCTGAGGCCGCGAAGCTGCAGGCGTTCCTCGACGTGGCCATCACCCTCAAGCGCCGCATCGAGCTGCTGCTGGCGCTCCCCCTCACCAAGCTGGAGCCGCTGGCCATTCAGCACGAAATCAAGCAGATCGGCACCCGCTGAGCCCTCCCATGACGACTCACGTTCTCATCCTGTGCACGCACAACTCCGCCCGCAGCGTCCTCAGCGAGGGCATGCTCAACCACTGGGCCAGGAAGCTCGGCAAGGACGTGCAGGCGCACAGCGCCGGCAGCGCGCCGAGCGGCCGCATCAACCCATTTGCGGTCGAGGCACTGCAGAACGCCGGCGTGGACACCAGCGGGTACTACAGCAAGAGCTGGGACCAGTTCAGCCAGGACGGCGCACCGCCGCTGTCCATCGTCATCACGGTCTGCGACAGCGCCGCTGCCGAGCAGTGCCCGGTGTTCTTCGGTGGCAACGGCCAGCCGATCAAGGTGCACTGGGGTTATCCGGACCCCTCCAACGCCGAGGGTGGTGACGAGGGCAAGCGCCGCGCCTTCGAGCTGACGCGTCAGGCCATCGGCTACCGCATGCTGCAGCTCCTGCAGTTGCCGCTCGAAGACCTGAGCAAGGCCGAGCTGCAGCAGGCACTGGCCGACATCTGCAGGAGCTGAGCATGAGCCTGTCCCGCAAGCTCCTCGCCGAAGGCCTGGGCACGACGCTGCTGCTGGCTGTCGTCATCGGCTCCGGCATCATGGCCGAGCGCCTGGCCGGCGGCAGCGTCGCCATCGCGCTGCTGGCCAACACGCTGGCGACAGTCGGCGGCCTGTACATCCTCATCGAGGTCTTCGGCCCGGTCAGCGGTGCTCACTTCAACCCCGCCGTCAGCGCCGTCATGGCCTGGCGCGGTGAGCTGCCGGTGGCCGCGCTCGCGCCCTACATCGCCGTCCAGCTCGTCGGCGCGATGCTGGGTGCCTGGCTGGCCCACGCGATGTTCGACATGAGCATCCTGCAGCGCTCGACCCAGGTGCGAAGCGGGACCGGCCAGTGGATCGCCGAGGGCGTCGCGACCTTCGGGCTGCTGCTGGTCATCCTGCGTGCGCCGGCCTCGCGGGCGCCGGCGATGGTCGCGGCCTACATCGGCGCGGCCTACTGGTTCACGGCATCCACCTCCTTCGCCAACCCGGCTGCCGTGTTCGGCCGCATGTTCAGCGACAGCTTCGCCGGCATCGCGCCTGGCAGCGCGCCGGGCTTCGTGGTGGCTGAGCTCATGGGCGCGGCGGTGGCCGTGGGCGTGCACCGCCTGTTGTCGCAGCCGGCAGCGGCCCCATCGGTGGTGACCAAGGAGACCCAACGTGTCTGAGCCGCTGTTCCCTGATGCCACTTTCCCCGCGCTGCGCACCGAGCTGTTCGAGGTGCCGACGCAGGCGCGTCTGATACCCACGCCTTCACAGCACCGGCCGCGCTTCCTGATGCTCTATGGCTCGCTGCGTCAGCGCTCATACAGCCGCCTGCTGACCTTCGAGGCCGCGCGCCTGCTGGAGGCCATGGGCGCCGAGGTACGCATCTTCAACCCCAGCGGTCTGCCTCTGCCCGACGACGCGCCCGACACCCACGCCAAGGTGCAGGAGCTGCGCGAGCTGGCCGCCTGGTCCGAGGGCATGGTCTGGACGTCGCCTGAGCGGCACGGCGCCATGACCGGCATCATGAAGGCGCAAATCGACTGGATTCCGCTGTCGTCCGGCGCGGTGCGGCCCACGCAGGGCAAGACGCTGGCCGTCATGCAGGTGTCCGGCGGCTCGCAGTCCTTCAACGCCGTCAACCAGATGCGCGTGCTGGGCCGCTGGATGCGGATGCTCACCATCCCCAACCAGTCGTCCGTGGCCAAGGCCTTCGCCGAGTTCACCGAGGACGGGCGCATGAAGCCCTCGTCGTTCTACGACCGGGTGGTGGACGTGATGGAGGAGCTGTTCAAGTTCACGCTGTTGACCCGCGACCTTGGGCCCTACCTGGTGGACCGCTACAGCGAGCGCAAGGAGAGCGCCGAGGAATTGTCCAAGCGCGTGGGTCAGCGATCAATTTGATGCCTGCGGCTGGGGAGGGGTGTCCAGATAGTTGCTGCCCTGCTGCTCCCCATCTGATTGGCTCGCAGCCAGGTATAGCTTCCAGACGTTTGTGCTGGAACGTTTGAGTGACCGGGGCAAGCCGCCGGCTACGCGGCCTTCATCGGCAAAGGTGAAGTGCGGGCTGCGAAAGAGAGAAGTTACTTGCACGCCCCTGTCAACCGGTTCTGGGCGAGCCTTTGCACCGTGCCGCTCGACACGCTCGGCGCCTGCGAGGGCCGGTCCCGGTCGATCCGCAGCCTCCACAGGCTTGTCCGCGGCACACCCCAGCCAAAGCGGACTTGCCGTCAAAAGCCCAAAGCGCGCCAAGAGCATCCAAGCGCGGATGTGCACCCAGGCTCGCAGTCAGCGCACCCTCAAGGCGTATCCCACCGACGAGATAGACCAATTCTTCGCGGAGCACGCGGACACCCCGTTGGCTGGGCTGGTTTGCCGCCTCGGCCAGGCCGGACCGGAACCGCTCGAGCTGGCGATGGGGAGATGGCCAGGCCCCGCCAGGGAGCCTGACCCTCGCACTAGACTCGATCATCATGTCGTCCACGTCTACCGAACTGTTCTCGAACATGCGTCCCAGGCTGATGGCAATTGGCTACCGCATGCTTTCGTCCGTGCAGGAGGCGGAAGACTTGGTGCAAGACGCATGGTTGCGCTGGCATGAGGAGACGAAGTCGTCCCAAGCCCATGTCTTGAATGCCGAAGCTTGGCTCGTGACCGTGACTACGCGGATGGCGATAGACCGTCTTCGGGCAGCCAAACTTCGAAGAGCGACTTATGCGGGCGCTTGGTTCCCAGAGCCTCTTTTGGAACAGGCGCCGACCACGCCTGAGCAAGAATGTGAAACCGCCGACGATGTGTCCATCGCCTTCTTGCTGCTTCTGGACTGCCTGTCGCCGGAAGCGCGGGCCGCCTTCTTGCTTCGTGAGGTGTTCGACACTGAGTACGAGCAGGTAGCCGAGGCCATTGGCCGAAGCAAAGCTTCCGCCCGGCAGATTGTCCATAGAGCCAGGCAACGGCTTGAGAACGCACGCGAATCGGCGGGCATAAAGTCCTTGCGAATGCCAGCAGCGGCTCAGCTGGAACTGTTAAGACGACTCATTCAGGCGATTTCGAGCGGCAACCTTGAAGGCATAAAGATGCTGCTCGCCGAGGAAGCGGAGATGCTTGGCGACTTTGGCGACGTCAGGCCAAGCTTTTCCGGGCCTTTGCTTGGAGGTCAACGCATTGCTCAGCTTTACTACGCCACGCGTCTTCGCCACGGTGACGCCATGCGACTTGAGCTGGCCATACTGAATGGCCAATGGGCGCTTCTGCGCTACCTCGATGGTGCCCTTGACTCCGTACAGACTTTCGAGTTCACCGATGTTCAGATCGCTCGGGTTCGCATCCAGCGGAACCCGGTGAAGCTGGCACCGTTGAAGGAAAGGCTAATCGTTTCCTGAGTTTTGGGCCGAACAGGCTGCCACCACGAACCTGAGGCCCGGGGGCGGTCCTTTTTGCTGCGGCTGTCACAACGCGATCAAGTCAAACGTCTTGGGTTCAGGCTGCTCCTGCAGCCGCTCCCAATCTCTACTTGAAGAAGGCGTTATATGACCCGCGCAGTTTGGTTTCAAGCATCTCCGGAAGGCGCCAAGGCCATCGGTGGCCTGCATCACTTCGTCACCTCTGGCACTTCGTTGCCAAGTCAGCTTATCCATCTGGTATTCCTGCGAGTCTCGCAGATCAATGGCTGTGCCCACTGCATCGACATTCACACCCGGGACCTGATGGCTGGCGGAATGTCGGTTGAGAAAGTAGTCCTCGTCCCGGTGTGGCACGAAGCGGAGTACCTGTTCTCGGAGCAAGAGCGAGCCGCTCTCGCCTGGTCCGAGGAAGTCACCCTCGTCAGTGAAACGCACGCTTCCGATGAAGCCTACGAGGCGGCGTTGGCAGTTTTTGGCGAGAAGGACTTGGTCAACCTGACCCTCACCATCGCCGCGATGAACGCCATCAACCGCATGGGCATCAGCTTCCGTATGAAGCCGCGGGCGAAAGCCTAACGGCTGCGAAGCGCAGCTCCGTTCATCGACTGCATGGATTTCATCCCATGATGCGGCATCAACTTCCCGATCTGGGGATGAGTCGCAGATGCTGCGAGCGCTGGACACCTGCCCGGAGGTCCTGACGGCCTATGACGTGACCGGCGAGGACAGCCGGATCCTGGAGATCGCCGTGCGCGACGTGGCCCACCTGAAGGTGGTGCTGTCGCAGCTCTGCCATCACGCCCCGACAGCCACGGCCATCAGGAGGTGGTTGCAGCCCCGCCAGCGCAGGGCTGTTTGTTTGGAAAGAGACTGCGCAGAGCTATTTGCTCAGCGCAGGCTTCTAATGTCCGGAACTAGCCAATCCGGCCGAGCAGCAGGTACTCCATGAGTGCCTTCTGCACGTGCATCCGGTTCTCGGCCTCGTCCCAGACCACCGACTGCGGCCCGTCAATGACCTCGGCCGCCACTTCCTCGCCGCGGTGGGCGGGCAGGCAGTGCATGAAGAGCGCATCCGGCTTGGCACGAGCCATCATGCCGGCGTCCACACACCAGTCCGCGAACGCCGCCTTGCGGGCCTCGTTCTCGGCTTCGTAGCCCATGCTGGTCCAGACGTCGGTCGTCACCAGGTCGGCGCCTTCGCAGGCCTCGCGCGGGTCCTTGAAGACCTTGTAGCAGCTGGCGTTCTTGATGCCTGCGACCGTCGGGTCGATCTCGTAGCCACTGGGCGTGCTGACGTGCACCGTGAAGCCGAGGATCTCCGCCGCCTGCAGCCAGGTGTTGGCCATGTTGTTGCCGTCGCCCACCCAGGCCACGACGCGGCCCTTCAGGCAGTCCATGTCGATGGCGCCGCGTCGGTCCATGCCGCGGTTCTCGATGAAGGTGAACAGGTCGGCCAAGATCTGGCAGGGGTGGTACTCGTTGGTCAGTCCGTTGATGACCGGCACACGTGAGTGCGCCGCGAAACGCTCGATCTTGCTCTGCTCGAAGGTGCGGATCATGACGATGTCGACCATGCGGCTGATGACGCGTGCGGAGTCCTCCACCGGCTCGGCACGGCCGAGCTGGCTGTCGCCGGTCGTCAGGTGCACGACCGAGCCGCCCATCTGGTACATGCCTGCCTCGAAGCTCACCCGGGTGCGCGTGGAGGCCTTCTCGAAGATCATGGCCAGCGTTCGGTCGGCCAGCGGCTGGTACTTCTCGTAGTTCTTGAAGCGCCGCTTGATGATGGCGGCGCGGTCGAACAGGTGGGCGTATTCCTCGGCGCGCAGGTCCTTGAACTGCAGGTAGTGACGCATCAGTGCATCCCCCGGCTTCATGGCTTGGGCTGGGCCAGCAAGGCCTTGATCAGCGGCACCAGGATGGCCGCGATCTGGCGCGCCTCGTCGTGCGTCAGGATCAGCGGCGGCAGCAGGCGCACGACGCGGTCGGCCGTGACGCTGATCAGCAGGCCGGCATCCAGCGCCTGCGTCAGCAGCGCGCCGGCGGGGCGGTCCAGCTCGACGCCCAGCATCAGGCCCTGGCCGCGGATCTCGACGACGCCGGCCACGTCGGCCAGCCCTGCGGCCAGCGCGTCGCGCAGCGTCGCACCGACGGCTTCTGCGTTGGCAAGCAGCTTGTCCTGCTCCATGACGGTCAGCGTCACGACGCCGGCACGCATGGCCAGCGGATTGCCGCCGAAGGTGGTGCCGTGGTTGCCGGCCTTCAGCACGCCGGCCGCGCGCGGGCCGCAGACGACGGCGCCGATGGGCACGCCCGAGCCCAGGCCCTTGGCCAGGGGCATCACATCGGGCTTGATGCCCGCCCATTGGTGGGCGAACCATTTGCCGGTGCGACCGATGCCGCATTGCACCTCGTCCAGCATCAGCAGCAGGTCACGCTCGTCGCAGACGCGACGCAGGGCCTGCAGGAACTCGATGTGGGCCGGCTTGATGCCGCCTTCGCCCTGGATGGTCTCAAGGAAGATGGCCGTGATGTGGGGGTGGGCGTCCAGCGCGGCCTCGACGGCAGGGATGTCGTTGAGCGGCACGCGCACGAAACCCGGCACCAGCGGACCGAAGCCGGCCTGGATCTTGGGGTTGGCCGTGGCCGACAACGTCGCGATCGAGCGGCCGTGGAAGGCGCCCTCGAAGACCAGCACGCCGGGCGACGTATTGCCGCGGTCATGGCCGAACTTGCGGGCGATCTTCAGCGCCGCCTCGTTGGCTTCCAGGCCGCTGTTGCAGAAGAAGACATTGGCCAGGCCGGAGAGCTCGCAGAGCTTGTCGGCGAGCTGCTCCTGCAGGGGCACGCGGTAGTAGTTGCTCGTGTGGATGAGCTTGGCGACCTGGTCCTGGAGTGCCGCCACCAGGCGCGGATGGTTGTGGCCCAGCGTGTTGACCGCGATGCCGCCGAGGCCGTCCAGCAGTCGTCGGCCTTCCGTATCCCAGACCCAGGAGCCTTGGCCGTGCGAGAGCGCAACGGGCAGGCGGCCATAGGTCGGCATCAGATGGGCGTCGGACGGGAGGGAATCAGCGTTCATCGGGTCTCCGGATGGGTTGAGGAAAAGTGGACGTTCAATTCTAGGGGCCATGCCCTGACATTTGCTGCGCCGCAACAGATGGGCTGGCGCCGAGGCACAATAGCGGTTTCTGGCAGCGGTACCCCGCTGTACCCGCGAAGCCCTGCAGTCCATGACCGTTGCCCCCCCGCCGCGTGAAGTCTTCATCCAAGGTATTACCGTGGATGGACGCACCTTCCGCCCGAGCGACTGGGCGGAACGGCTGGCTGGCGCGATGTCCTGCTTCCGCCCCGGCGGCGTGCGCCCCGGCATCGGGGCGCACATCGGCTACTCGCCCCTGTGCGTGCCCACTGTCATCAACGGCGTGAAGTGCGTCGTCGTCAACGAGGAACTCCGACGCCTCGAGCCCATGGCCTGGGACTTCGTCATGAACTTCGCGCGCGACAACAACCTCCAGGTCGCCGACGCCTGCTTGCTGCCCGACAGCCCAGGCGGCAAGTCCGGCACCTGACACCCCCCCGTTTTAGCGAAAGTGCGGAGAGCGTGACGGCTCAAGCCGCCGTTATCCTCGCCGGTAATGTTTGGAAACATCCCGGCTGCCCCCATCGCCGTCGATTCGCGTGTTGTCGCCGGCCTGCTGGCGCCGGCGGAGCGCGCGCCGACGCCTGTCTGGGTGCTGATGCGCGGCTTGTCGCGCGCGAGTGGCCATTGGGGGGTGTTTCCCGACCACCTGCTGCGTGAACTGCGCGCGTTGCAGCCGGCATCTCGTCTCCTCATGCTGGATCTGCCGGGGACCGGCGTGCTGCGCCGCCAGGCCAGCCCCACCCAGGTGTCGGCCATCGTCGAGACCTGCCGCGAAGCCTTGCGGCGCGAGGGCATCCTCGGGCCGGTGTCGCTGGTCGGCATGTCGCTGGGGGCGGCCGTGCTGAGCGACTGGGCCAACCGCTACCCGGGCGAGATCGAGGCAGGTGTGCTGATCAATCCCAGCCTGAGGCCTTTCAGCGAGTTGTTTCGCAAGCCGCGGCCGTTGAACTACCTGGGCCTGCTGCTGCTGTCGTTGAGCCGTTTCAGTGCCCGGATGCGCGAGGAGAGGGTGCTCAGCCTGACAACGCGGCTGACGCCCACGCAGGCGGTCATCGACCGCTGGGTGGAGTTGCAGCGCCAGCACCCGCTGGGCGTGCGCAATACGGCGCGTCAACTGCTGGCCAGCATGCGTTACCGCGCCAGCCGCACGCGTCCGGATGCACCCATGCTGCTGCTGTGCAGCAAGGCCGATGGCCTCGTTGACTGGCGCTGCTCGCAGGCCATCAGTCGTGCCTGGGGGGCGCCACTGCGGCTGCACACCAAGGCCGGCCATGACCTGCCGCTGGACGATCCGCAGTGGGTGGCACGGGCGGTGGCCGAGTGGCTGCGGGATCGCAGCATCCAGGGGGTCGAGCCCGGCGAGTGGCATTGACGAGGAGGTCTCTCGTCCCAGGCATGCCGGGGCGATCTCCCGATGCTGCGGGGAGGCTTGCGGCGGGGAGCGCGGCAAGGTTTGTGCAGGAATCGGCTCACCAGGCTGGCTTGCCGGTGTCCAGGGCGCACTAGCGCAAGCGCATGGCGCCCACCTGGCCTCGTGTCACACGCCCTTCAAGACCATGGTTCGGGCCGGGCCTGCGACTTCGTCTTCGGCGCCACGGCCAAAGGGCAGCACCT
>NZ_DASWYS010000296.1:0-5765 GCF_036404855.1 Roseateles sp.
GCTCGCAGTGAGCGAGCCAGTCTTCAAGCGTCATGGCGATTCAAAAAACAAAAGCCAGGCACGGGGCCTGGCTCGGAACTGTCGCGACGAGGGTCAGGCCACCGCGTCGGCGCTCTGGCGCTGCAGCATGGCGAGCTGGCGCGCGATGGTTTCGCGCAGTTGGCGGCGGTCCACGATCATGTCGATGGCCCCCTTCTCCATCAGGAACTCGGCGCGCTGGAAACCTGCAGGCAGCTTCTCGCGCACGGTGTTCTCGATGACGCGCGGACCGGCGAAACCGATCAGCGCCTTGGGCTCGGCCAGCACGATGTCGCCCACAAAGGCGAACGAGGCCGACACGCCGCCCATGGTCGGGTCGGTCAGCACGCTGATGTAGGGCAGCTTGGCCTTGGCCAGGCGCGTCAGCGACGCATTGGTCTTGGCCATCTGCATCAGCGACAGCAGGCCTTCCTGCATGCGCGCGCCGCCAGTGGCGGTGAAGCAGATGAAAGGCGTCTTCTGCTCGATGGCCGTCTCGACGCCGCGCACGAAGCGCTCGCCGACGACGGAGCCCATGGAGCCGCCCATGAAGTCGAACTCGAAGCAGGCCGCGACGACCGGCACGCTCATGATGGCGCCGCCCATGACAACGAGCGCGTCGGTCTCGCCGGTGCTCTCCAGCGCTTCCTTCAGGCGATCGGGGTACTTCTTGCTGTCCTTGAACTTCAGCGCGTCGACCGGCAGCACCTCTTGGCCGATCTCGTAGCGGCCTTCGCCGTCGAGGAAGGCATCCAGGCGGGCGCGGGCACCGATGCGGTGATGGTGCGAGCACTTGGGGCAGACGTTGATGTTCTGCTCCAGGTCGGTCTTGTAGAGCACCGTCTCACAGCTCGGGCACTTGATCCACAGACCTTCCGGCACCGTGCGGCGGTCCGCCGGATCGCCCTGCTGGATCTTGGGCGGGAGCAGTTTGTCGAGCCAACTCATGGTCAGTCCTTTTTGTCGAGTGCAGCGCGGATCTCTCGGATGAAGGCCGCGCCGGTCAAGGCGACATTATCGGCTGGCTGGCGCTCCAGCAGTTCGACCAGCTTGGAGCCGATGACGACTGCGTCCGAAACATCCGCCACGGCACGCGCGGTGGCCCCGTCACGGATGCCGAAACCCACGCCGACCGGCGTGCTGACGTGCTGGCGGATCCTCGGCACGGCTTCGGCCACTGCGGCGGTATTGAGGTGGCCCGCCCCGGTCACCCCTTTCAACGACACGTAATAGACGTAGCCGCTGGCCAGCTTGCCGACCTGAGCCATGCGGGCCTCGGTCGACGTGGGCGCCAACAGGAAGATGGCGTCCATGTTCGCGGCACGCAGCTTGGCGGCGAACTCTTCGCACTCCTCGGGCGGGTAGTCGACGATGAGCACCCCATCGACGCCTGCCGCTGCCGCATCGGCCACGAAAGCATCCAGTCCATAGTGCTCGACGGGATTCGCATAGCCCATCAGCACCAGCGGCGTGGTGTCGTTGAGGGCACGGAACTCGCGCACAAAGGCCAGCACCTTGCGCAAGCCAATGTCCTGCTTCAACGCTCGCTCGCCGGCGCGCTGGATGACGGGGCCGTCGGCCATGGGGTCGGAGAACGGCACACCCAGCTCGAGGACGTCGGCGCCGGCCTCGGCCATCGCCAGCAGCAGCTCGACGGTCGCGCTCGGATGCGGGTCACCTGCAGTGACGAAAGGGATCAGCGCCTTGCGACCCTGGGCCTTCAGCCTGTCGAAGGTGGTCTGGATGCGGCTCATTGAGCACCTCCCTTGACCTTTTCGCCCGCCTGCGAAGGCCGGTCGAAATAGGCGGCGCCGGACAGATCTGCCACGGTGCCGATGTCCTTGTCGCCTCGGCCGCTGAGGTTGACCAGCAGCACCTTGTCCTCGGACAGCGTCGGCGCCAACTTGATCGCGTGTGCGACGGCATGGCTGGATTCGAGCGCCGGGATGATGCCCTCGGTGCGACACAGGCGATGGAAAGCCGCCAGCGCCTCGGCATCGGTGATGCCGACGTACTCAGCCCGACCGATGTCCTTCAGGTGGGCATGCTCAGGGCCGACGCCGGGGTAATCCAGGCCTGCCGAGATCGAATGCGTCTCGATGATCTGGCCGTCCTCGTCCTGCAGCAGATAAGTGCGGTTGCCATGCAGCACACCGGGGCTGCCAGCGGTCAGGGTCGCGGCATGCTTGCCACTGGCCACACCCTGCCCTTCGGCCTCGACGCCGATCAGGCGCACGTTCTCATTCGGGATGTAGGGATGAAAGATGCCGATGGCGTTCGACCCGCCGCCGACGCAGGCGATGACGGCGTCGGGCTGTCGCCCTGCCAGCTCGGGCATCTGCTCCAGACACTCCAGGCCGATGATGCGCTGGAAGTCGCGCACCATCATCGGATAGGGGTGCGGGCCTGCCACGGTGCCGATGATGTAGAACGTGTTCTCCACGTTGGTGACCCAGTCGCGCATCGCCTCGTTCAGCGCGTCCTTCAACGTCTTGCTGCCGCTCTCCACCGGCACGACGGTCGCGCCGAGCAGCTTCATGCGATAGACGTTGGGCGACTGTCGCTTAACGTCCTCGCTGCCCATGTAGACCACGCATTCCAGGCCGTAGCGCGCGCAGATGGTGGCGGTCGCCACGCCATGCTGGCCAGCGCCGGTTTCGGCGATGACGCGCGGCTTGCCCATGCGCTTGGCCAGCAGCGCCTGACCGATGACGTTGTTGATCTTGTGCGCGCCCGTGTGGTTGAGATCCTCGCGCTTCAGGTAAATCTGCGCCCCGCCCAGCTCACGGCTCAGACGGTCGGCGTGATAGATGGGGCTCGGGCGACCCACGAAGTGCTTGAGCTCCTTCTTGAACTCGGCGAGGAACTCGGCGTCGTGCTGGTAGTGAGCGTAGGCGTCCTTGAGCTGGTCCAGCGCATGGACGAGGGTCTCGGAGACGAAGCTGCCGCCATAGGTCGGCGTGCCGGCATGGCGGAAATGCCCGGTCGCATCGGGCTGGTCATACGGAAACATGGTCTTTCCTATCGGGTCAGTTCGGCGTCGGCGCGTCGCACCGTACTGCAGAACTCGTGGATCAGGCCGGCGCTCTTGATGCCCTTGGACACCTCGACGCCGGAACTCACATCAACGGCCCAGGGCCGCACCCGCGCGATGCCATCGGCTACGTTGGCAGCATTCAACCCACCAGACAAAACGAGGCGAGAGCTGACGCTTGGAGGAACGAGTGACCAATCGAAGACCTTGCCGCCGCCGCCATAGCCGTCGACATGGGCGTCGAGCAGGATAGCTTGGGCGTTGGAAAAACGTGCTGCGAAGTCTAGCAAATCGACTCCGGGCGCCATGCGGGCGGCACGCAGGTAGGGACGCTGGACGCGATCGCAGTCGGCGGGCGCCTCGTCGCCGTGGAATTGCACCAGCATGTTGGGCAGCGCCTCGACGCAGGCCTGCAGATCGGCATCGTTGGCGTTGACGAACAGTCCCACCGGCGTCACGAACGGTGGCAGCAACCGCGCAAGCACCCTCGCCCGCTCCGGCGTCACGGCGCGCGGGCTCTTGGCGTAGAAGACGAAGCCGATGGCGTCGGCGCCAGCTTCGACGGCCGCCTCAACATCGGCCTCACGGGTCAGGCCGCAAATCTTGATTCGGGTCATGGGAGCCAATCGAGCGCGGCCACATGCCGCGGAATATCCAGCTCGGCATCGTAGGTCGGACCGAGGAAATAGAGCCCATCAGGGGCAAAGGTCGGCGCAGCCACCTTGCGGTCGCGGGCGACCAGCACCTCGCTGACCCAGTCCGGCGAGCGGGTGCCGCTGCCGACGGCCAGCATGCAGCCCATCAGGTTGCGCACCATGTGATGCAGGAAGGCGCTGGCCTCGAACTCGAATCGCCAGTAGACGCCGCGGCGCTGCACCTTGATCTCCCGCAGCGTCTTCACGGGCGACGCGGCCTGGCACTCGGACGAACGGAAGGAAGAGAAGTCGTGCTCGCCGATCAGGCGCTCGGCGGCAGCCTCGAGCGCGGCCTGGTCAAGCGGCCGGAACACCCAGCCGCACTGGCCGGACTCGATGGCCGGCCGCACAGCCGACTCCAGCAGCAGATACGCGTAGCGCCGGCCGCGCGCTGAGTTGCGGGCATGGAAATCCTGACCCGGGAAACGGCACCACTGGATGGCGATGTCGGACGGCAGATAGCGGTTGCTCCCACGCACCCAGGAGAACGGCTCGCGGTCGACCTCGGTGTCGAAGTGCACGACCTGGTTGATGCCATGCACGCCGGCATCGGTGCGGCCGGCGCACAAGGTGCGAATGGGCCGGGCCGCGAACGCGGACAGCCCTTTCTCCAGCGCGTCCTGCACGGTGCGGCCGTCGGGCTGGCTCTGCCAGCCGTTGTAGCCGCCGCCGCGGTAGCTGACTCCTAGTGCAACTCTCATGGGCTCCCAAGTAAAAACGCCCGGCCAAGGCCGGGCGTCGAAGTATCGCGGCTGCGTTCAGCGCAGCTCGTTCAGCATGGCCTGCGCCTTGTCACGCAACGGTCCACTGGCGCGCTGGAGCAGCTCCTGCAGCACCTCACGGGCACCTTCGGTGTCGCCGATCTGGCGGAACTCGTCCGCCAGCTCGAGCTGGCGAAGCAAGGGATCGCCTTCATCGTCACCCAGTGCGCCCAGGGACTGAGCCAGGGGGGCCGGATGGGACTCGCCGGACTGCAAGGCATCGCCGAGATCGAAATCCAGATCCCCCGGCGCGGCCGCCGGCGCCGGCGAAGCGATGACCGGCAGGTCACCCATTCCGCTGAGGTCGAAGTTCAGGTCCGGCGCGGGCGGCGCCGTGCGGGTGCCGCGGGCAGAGATGTCGAAGTCCATCGTCATCGGCGCCTGCTCGACCGAAGCCGGCATGGCCTGGGTGGCGGCCATGGCCGTCGGCGACACCGGCTCCGGTGCGTCGAGGTCCAGGTCCAGGGCCAGGTCGAAGCCACTCACGGGGCCTGTGTCGGGGCCACCGCGCATCACGTCGGTCGCCAGATGAGCCGCGCTCGCGGTGGCTGCAGCACCAGGCGGCAGGGCCGTCTGCGGCAGCGTGCTGGCGTTCATCGGCTCAGGGCGAAGTTCGGGGCCGTCTTCGACATGGGCGGGCGCACCACCGGGCTGATAGAGGGGGTTGTCCGGATCGATGCCACGGCCCAGCTCCTGGGCCTTGGCCCAGTCCTCGCCCGCGCCCTTGGTCTCAGCATAGAGCTGGACGGCAAGCTGCTCGAAGCCCTTGGTGTCACGGCGCTTGGCGTAGACCTCCAGCAGCTTGAGGCGGATGGCCAGGCGCGTCGGATTGGCGCGCAGCGCTTCCTTGAGGATCTCCTCGGCCTGCAGGTCGCGGCCATAGGCCAGGTAGACATCGGCCTCGGCGACCGGGTCCACATCGCCGATGGCGTCGAGCTGGCTCAGCGAGTAGCTCATGGACGACTGGCCGCTGTTCTGACCATCCCGCGTGTCGACACGCTGGCCACCGGTACCACCAAAGAAGGAGTCCGGCTGCAGGCGGCTCTCGTGGAAACCCGTCTCAGGCGCGCTGACCGCACGGCGTGAACGCAGGCGGTACAGGCCGAAGCCCCCGAGCGCAGAAAGCAGGACTGCGCCGACGACGACGATCAGCGGGCTGTCGAGGAATTGCTCGATGACGCCGGGCGGCTCGGCTGCCGGCGGCGGCGCCAGCGGCGCACTGGCGCGGACGGCGGGCCGCGACGCCGGGGCACTGGC
>NZ_DASWYS010000297.1:0-6754 GCF_036404855.1 Roseateles sp.
CGCTGGAATATCTGGACAAGGACCGCGCTTTCCTGACCAAGGGTGGTGTGTTCACCGACTCCTACATCGATGCCTACATCGAGCTGAAGATGCAGGAAGTGACCCGCTTCCGCATGGCGACCCACCCGGTCGAGTTCGATATGTACTACGCGCTGTGATGGCTGGAGGCGGCAAGCTTGCTGCCGCCCCGTGCATGGGCAGCCGCATGGCTGCTGCCCGGCCATCCCTGGAGAGGGGCCGCCCGCGCGGCCCCTTTTTCATTTCCTTGTCTGGGCCACAATGCCGCCATGCTGAATCGACTGCTGGCACCGTTGTTCGTTCTGGCCAGCCTGGGCGCGCAAGCCCAGGGGACGGTCTACCGTTGCCCCGGCCCCCCGGTGCTCTACACCGACGCGCTGTCCGCCAAGGAAGCGAGCGAGAAGGGCTGTCGCACCATCGAAGGCACGCCCATCACCGTGCTGCAGACGCCCAAGCCGCGCCCCAGCACGGCCACGGCGGCCGCGACGGAAGGGGCGCGCAGTGGTGACGGTCGCATCGAGGCCGGCCAGCAGCGCGCGCGCGACGACGAGCGCCGTCAGGTGCTGCAGACCGAGCTGCGCCAGGCCGAGGAACGGCTGGCAAACGCGCAGCGCGACTTCAGCAACGGCCAGGGTGAGCGCCGCGGTGACGAGCGCAATTACCAGAAGTACCTGGACCGCATGGCGGAACTCAAGGACAACATCGCCCGCTACGAGGCTGATGTGCAGGCGCTCAAGCGCGAAATCTCCAAGCTCCCCTGACTGTCGGCATGGCGCCGACGCGCGCCATGACTGATACCCCCCTGCTGCTGGCCGAGTTCGCCGGCCTGGACCTGCTGGCCACCATGGTCGTCGTCGTCAGTGCCGACGGCGAATGCCTGTTCGCCAACGCGGCCTTCGAGAACGGCATGCGGCTGTCACGCCGCACGGTGCAGAAGGCACACCTGCCCGACTGGTTCGTCGACGCTCAGCGCCTGACGGAGACACTGGCCGGCGTCGCCGCCAACCAATACTCCAGCAGCCGTTTCGATGCGCTGCTGCGGCGCGGCTCCTGGGCCCAGGAGGACGGCTTGCCGGTCCACGTGATCGTGTCGCAGATGGACGCGGCCGAGGACGGTGCGCCGCGCGTGCTCGTTGAGCTGATCGAGATCGCGCAGCAGGCCCGCCAGGACCGCGACGAACGCAATCTCGATCAGGTGCAGGCCACCAAGGAGTTGACCCGCAATCTGGCCCACGAGATCAAGAACCCGCTGGGCGGCATCCGGGGGGCGGCCCAGCTGCTGGCGCTGGAGCTGCAGGATGGCAGCCCCGAGCTGACGGAGTACACCCAGGTCATCGTCCACGAGGTGGACCGGCTGCAGAGCCTGGTCGACCGCCTGTTGGCGCCGCATCGGCGTGCCCATGTCGTCGGCGACGTCAACATCCACGAGATCTGCGAGCGGGTGAGGGCGCTGGTGTTGATCGAGCACCCCAAGGGCCTGACCATCACGCGCGACTACGACACCTCGCTGCCCGACTTCCGCGGTGACCGTGAGCAGCTGATCCAGATGGTGCTGAACATTGTGCAGAACGCCGCTCAGGTGCTCGGTTCGCGCATCGCGGCCGGCGATGCCCAGATCGTGCTGCGCACGCGCGTTGCCCGGCAGGTCACCATCGGCAAGCAGCGCTGGCGCTTGGCATTGGAATTGCATATCGAGGACAACGGTCCCGGCGTTCCCGCCGAGATCCGGGATCGCATCTTCTTTCCCCTGGTCTCAGGGCGGGAGGGCGGCTCCGGCCTCGGACTCACGCTCGCGCAGACGATCGCCCAACAGCACCAGGGGATGATCGACTGTGAGAGCGAGCCGGGCCTGACCAATTTCCGAATCACGCTGCCCCTGCCTTGAAGCCACGAGCCGACGGGACGGGCTGAGGAACCTCATGAAATCCATCTGGGTTGTTGACGACGACCACTCGATCCGCTTTGTGCTCGAGAAGGCCCTGGCCCGCGAGGGGCTGCCGGTGCGCAGCTTCAGCAATGCGCGCGACATGCTCGCCGCGCTGGACGACGACTCCCCGCAGGTGCTGGTCTCCGACATTCGCATGCCAGGTGGCTCGGGGTTGGAACTGCTGGCCAAGGTCAAGGCGCGGCTGCCGGCGCTGCCCGTCATCATCATGACGGCCTACTCGGATCTCGACAGCGCCGTCTCTGCCTTCCAAGGCGGTGCGTTCGAGTACCTGCCCAAGCCCTTCGACCTGCCGCGTGCGGTTGAGCTGATCCGTCGCGCGCAGGAGGAGAGCCAGCGCGAGGCCGGCGAACAGGAGGCCGCGGCCCAGGTGCCCGAAATGCTGGGCCAGGCCCCGGCCATGCAGGACGTCTTCCGCGCCATCGGACGGCTGTCGCAGAGCAACGTCACCGTCATGATCACGGGCGAGAGCGGCTCGGGCAAGGAGCTGGTGGCACGCGCGCTGCACAAGCACAGCCCGCGTGGCGAAGGGCCGTTCGTCGCGATCAACACCGCCGCCATTCCCAAGGACCTGCTGGAGAGCGAGCTTTTCGGCCACGAGCGTGGTGCCTTCACCGGCGCGCAGGCCTCGCGGCGTGGCCGCTTTGAGCAGGCCGATGGCGGCACGCTTTTCCTGGATGAGATTGGCGACATGCCGTTCGAGCTGCAGACTCGGCTGCTGCGCGTGTTGTCCGATGGCCAGTTCTACCGCGTCGGCGGTCACAGCCCGTTGCGCAGCAACGTGCGGGTCATCGCCGCCACGCACCAGAACCTCGAAGAGCGCGTGCGCCAGGGCGTGTTCCGGGAGGACTTGTTTCACCGCCTGAACGTCATCCGCCTGCGTCTGCCGCCGCTGCGCGAGCGTCGCGAGGATGTGCCCGCGCTGGCCCGCCACTTCCTGCAGCGCAGCGCGACGGAGCTGGGCGTGGAGCCCAAGCGCCTGTCCGACGCCGCGCTCGCCGTGCTGACCAATTTCGAGTTCCCGGGCAATGTCCGCCAACTGGAGAACATCTGCCACTGGCTCAGCGTCATGGCGCCGAGCCAGGTCATCGAGCCCAAGGACCTGCCAGACGAGCTGCAGCCCGGCTATGTGCCGGCGCCCTCAAGCACGGCGATGACCAGCACGATGGCGGTTCAGCCCGGCGTCGCTGCGCCAGCGCCCGCCAGCGCGCCGGTCAGCACCAGCAGCGGCGAAGGGTGGCTGGCCGACATGGCCGCCGACGCCCGGGGCCGCCTGGCGGCCGGTGAGCCCGATGTCTGGGATGCACTCACCAAGAAGTTCGAGGCTCAGCTCATCTTGACGGCGCTTGACATCACGCGGGGCCGTCGGATCGAGGCCGCGCAGAAGCTCGGCATCGGCCGCAACACCATCACGCGCAAGATCCAGGAGCTGGGCCTGGACGTCTGACGCTGGAGCCGCCGGTTCAGCGCAGCGCGACGAGCACGCGACCATCCTGCACGCGCACCGCATGGGTGCGCACCGACTGCTCGGGGGCCTCGACGCACTCGCCGGTGCTGAGGTCAAAATGGTTCTTGTAGAGCGGCGAGGCGACAACGACCCGCTCGCCCAGGTTGCCCACCAAGCCACGGGAGAGCACGCTGGCGCCCGATCGCGGGTCGATGTTGTCGATGGCGTGGAAGCGGCCCGTCCCGACGCGGAACACGGCCACATGATGCCCGCCGACACGGGCGGCCACGCCGGTGTCGGGCAGGATGTCGTCGACGGTGCAGATGGGGGTGTAAGTCATGTCGGGTCCTTGATCAGGCGGTGGCTTCACTGCGCTCATCGGCGCGTTCCTCCGGGCGTGCCGGGCGGATCTGCCCGCGCTCCCGCACGAAGACGATCCGCTCGTCGGGCATCTCGCTGTTGACGAAGGAACGGAAACGCTGGCGCACCTCCGGCGTCGTGACGGCCGTCTTCCATTCGCACTGGTAGCTGTCCACAACGGCCTGCATCTGTGCCTCGAGCTCGGTCGCGAGGCCCAGGCTGTCGTTGACGATCACGTCCTTCAGGTAGTCCAGCCTGCCTTCGAGGGCCTCGCGCCAGGTGCTGGTGCGCTGCAGCCGATCGGCCGTGCGCACGTAGAACATCAGGAAGCGGTCGATCAGCTGGAACAGCTCAGCCTTGCCGAGATCGCTGGCGATCAGTTCAGCGTGTCGGGGCTTCATGCCGCCATTGCCGCAGACGTAGAGGTTCCAGCCCTTGTCGGTGGCGATGATGCCCACGTCCTTGCCCTGTGCTTCGGCACATTCGCGCGTGCAGCCGGAGACGCCGAACTTGATCTTGTGCGGAGCACGCAGGCCCTTGTAGCGGTGCTCGATCTCGACGGCCAGGCCGACGGAGTCGTCCACGCCATAACGGCACCATGTGCTGCCCACGCAGCTCTTCACGGTGCGCAGCGACTTGCCATAGGCATGGCCGCTCTCGAAGCCGGCGGCGATCAGTTCTTCCCAGATGCTGGGCAACTGCTCGACGCGCGCGCCGAACATGTCGACGCGCGCGCCACCGGTGATCTTGGTGTACAGGCCGTACTTCTTGGCCACCTGGCCCACGGCGATGAGGCCGTCGGGCGTGACCTCGCCGCCCGGCATGCGAGGCACGACGGAGTAGCTGCCGTCCTTCTGGATGTTGCCGAGGTAGTAGTCGTTGCTGTCCTGCAGGCTGGCGAGTTCCGGTTCCAGCACGAAGGCGTTCCAGCAGGACGCAAAGATGCTCGCGGCGGCCGGCTTGCAGATGTCGCAGCCCAGGCCGCTGCCGTGCTTGCCCAGCAGCTCGCCGAAGGTCTGGATGCCACCGACGCGCACCAGGTGGTACAGCGCCTGGCGCGAATGCGGGAAATGCTCGCAGAGGTGGTTGTTCACCGTCATGCCGCGCCTGCCCATCTCTAGCTTCATGACCTGGGTGACCAGGGGTACGCAGCCGCCGCAGGTGGCGCCAGCGCGGGTCGCTGACTTGATGTCGCCGAGGGTTCCGCAGCCTTCGCCCACCGCCGCGCAGATCTGGCTCTTGGTGACGTTGTTGCAGGAGCAGAGCAGGGCGCTGTCGGGCAGTGCGTCGGCCCCGATGCCAGGCCTGACCTTGCCATCGCTGCTGGGCAGGATCAGGAACTCGGGATCGGCAGGCAGGCGGATGCCGTTGAGTGCCATCTGCTGCAGCGTCCCGTACTCGGCCGCGTCGCCCACCAGCACGGCGCCGAGCAGCGTCGAACCGTCCTCGCTGACGACGATCTTCTTGTAGACCTGCTTGCGCTCGTCCACGTACTGGTAGCTGCGGCACCTGGCCGTCTTGCCGTGCGCATCGCCGATGCTGGCCACGTCCACACCCATCAGCTTGAGCTTGGTGCTGAGGTCGGCCCCGGGGAAGGCCGCGCCCGCGTCGCCGGCAATGTGGCGGGCGGCCACGCGCGCCATCTCGTAGCCGGGGGCGACGAGGCCATAAGTCTGGTCGTTCCAGGCCGCGCACTCGCCGATGGCGTAGACGTTGCGGTCGCTGGTGCGGCAGTGGTCGTCGATGACGATGCCGCCACGCGGGCCGATGGCCAACACGCATTGGCGGGCGATCTCGTCCCGCGGGCGGATGCCGGCCGAGAACACCAGCATGTCGGTCTCCAGCCAGCTGCCATCGGTGAAGACGAGACGATGGCGTGCACTGGCGCCGTCGGTGATCTCGACGGTGTTGCGCTGGGTATGCACCTGCACGCCCAAGGCCTCGATCTTCTCGCGCAGCACGCGGCCGCCGGTCTCGTCGATCTGTACGGCCATCAGCCGCGGCGCGAACTCGACGACATGGGTTTGCAGTCCCATGTCGCGCAGCGCCTTGGCGCATTCCAGCCCCAACAGGCCGCCGCCGATGACGACGCCGCTCTTGGCGACCTTGCCGCTGGACTGCATCGCTTCCAGGTCCTCGATGGTGCGGTAGACATGGCAATGCGGGCGCTCGCGGCCCGGCACGGCCGGCACGAAGGGGGTGGAACCGGTGGCCAGCACCAGCTTGTCGTAGGGGATGACCTCGCCGTCGGCCGTCGTCACCGTGTGGTTGCGACGTTCGATGGCAACGGCCCGGGTAGCCAGGCGCAGCTTGAAGCCGGTGGTCTCGAAGAAGCCCGGGGGGACGAGCGACAGTGCCTCGGCCGACTTGCCGGCGAAGAACTCGGACAGGTGTACGCGGTCATACGCCGCGCGTGGTTCCTCGCACAACACCGTCACCCGAAGGTCAGTGCCTGCGGGGCCTTCGGCCAGTGATTCGAGAAACTTCTGGCCCACCATTCCGTGGCCGATGAGGACGATGTGCATATCTGTTCGAGCGAGGCAGGCTGCGCCGACCCGGACCTGGCGGGCCGGGTCGGAGTCACCAATGAAGAAGGCCCCGAGAGCAATGGTCTGCTCGGTCGGGGCCGGGGATGAGGTTCGCCGCCTTTGGCGATGCTTGGGAAGCAGAGGGCCGCTCCAGCGCGGCGCCTCGGGCAGCACATCGCAAGACGCATGCCTGCGCCGGCAACCGGCCTCGCTCCCCGGTGGGGCGCCCACCCGGGACGCCGCAGCACTGCCGCGGTGCGGAGTGGCGCACCGCGGCGGGGCGCTTCGCCCTGTCAGCGGGCTGCGCGGTCGAGCATCACTTCGAGGCCCTGCGCGTTGAGCTCGGCATCCAGGGCCAGCCAGTCGGCGGCCTCGGCGCCGGCCGGATGGCCATGGATGCGCAGCCGGGCCAGATAGCCCGCCAGCAAGCCGGCCTTGAGCTTCTCGTGGCGGTCC
>NZ_DASWYS010000298.1:0-2260 GCF_036404855.1 Roseateles sp.
GCGCAAGGTGCTGGCCAAGGCCGGCCTCACGCTCAAGGACATCGACCTGTTCGAGGTCAACGAGGCCTTCGCCGTGGTGGTGGAGAAGTTCATCCGCGACCTGGACATCGACCGCGAGAAGATCAACGTCAACGGCGGCGCCATCGCGCTGGGCCACCCCATCGGCGCCACCGGCGCCGTGCTGATCGGCACCGTGCTGGACGAACTGGAGCGCCGCGACGCCAAGCGCGCGCTCATCACCATGTGCGCCGCCGGCGGCATGGCTCCCGCCATCATCATCGAGCGCGTATGAGCTCCCTCAACAATCTGCTGCCCTGGCCGGCCGACGACCTCTCCGCCTATGGTCCGGTGGAGGCCAAGCCCCTGGGCAAGACCCAGCAGTACGTCGCGCGCGCCATGCACCGCAACTGGGTGTCGATCCCGCACGTCACGCATCACGACGACGCTGACATCACCGTCTTCGAGCAGCGCCGCAAGGCCTGGAACGCCGCGCACCCCGAGCACAAGCGCTCGCTGCTGTCCGCGCTGGTCAAGGCTTCCGTTGCCGCGCTGCAGCGCTACCCACGCTTCAACAGCGCGCTCTCCGCGGACGGCAGCACGCTGACCTCGCGCCAGTACTTCCACATCGGCATCGCCGTGGACGTGCCATCGGGGCTGCTGGTGCCGGTGCTGCGCGACTGCGACAGCAAGAGCATCGACGCCGTCGGCGAGGAAGTGGCGCGTATCTCAGAAAAAGCGCGCACCAAGGGCCTGTCCATGGCCGAGATGTCCGGCGGCTGCTTCACGCTGTCCTCGCTCGGGCACATCGGCGGCACCGGCTTCACGCCCATCATCAACGCTCCCGAGGTCGCCATCCTGGGCATCTGTCGCACCCAGGAGCGCTTCCTGCCGGACGGCGAGGGCAGGCCCGTGCTGCGCCAGTTGCTGCCGCTGTCACTGAGCTACGACCACCGCGTCATCAACGGCGCCGATGCGGCCCGTTTCGTGCGTGCCATCGCCGAGTGGCTGGAGGCCTGCGAATTCGCCTGATCCGGCCGCGTCCTCATATGAACATTTACCTAATCTAGACAACATCGTTGTATAGAAAGCCATTAAAAGCAGCTAAAATTGGCCAAAGGACAGGGAGTTAGACAAAATGTTCGACGGGGCTATCAGCACTGGAACAGGAAAGAAGATGCAAAGGCGCAAGCGGGACCCTGAAGGAACACGGCTGGCCATCCTCGAGGCAGCCGGCAGCCTGCTGGCCAAGGACGGTCCCGAGGGCCTGAGCGTATCGCAGGTGGCGCAGCTCGCCGGCGTCAACCGCGGCACCGCCTACCAGCACTTTCCCACCCGCGAGCAACTGCTGGAAGCCACCACCGCCTGGATGTCCGAGCGCCTGCGCGTCGCCGTCTTCGGCGGCGGCAACCCCGAGAAGGGCGAGATGCCCAACGCCCAGGACGTCGCCGAGCACATGGCCGAGTTCGCCATGGAGAACCCCGAACTGGGCCGCGTCTGGCTGTTCGAGGTGCTCAGCTCCAACCGCCCCGCCAGCGACCCCTTCTGGAACGAATACCGCGCCCACTTCGAGCGCTTCGCCCAGTCCGACATGGCCCAGCCCGGCATCGACGCCGAAGTGCACTCGGTCATGATGCTGATCAGCACCTTCCTCTGGCCCGTCTTCGCCCGCGCCCACGCCCGCACCGCCAAGGAGCGCCAGGCCATGGCCAAGCGCTTCTCCAGCGAGATGCTGCGCCTGAGCCTGCACGGCACCATGCGCCCCGAGAAATTCCCCGAGCTCAACGCCCGCATCACCAAGCAGGTCGGCACGGCTCCCGCCAAGAAGCGCAGCAAGTAAGACCGGGCTTTCAGTCTCCAGCCGCCGCTGCCTTCCGGGCAGCGGCGGCTTTTTCGTTGGGCCTCGCGCCTCTCTGCCGCAAACCGGCGTGCGCAGTAGTGCCCGCCTGGGCAAGACATCGCGGAGCCCGGAGCATTGAGCGAGTTATGACCCACTCTGTATCATAAATTTTCCTCAAGCAGACCCCCGGCGCGAGTCATGGCGAAGATCATCTTCATCGAGCACAACGGCACCCAGCGCGACGTCGAAGTCGGCCCCGGCGGCACCGTCATGCAGGCCGCGCTCGACAACCTCGTGCCCGGCATCGTCGGCGACTGCGGCGGCGCCTGCAGCTGCGCCACCTGTCACACCTACGTCGATCCCGCCTGGCTGGCCAGGCTGCCGCCCATGTCGGAGGAAGAGCGGATGCTGATGGAGGGCTCG
>NZ_DASWYS010000299.1:0-9534 GCF_036404855.1 Roseateles sp.
GAAGGCCGTGTGCGAGTCCAGCGAGTCGATGTCGCGCAGGATCTGGCGCGACTCCTCGAACTGCTCGGCGTTGAGCATGCGGCTGCGCATCATGAAGCTGACCGCGCGGCGCGTGTCCATCACGTTGCGGCGGATGCGGCCGTTCAAGTCTTCCTCGCGGGCGATAGCGGCCAGCACTTCACCCGCCTCGGCGTCGGTCACGTTGCTCTTCAGCACGCGAGCGCTGACGGCTTCGAGCTTGTCGTAGATGCCCTCCAGCACGTCGGCAGAGTACTCGGCGTCGGCATCGTAGAGCTTGAGCAGCACGTCCTTGGCGTCCTCGATCAGCGCCGGGATGCGGCGCGCGCGCAGGCGCAGCAGGCGGAACACCGGCAGGTCCTCGTTGTGGATCGAGAACAGCACGTTGTTGAAGAGGATGAAGGCTACGCGCACGTTGCGCGCCTGGCCGTCGTCGTCGATGAGGAAGTCGGAGCGGATGTGCAGCTCGCCGTTGTCTTCCTCGTAAAAGCGAGCCGACTCCTCCAGATCCTCGTCGACGATGTCCTCGGGGATGGTCAGGCCGAAGCGGTCACGAATCCAGCCCTTCTCCTCGGCGCTGGGGCTTTCCAGGTCCACCCAGACCGGGCGCGACTGGGCCAGGTCCTCGGCGGTTTCGATCTCTTGCTGGAAAAGGCCGCCCTTCAGGCGTCCGTTATCCAGCGTGAACACATTCAGCATGCCTCGTCTCCGGCAGCGACAAGCGGGGAGGACGACTGCTGCCGTCCGGGGTGGTGGGGTTCAGGTCAACCGTCTCACTCCGGGCGGGCGGGCCACAGACGGGCCCGAGCGGCGGGAGCGGACGGTCACCGAGGGTGATCGCTGTCCAAGAAGCTCTCCATGGGGGAAATAGCCGAGGATTATTGCACCGTGCAGGGCGTGAAAGAAGCCGCAAAAAGTTGATCCACAAGGGCACAAAGCTTCACCGTCATCCCCTTGTCACGCTGCGGCTTCGCGCGCAAACTGGGCTCGTCGATTTCCCCACTCCCACCCACTCTGCTACTCGAAAAGACCCTCTTCCTCCTCCTCCCTCGATTCCGTTTTTTTCAGTTTTTCCGGTTCGTTTTCCCGACCCATTCCTCTGAAAGGAGGCTTTATGAATCTGACGATCAGTGGCCATCACCTCGAAGTCACGCCGGCTCTGCGCGAGTACGTGCTCACCAAGCTGGACCGTGTGACCCGCCACTTCGACCAGGTCGTTGACATCAACGTCTTGCTGACCGTAGAGAAGCAAAAGGAGAAGGAGCGCCGCCAGCGCGCTGAAGTGACGCTACACGTCAAGGGTCGCGACATCTTCGTCGAGCAATCCCACGAGGATCTGTACGCGGCCATCGATCAGTTGATGGATAAGTTGGACCGTCAGGTCTGCCGTCACAAGGACAAGGTGCAGGATCACCATCACGCCTCGGCCAAGCGCCTCGAGGTCTCGGCATCCTGAGCCCTTGGCTCACCTCACTCGGCGGCCTGCGGGCCGCTTTTGCTTTGTGGGCCGCGTGCTCCCTATGCCGCAGCGTTGTTGCTGCGGTGCCGCAAAAACCCGCATTCGGGGGTCGTCGGGGGTGTTTTCCGCGCCTCTAGAGGCCCTCGACCACCCCAAATGGGCCCGCGGTTCCATAATCCGTGGCTCTGATTGACCCATTGCCCGGCTGCGGCCGCGCCCGCCAGGCGCCCCCGCCGTCAGGTCCCAACCCATGAACCGTCTCGCCGCCATCCTGCCCGCCGACAACGTGTTGGTGCATGTGGATGCGTCCAGCAAGAAGCGCGCTTTCGAACACGCAGGCCTGCTGTTCGAAAACCATCACCAGATGGCCCGCGCGCTGGTCACCGACAACCTCTTCGCCCGCGAGCGTCTGGGCTCGACCGGCCTCGGCCATGGCGTCGCCATCCCGCATGGCCGCGTCAAGGGCCTGAAGAACCCGCTCGCCGCCGTGCTGCGTCTGGCCCAGCCCATCGGCTTTGACGCGCCAGACGACGAGCCGGTCAGCCTGCTGATTTTCCTGCTCGTGCCAGAGGCGGCCACGCAGCGTCACTTGGAAATCCTGTCCGAGATCGCCGAGATGCTGTCCGACCGTGAGCTGCGGGAGCAGCTCAAGGCCGAGCCGGATGCCGCCACACTGCACAAGCTGATCGCGGCCTGGGAGCCGTTGAAGTCGGTCGCCTGATCTCCTCGCCTTGAAACCCACTTCGATCAGCGCCGAGCGGCTCTTCGAGGAGCACCGCGAAGCCCTCCGCTGGGAGTGGATCGCCGGCCATGCCCATCCCGAACGGCGCTTCGACGAGGCCGCCGTGCGCGATGCGCAGAGCGCGGCCGACCTGGTCGGCTATCTGAACTACATCCACCCGTACCGGGTGCAGATCGTCGGCCGTCGCGAGGTCGCCTACCTGAGCCAGGAAAGCACCGAGATCCAGGACCGCCGCATCTCGCGCATCGTCACGCTGGAACCGCCGGTCATCATCATTGCCGACGACACCGTGCCACCACCCCGCCTGGTGGCGATGTGCGACCGCGCCGAGATCCCGCTGTTCCGCACCAACGAATCCGCCGGCCACGTCATCGACCTGGTGCGCGGCTACCTGTCGCAGCTGTTCGCCAATCGCACGACCCGTCACGGGGTGTTCATGGACATCCTGGGCCTCGGGGTGTTGCTGACCGGCGAATCGGGCCTGGGCAAGAGTGAACTGGGTCTTGAGCTGATCTCGCGCGGGCATGGCCTCGTGGCTGATGACGCGGTCGACTTCTTCCGCATCGCCCAGACCGCCATCGAGGGGCGCTGCCCCGAGCTGCTGCTGAACCTGCTGGAAGTGCGCGGCATCGGCCTGTTGGACATCAAGGCCATCTTTGGCGAGACGGCCGTGCGCCGCAAGATGCGCCTCAAGCTCATCGTGCACCTGGTGCGCAAGGAGACGATGGAGCGCGACTTCGAGCGTCTGCCCTACGAGCCGCTGTACGAGGATGTCCTCGGCATGCCGGTGCGCAAGGTCGTCATCGCCGTGGACGCCGGCCGCAACCTTGCCGTGCTGGTCGAGGCCGCAGTGCGCAACACCATCCTGCAACTGCGTGGCATCGACACCTACAAGGAATTCGTCGAGCGCCACCAGCGCGCCATCGACAACGGCTCCGTCGATTGAACTCGTTGAACCGCTTCAGCGACATCGCTCGCCTGCTGGTCCTCAACACGGACAGCTACAAGACCAGCCACTGGCTGCAGTATCCGCCGGGCACGCAGACCGTCTTCAGCTACATCGAGGCTCGTGGCGGCACGCTGCCTTACACGGTCTTCTTCGGCCTGCAGGCGCTGCTGAAGGAGTACTTCACGAAGCCGGTCACGGCCGACGACGTGGCGCTGGGCGCGGAGGTCTGCGCGGCCCACGGGGTGCCCTTCAACCGCGAGGGCTGGCAGCACGTCGTCGACGCCCATGGCGGACGTCTGCCGCTGCGCATCCGCGCCGTGCCCGAGGGCACGGTCGTGCCGGTCAACCACGCGCTTGTGACCGTTGAGAATACCGATCCGGCCTGCTGGTGGCTCGCCAGCTACGTCGAGACGGCGCTGCTGCGGGTCTGGTATCCGACGACGGTGGCGACCCACAGCCACGCCACGCGCAGCCTCATTGCCGACGCCCTGGCGCGCAGCGGCTCGCCCGAGGGCCTGCCTTTCAAGCTGCACGACTTCGGCGCGCGCGGCGTGTCCTCGCTGGAATCTGCCATGCTGGGAGGCATGGCCCACCTCGTGAACTTCCGAGGCACGGACACGATGACGGCCCTGCTGGGCGCCCGCGTTTACTACGGCGAGCCCATGGCCGGCTTCTCCATCCCGGCGGCCGAGCACAGCACCATCACCGCCTGGGGGCGAGAGGGCGAGCTGGACGCTTACCGCAATATGCTGCGCCAGTTCGGCAAGCCCGGCGCGGTGCTGGCCGTCGTTTCGGACTCCTACGATCTGGACGCCGCTGTCAGCCGGCTCTGGGGCCAGCAGCTGCGCGACGAGGTCATCGCCAGCGGTGCCAGCGTCGTCATTCGCCCCGACAGCGGCGACCCGGTCACCGTCGTGCTGCGCACCGTGCGCACGCTGGATGCTGCCTTCGGCAGTGAGGTCAATGCCAAGGGCTACAAGGTGCTGAAGCATGTCCGCGTCATCCAGGGCGACGGCATCACGCGCCTCTCCATCGCGGCGATCCTGGCGGCGGTGGAGGGCGCCGGCTACTCGGCCGACAACATCGCCTTCGGCCAGGGCGGCGCGCTGCTGCAGCAAGTCAACCGCGACACGCTGGGTTTTGCGATGAAGGCCTCGGCCGTGCAGGTCGGCGGCGGCTGGCGTGACGTCTTCAAGGCGCCGGTGACCGATCCCGCCAAGCGCATCAAGGCCGGGCGCCTCACGCTGATGCACAAGGGCGACGTGTTCGCCACCGTGCGCCTGGACTCGCCTGGTTGCCACGAGGCCCGTGCCTCGGGAGCGACCGAAGTGCTGCGTACCGTCTTCGAGGACGGTCACCTGCTCGTCGACGACAGCTTCGCTGCAATTCGCGCGCGCGCTGCCTCGGCCTGATTCAGCTCCGGTTCGGGCAGTCGGTCTTCACGCAGCTCGCGTAGAGGGCGAGCGAATGCTCCTGCAGCTGGAAGCCGCGCTCGCTCGCGATGGCGTGCTGGCGCTCCTCGATGCCGGGGTCGAAGAACTCCTCGACCCGGCCGCAGTTGAGGCAGACGAGGTGGTCGTGATGATGCCCCTCGTTGAGCTCGTACACGGCTTTGCCGGTCTCGAAATGGTTGCGGCTGAGCAGGCCGGCCTGCTCGAACTGCTGCAGCACCCGGTAGACCGTCGCCAGGCCGATGTCGGCGCCTTCGCCAAGCAAAGCCTTGTAAACATCTTCGGCGGTCATGTGGCGCTGGGCTGCGCGCTGGAAGATCTCGAGGATCTTGATGCGCGGCAGCGTCGCCTTGAGGCCGCTGTTCTTGATGTCGCTGGTCTGGTTCTTGGCGGAGGAGCTGGGCATGTCACTGGGGCCGGGGCCGGAAGGTGGCCCCGCTAGAATCCGCCCGATCATAGCCAGCCGAGCCTTCGGCCGGTATTTCGTCCCTCCCGCCCCTCTGTCAGCCGCCCCATGCGTCCCTTGCTTGCCTCTTTCCCGCTGCTTGCGCTGCTTGGCGGCTGCTCCTACCTGCCCACCTGGGCATCGCTGCCTTCGGTCACCGGGGAGAAGGTCCTGGGCCTGGTGACGCCCTACCGAGTCGAAGTCGTGCAGGGCAATGTGCTGACCAAGGAGATGGTCGCCCGCGTCAAGCCTGGCATGTCCAAGGCCCAGGTGCGTGACCTGCTCGGGTCACCGCTGCTGACCGACGTCTTCCACGAGTCGCGCTGGGACTACCCCTTCACCATTCGCCGCCAGGGCACGCCCGCGCAACAGCGCCTGGTCGTCGCCGAGTTCGACGGGGACAAGCTCAAGACCCTGACGGTGCCGGATGACCTGCCGACCGAGAATGACTTCGTCGCCGCCATCAACACCTTCAAGCCCGACGGCAAGCAGCCCAAGCTGGAGCTGAGCGAGGCCGAGCGCACGGCATTGCCGCCGCCCAAGCGCAGCGCGGAGGCCGCGCCGACCGCTGCCGCCGAAGGCCCGGCACCGGGTCGCACCTACCCACCGCTGGACGCCAAGACGGGGTCCGGCACGTGATCAAGGTCGCCGTCATGGGCGCCTCCGGGCGCATGGGCAAGATGCTGATCGAGGCGGTCGAAGCCGCGGACGACTGCACGCTGCACATCGCGCTGGACAAGGGGGCCGACGTTCGCGCGGGCCTGGCCGGCGCTGACGTGATGATCGACTTCACCCGCCCCGAGGCGACGTTGGCCCATCTGGCCATCTGCGCCGACTTGGGCGTCAAGGCCGTCATTGGCACCACTGGCTTCGACGAGGCCCAGAAGGCCGAGATCGCCAAGTTTGCCAAGCGCACCGCCATCGTCTTCGCGCCCAACATGAGCGTGGGCGTCAATGTCGTGCTCAAGCTGCTCGATCTCGCAGCCCGTGCGATGAACGAGGGCTTCGACATCGAGATCATCGAGGCCCACCACCGCATGAAAGTGGACGCACCCAGCGGTACTGCCCTGCAGATGGGCCAGGTGGTCGCCAAGGCTGTCGGCCGCGACCTGAAAGACTGCGCCGTCTACGGCCGTGAAGGGGTCACCGGCGTGCGCGACCCGTCGACGATCGGGTTCGCCACCGTGCGCGGCGGCGACATCATCGGCGACCACACCGTGCTGTTTGCCGGTACGGGCGAGCGCATCGAGATCAGCCACAAGGCCAGCAACCGCAGCATCTACGCCCAGGGCAGCCTGCGCTCGGCGCGCTTCCTGGCCGGCCGCAAGACCGGCCTCTACGGCATGAACGACGTGCTGGGCTTCGCCTGAACATGGGTGGCTTCGCGGACTTCTGGGCCCAAAGCGACCTGGTCGGCCGCGCGGTGGCGCTGCTGCTGCTGGCCATGTCGGTCAGTGCCTGGGCGTTGATCCTGTGGAAGACCTGGCTGCTGCGCCGCGCCCGTCGCGGCCTCGTGCACGCCATACCGGCGTTCTGGTCCGCCGCCAGCGTGGCCGAAGGCCGCAGCGCGCTGCGGAGCTTTGACACCGAGGCGCTCTTGCTGCCGCTGCTGGACGCGGCCACGGCCGAAACCCGCACGGCCACGCTGGAGGCCGCCGGCAGGCGTGAATCCCGCCTGACCCGCCGCCTGCGCGACGCCCTGCACGCGGTACTGGCCCGGCTGCAGTTCGGTCAGGTGCTGCTGGCCTCCATCGGCGCCACCGCCCCCTTCGTGGGCCTGTTCGGCACCGTCTGGGGCATCTACCACGCGCTGGTCGGCATCTCGGCGGCCGGCAACATCACCATCGAGAAAATCTCAGGCCCGGTCGGCGAGGCGCTGATCATGACGGCCGCGGGCCTCGCGGTCGCCATTCCTGCCGTGCTGGCCTACAACGTCTTCGGCAAGCGGGTTGCCGCCTGCGAGGCGGATCTGGAAGGTTTCGCGCACGACCTGCGCGAGTTGCTGGACCACGACTGATGGCGTTCGGCCGCCTCGACAAGCCGGAGGGTTCGCGGCCCATGAGCGACATCAACATGACGCCGCTGATCGACGTCATGCTGGTGCTGCTGGTCATCTTCATGATCACGGCGCCCCTGATGACGGCCTCGCTGCGCCTGGACCTGCCCAAGAGCGAGGTCGCCACGCCCAGTGACGCGCCCAGCTTCATCGCAGTCGCCATCACGCCCGATGGCAAGCTGCATCTGGGTGAGGAAGAGCTGGCGCCCGAGGCCTTCCAGCAGCGCATCTCGGAGCTGGGGCGCGCCAATGCCCAGATGGAAGTGCAGCTACGCGCCGACCGTGCCGTGTCTTACGGCCAGGTGGCCGAGCTGATCGGTTGGGTGCAGGCCGCCGGGTTGAGCCGCATCGCCTTCGTCGCCCAGTCGGCCGCTTCGGCCCCCTGAGCGAAACGTCGTCTCAGAGGCGGCCAATACAATTTGGCGCATGAACGCCAAGACCGAAGCGCCCAGCTACAACCCCAACGAGATCGAAGCCGCCGCCCGTGCCTACTGGACGGAGCGTGACGCCTACCGCGTCACCGAGGACGCGAGCAAGCCGCACTTCTATGCCTGCTCCATGCTGCCCTACCCGTCGGGCAAGCTGCACATGGGCCATGTGCGCAACTACACGATCAACGACATGCTGGCCCGCCAGCTGCGCATGAAGGGCTACAACGTCCTGATGCCCATGGGCTGGGATGCCTTCGGCCTGCCGGCCGAGAACGCCGCGATGAAGGGGAAGCTGCCGCCTGCGCAGTGGACCTACTCCAACATCGCTCACATGAAGGGGCAGATGCAGGCCATGGGCCTGGCCATCGACTGGAGCCGCGAGGTCGCGACCTGCCAGCCCAGCTACTACAAGTGGAATCAGTGGCTGTTCCTGAAGATGCTGGAAAAGGGTGTGGCCGAACGTCGCACCCAGGTCGTGAACTGGGATCCGGTGGACCAGACGGTGCTGGCCAACGAGCAGGTCATCGACGGCCGCGGCTGGCGTTCGGGTGCGCTGGTCGAGAAGCGCGAGATCCCCGGCTACTACCTGAAGATCACGCAGTACGCCGAAGAGCTGCTGTCAGCCGTCGCCAATCCTGAGGATCCCAACTACCTCAGCGGCTGGCCCGAGCGTGTGCGGCTGATGCAGGAGAACTGGATCGGCAAGAGCCAGGGCGTGCGCTTTGCCTTCCCGCACAGCATCGAAGGCGGCGGCGGTCGCCTGTGGGTGTTCACGACCCGCGCCGACACGATCATGGGCGTGACCTTCTGCGCCGTGGCGCCGGAGCACCCGCTCGCCACCGTCGCGGCCAAGGCCCGGCCCGACGTGGCCGCGTTCATCGAAGAATGCAAGGCCGGGGGGACGACCGAGGCCGAGCTGGCGACGCAGGACAAGAAGGGGGTGCCGACGGGCCTGTTCGTCACTCACCCCATCACCGGCGCCCAGGTCGAGGTCTGGGTCGGCAACTACGTGTTGATGAGCTATGGCGACGGTGCCGTCATGGGCGTGCCGGCTCATGACGAGCGCGACTTCGCGTTCGCATTGAAGTACGGCCTTCCCATCAAGCAGGTCATCGATGTCGATGGCCAGGCCTACGACGACAAGAAGTGGAGCGAGTGGTACGGCGACAAGTCCAAGGCGCGCTGCATCAGCTCCGGCGTGCTGGATGGCCTGGGCCACGTGGATGCCGTCAACAAGGTTGCCGAGCTCCTGGCCGCTCAGGGCCTGGGCGAGAAGAAGACCACCTGGCGCCTGCGTGACTGGGGCATCAGCCGCCAGCGCTACTGGGGCACGCCCATTCCGATCATCCATTGCGACGATTGCGGCGTCGTGCCGGTGCCTGAGAAGGACTTGCCCGTCGTGCTGCCCGAGGACCTGATCCCGGACGGCAGCGGCAACCCGCTGAACAAGCATGCGGGCTTCCTGAACGTCGGCTGCCCCAAGTGCGGCAAGCCGGCGCGCCGCGAGACGGACACGATGGACACCTTTGTCGATTCGTCCTGGTACTTCATGCGCTACTGCGACCCGACCAACGACCAGGCCATGGTCGCCGAGGGCACGCAGTACTGGATGCCGATGAACCAGTACATCGGCGGCATTGAGCACGCCATCCTGCACCTGCTGTATGCGCGCTTCTGGACCAAGGTCATGCGCGACCTCGGCCTCGTGAAGGCCAGCGAACCCTTCGAGAAGCTGCTGACGCAGGGCATGGTTTTGAAGGGGGCCTTCTTCCACAAGCCCGAGGGCGGCGGCAAGGACTACTACTGGGACCACGAGGTCGACGTCATCCACGACGACAAGGGCGGCATCGCCGGCGCCACGCTGAAGAAGGACGGTACGCGCCTCGAATACGAGATGACGACCATGTCCAAGTCCAAGAACAATGGCGTGGACCCGCAGGCCCTGATCGACCAGTACGGTGCCGACACGGCCCGCCTGTTCGT
>NZ_DASWYS010000300.1:0-62052 GCF_036404855.1 Roseateles sp.
ACCACGTCGCCGAAGGGTTGGTTGAGCCGCACGCCATCGAGGTACAGCGACAGGCCCTGCTGGGTGCCCAGCAGGGGAGAAGCCGTATAGCCGCGGAAGTTCAGGTCGGGCTGCAGGGGATTGCCCTGCACCTCGTTGAGATGGACGCTGCCCAAGCGGCGGTTCATGAAGGCGCTCAGGTCCAGGGCCTGGCTGCGTTCGATGTCCGCGGCACGTGCGGTCTGCACGTTCGCGGGGATGGCGTCGCGCGGTACATCCACGCCAGGAACGGGCGACACGCCGACGACTTCGACGCGCGCCAGTTGGACCTGGGCGAGGGTGGTCGTCGAAACGAGGCAAGCCAGCGCCGCAGCGCTGGCGAACGCGATTCGGTGCGGGCGCAGGGGGTGGCGGGGCATGTGGGTCTCCGTTCTAAGAATCGATGCGGTGCGGCAAGTGATTCTTTGGAGCGAGGGCGCGCAGAGCTCGGGAAGATTTCCCGTCACAGCCCCCGAGGAACTACCGCGTCATGCGCCACGCTGGAGCACTCAGCGGATCACCACGCCCCAGGGCAGCTTGCCCACTGCCACGTCAGCCACGCGCTGCTGCGTCTCGGTGTCGATGACCGACACCGCGCCCGAGCGCCCGCAGGCCACATAGAGCTTGCGTCCATCGGGCGTGAGGGCCATGTTCCAGGGTCGCTGGCCGACGGGGATGGTGGCCACCAGGGCCATGCGCTCCACATCCAGCACAGACACGCTGGCGTCGCCGCCGTTGGAGATGAAGACGCGCTTGCCGTCGGGATGCACGCTGATGCCGTTGCTCTTGGCGCCAGCCTTGAGCTTGTTGGACACCGTGAAGGTCTGTGTGTTGATGACGTAGATCTCGCTGGACATCTCGGCGGCGACGAAAGCGCGGCGCCCATCCGGCGAGAAGCCGATGCCGCGCGGCCGTGTGCCCACCGGGATCTGCGCGACCTGGCTGCGCTTCTCGACGTCGATGACGTCCACGGCACCGCCCTCCTCGGCGCTGACCAGCACCCAGCGGCCGTCCGGGCTGAACACCGCGTGCTCGGGGTTCTTGCCGCGCACCTTGACGGCGAAGCTCCTCGCCATCGTGCGCGTGTCGACGAAGACCACCTCGTTGGCCTCCTCGACCGCGGCCGTGACCCAGCGCCCGTCTGGCGACTGGCCCAGCCCTTCCGGCGACTCGCCCAGCGGAATCTCGCCGGCCAGGCGGCGCGCGGCGAGATCGACAACGACAAGGCGATTGCCGGGCTGGTCGCTCACATAGGCGCGACGGCCGTCGGGGCTGACGACGGCGCCGCGCGGCTTCGCACCGGCCGGCAGCTCGTAAAGCACGGCGTCGGTCTCGGTGTCGATGACGCTCAGCGTGCCCGATCCCTCGTTGGAGACATAGGCCAGCGGGCCGGCGTGGGCCGAGGCGATGGCGGCGACGAGCAGGGTGAGCGAGGGCAGCAGTCGGTGCATGGTGAAGGTCCTCAGAAGCGGTAGCTGACGTTGGCGCTGGCCAGCCAGCTGCGGCCCGGTGCCGGCTCGAAGAAGCGGCTGTTGCCGTCGTTCACGATGACGGAGCCGGCGTAGCGACGGTTGGCCAAGTTGTCCACGCGCAGCAGCGCGCCGACATCCCAGGCTCCGAGGCTGAGCTGGTAGCCCGCATAGGCCGCCAGGGTGGCGAAGCCGGGCGCGGCGTCGCTGTTCAGGTCGTTCACGTAGACCTTGCTCAGCGACCGCGCCTCGGCACCCAGCCGCCAGCCACCAATGGGCTGCCAGGTCAGCGCGCCGTAGACGGCCGTGCGCGCGATGCCAGGGATGCGGTTGGTGGCATTCACCTGCTGGTTGGCCGCGGCGCAGGGCGTGGCCGTGCAGGTCAGGAAGCTGTCGCGGTAGCGCGCGTCCAGCCAGGTCGCTGCGAGCTGTGCCTGCAGCGTGGGCGAGATCTGCAACGATCCCGAGGCTTCCAGGCCGCGGCGGCGCGTGGCGCCGGCATTCTGGTAGGTGGCGCGCCCACCCACGTTGGTCTGCGTAACGATCTCGTTCGTCGTGCCGGTCTGGAACAGCGCCAGTGTGAATTCGGTGCCATCCCACGGCCTGGTCTTGAGACCCACCTCGACGCTGCGGCTGAGCGATGCCTGCAATGCGAAGTTCAGCCCCGTGCCGCCGCTGGCCCGGTAAGCCAGCTCGTTCAAGGTGGGCGTCTCGAAGCCGCGGCCGGCGGTGACGTAGGCGCGCAGGCGTTCGTCCACCGCGTAGCTCAGGCCCAGTACGGGCAGTGTGGCAGCGTAGCTCGCGCTGCCGCTGTCGTCGGGGTTGGTCCGGGTGATGTAGGCGTCGGCGGAGCGGAAGTCCACCTTGCTGCGGCGCACGCCGGCGCTGATCAGCCAACTCGGTGTCGGTTGCCACTGGGCCTGCAGATACGGGTCGGCATTGCTGACGCGATTGGTCTCGTCGCGGCGCAGTGCACCCTGCACGCCCAGCGTGGAGCCGATGAAGTTCTGGTAGCCCACGCGGTGCTCGCGCAGCTCGTCGGCCGCGATGCCGGCGACGAGGCTGCCCGTGGCGCCTTTCCAGCGCCACCGGATGTCAGCACCCTCGTAGTCGCGCGACAGGTCGATGACGCCGCCGGGGTGAAGCGCCGCGGCTTGTGTAGCCACGGGGATGGACTGGAACTGCGTCGTCGTGCGGTGGCCCTGATAGACCATCACGCGCAGGCTGTTGGCGTCGTCGATGCCGTGTTCCAGCACCAGACCACCCTGGGCCTGCTTCATCGTCTTGCGCGTGTTGAAGCTCAGCGCAGACGGGTCGACGCCGCGCGGATCGGCCTGCCATTGCACACGGGTCAGGCCCAGTGGGTCCTGGGCCTCGGGCAGCTCGACGTTGTTGGCGACCAGGGTCAGCTGCGTGTCGCTGCCGAGCTTCCAGCTCAGCCGCGCATTGCCCAGGCGACGTTCGGTCTGGCTGTGCTGGCGGTAGCCATCGGTCTCGAAGCGGCTGGCGCCCAGCGTGTAGGCGAAGCCGCCCGCCTTGCCGCTGCTGGAGGCGGCCAGGCGGCGCAGGCCGTCGCTGCCGAACGAGATGCTGGCGTCCAGCCTGGGCGGGCCGACGGGGGTCTCGGAATAGATGCTGATGACGCCACCCGACGAGTTGCCGTACAGCGCCGAGAACGGCCCGCGCAGTACCTCCACGCGGCCCACCGTGCCGATTTCGACGTTGGTGATCTGGCCCTGGCCGTCGGGCAGCGTGGCGGGAATGTCGTCCACGTAGACGCGCACGCCGCGGATGCCGAAGCTGGCGCGGGCGCCAAAGCCGCGCACGGAGATCTGCACGTCTTGCGCGTAATTCTGGCGGTCGCGCGCCAGCAGGCCAGGAACGCCACCCAGCCCCTCGGAGAGGTTGACCTGGGCGCGCCCGGCGCGCAGCGCATCGCCGTCCAGGCGGTCGATGGATGCGGGCAGGTCGAAGCCCGCCGCCTCGCTGCGCGTGGCGGTGATGACGACGGGCTCCAGCTTGACGGGCGCGGGGTCGGCGAGGGCCACTGCGGCGCTGGCGGCAGCCAGCGCGAGGGCCGTACGTCGCGCGACGGGCGCGAACTGCTGTCTCATGAAAGGTCTCCGATGGGGTCTGGTCGCGGCCGTTCAGGCCGGACGCCAGACCACCTTGTACTTGGCAAAGATCTCGCCCACGCGGCCGGACTGCGCCAGGCCGTTCAGCGCCTCTTGCAGCGCCTCGGCGAGGCCGGTCGCATCGCGCTTCACGGCCATGCCGGCGGCCCAGCCTTCGCGGGGCGCACGCGGCGATGGCAGCGGCTCGATGCGATAGGCAGCGTCGCCCGCCAGCACGGCCTCAAGTTCCGACGCCAGGCCCGCCGCCGCGGCCACCTCGCCGCGTTGCAGCGCGCGGGCGGCCTCGCAGCCGTCTTTCCACTGCGTCAGCAGTTGCTCGCGATAGGCGCCGCCATCCGCGCCGATCATCAGCCAGCCGGCCAGCGTCTGGCCGGGCACGGCCACCTTGCGCGATCCGAGCTGTGACAGGTTGTCCAGCACGGGCAGTTCGTCGACGCGGCGCGCCAGCATCACGCGCTCCCGGTAGTAGGGGCCGAAGATGCGCGCCTGTGGCGTGGCCTCGATCAGCGGGCGGTCCACCGGGACATGCATCAGCACGTCGGCGGGGCCGTAACCGAGGTAGTGGCCTTTCCAGACCATGTTGCGCAGGTCGTCGGCCATGTTCTCGTCCGCATTGAACGGCAACGGTGAGAATTTGACGCCAATGGCTTCCGCCAGCGCCTGGCCCAGCTCGACGTCGATGCCCTTGCCCTTGACGTTGAAGGGCGGCATGTCCTCGTAGAGACCGACGATGAGACGGCCGCGCTCGCGGACCTGGGCCAGCGTGGCGGCACGCGCCCCGCCGCCCCAGGCGGCCGCGGCCAGGCCCCAGCCGAGGAGAGCCCGGCGCTTCACAGCGGCTTCTCCCGGTGCGCCTCGAGGTAAGACTTGACGGCCCAGATCGCTTCCTGCGTGAACACGCCTTCGAATGGAGGCATGTAGACGGCGCCGTTGCGGCTGCGGCCATGGCGCACGGTGTTCAGGAAGTAGTCGTCGTTCTCCTTAACGCAGGCTGCCTTCTTGGCCTCATCCTTCAGCGTGGCGCAGTCGTTGTCCAGCTTTCGCAGGTCAGGCGCGATGCCGCCGGAGATGGCCTCCAGACCGTGGCAGCGGGCGCAGTTCTGGTTGTAGGCCGAGGAGCCGATCTTGATGGCGGCGTCATTGGCGCGGTAGGGGTTCTCGGCGCGCCACCCTTCGCCGAGTTGCGGCAGGCTGGATGTATCCACGGCTTGGGGGGTGACGTCCCCGTGTGCCCAGGCCTGCATGGCCGCCGCGGCCGCGGCCAGGCACAAGATGCCGCCGATGACGAGGGGTTGGTTGAGTTTCATGAAGCTGTCTCCGTCGTTGTCGAGGTCTGAATGGCCTGCGAGGGCTCGCCAGGCTTTCTGCAAGCCACATGCCAGCACCGAGTTGCTCCAACTTGACACAATGTCGAGGGTCGGGCGTTCCCGCGTCGATGGACAGGCGAATCGCTTTGGGACACGATGCCCGCCAGACACGAAACGAGCGCGGCATCGACTGCGCAATCTCGGAGACAAGCCTGTGGAGGCAGGCAAAGGACGCCTCTATGCCCCTCGAAACTCCAGCGCCGGCAGGACCAGCGCCGCTTGCGCCACCGCGTCAGGCCTTCATTGAGCGCAGCCACCAGCGCAGCGAAGCCCTGGGCCTGAAACGCCACGAAAAGAGCGGTTTTGACCCGCTGATCCGGAGCGACCTCAACGTCGCACGGGAGCGCAATCAACGCCTGTACACCCATGCCGCGCCGGTGATGCAGCTGCTCTACGAGCAGATCGTCAACACCGAAAGCATGATCGTGCTGACCGATGCCCAAGGGACCATCCTGCATGCCGTGGGCGACGACGGTTTTCTGGCGCGCGCCCACCGCGTGGCGCTGGCGCCGGGGGAAAACTGGGCGGAGCATTCCAAGGGAACAAATGCCATCGGCACGGCGCTGTTCGAGGAGACGGCCACGCTGGTCCATGGCGGCGAGCACTTCATGCACGCCAACAACTTCCTGACCTGCTCGGCCTCACCCATCTTCGACCCGCGCGGCAACATGCTGGGGGTGCTGGACGTGACCGGCGACCACCGCGGCTACCACCAGCACACCATGGGCTTGGTGCGCATGTCGGCGCGGATGATCGAGAACCACTGGCTTTCGGACGACTACAACAGCCGCCTGCGCCTGCACTTCCACAGCCGGCCCGAGTTCATCGGCACGCTGCTCGAGGGCATCCTCGTCGTTTCGCCCGAGGGCCGGCTGCTGGGCGCCAACCGCGCCGCGCTGGACCAGCTCGGCATGAGCGGCGCCGAGCTGCGCTCTCGCAGCCTCTCCAGCCTGCTGGGCACGACGCCAGCGGCCGTCTACGACCATTTCCGCATGCCGCTGTCGCCGCCCATGCAGCTGTGCCTGCCGACCGGTCAGAGCCTGTTTGTGAGCGCGCGCTTCGACTGGCCGTCGCGGCCGGTGGTGGCAGGCCTGCACACGGCCGACGTGGAAGTGGCCGAGGTGCGCGAATCCGCGCCCTCCGTTGCGGCCGTCGATGCCGCCATGCCCGCCCACACCGCGCCGTCCGCGGAAGCCGGTGGTGCGCAGCGCTTTTCCGGGCTGCAGTACCTGCGCACCGGCGACGCCCATCTGGAGGCCGTCATCCAGAAGGTGCGCCGCGTGCTGGACCGCGGCATCCCGCTGCTCATCCTGGGCGAGACCGGCACCGGCAAGGAGTTGCTGGCCCGCGCGGTGCATCACGACTCCAACCGCTCGCGTCAGCCCTTCGTGGCGGTGAACTGCGCCTCCATCCCCGAGAGCCTCATCGAGGCCGAGCTGTTCGGCTACGAGGAGGGCGCCTTCACCGGCGCGCGCCGCAAGGGCGCACCGGGGCGGCTGGTGCAGGCCAATGGCGGCACGCTGTTCCTGGACGAGATCGGCGACATGCCCCTGGCCCTGCAGGCCCGCCTGCTGCGCGCGCTGCAGGAGCGCAGCGTGACGCCGCTGGGCAGCACCAAGTCCATTGCAGTGGACATCGCCGTCATCGGCGCCACCCACCGCAACCTGCGCGAGATGATCGAACAACAGACTTTCCGCGAGGACCTCTACTACCGCCTCAACGGTCTGGCGCTGCGCTTGCCGGCATTGCGCGAGCGCAGCGACCTGGAGGCCATCGTGCGCCGCATCCTGCAGGCCGAGCGACCGCAGGACACGCCCGAACTCAGCTCACAGGTGCTGGGCATGTTCCGCCGCTATCAATGGCCGGGCAACATCCGCCAGCTGGCCAACGTGCTCCGCACGGCGGCCGTGATGTCGGCTGGCGAGCGGCTGGTCACGACGGCGCACCTGTCCGACGATTTCCTCGAGGACATCCAGCGCATCGTCGGCGGCGTGATGCCGATCCTCCCGTCCGCGCCTGCTCCCGCACATGCGCATGCTCCAGTCTGGTCGGCCGGCGAGGCTCCTTCAATACCGCCGGTGCCGCAGCCCGCCTTCGCGACGGCCGAGCCGGCGATGGCACGCACGCTGGAGCAGGCCGAGATCGACATGATCCGAGCCACCCTGGACGCGGTGGGAGGCAACATCTCGCTGGCCTCCAAGCAATTGGGCATCAGCCGCAACACCATCTACCGCAAGCTGCGCTGGAACACTCCCACGGGCGAGTGACTTCCCGGGGACCGCCGTCTCTGCTTCCTGTTGATCGTTGCTCCGGAGCCTCAGCGCAGGCCCGGGACTTTCCCGGGGGCACCAGGCCCTGGACCTGTGCCGATCTGGAGCAAAAGCCCTGATTGCACATGGCATTGCGCAAGGCACGCGTCTTGCACAGGTTGATGCATCGACCTGACTTCCTGCTCCCATGTTCCGTCTTTCGTTGTGGGGCTGCCCATGAAGCTCCGTGTGCTTGGCTCCGGCGCGGGCGGCGGCTTCCCGCTGTGGAACTGCCACTGCGGCCAATGCAGCGCCTGGCGGCGCGGCGAGCTCGATGCGAGCGCGCGCACGCAGAGTTCCATCGCCATCTCGCAGGACGGCCGGCCCGGCGAGGGTTGGCTGCTCATCAACGCCTCGCCCGATCTGCCGCAGCAGATCCGCGCCACCCCCGAGCTTCAGCCCGGCCGGCCGGGTGATATGCCCATCCGCGCAGTCGTGCTGCTGGACTCTCGGCTGCACCATGTCGCGGGCCTGCTGAGCCTGCGCGAGAGCCGCGAGCTGGAGGTCTATGCGACGCCGCTGGTGTTCGAGGACCTGACGGCTGAGCTGCCACTCCTGAACGTGCTGGAGAGCTACTGCCGCGTGCGCTGGCGCATGCTGCCCATTGCCGGTGACACGCGCAGCGCGGCTTTCGAGATCCCGGACTTCCCGGCGCTGAGCTTCGCTGCCATTGCCGTGCCGGCTCAGGCGCCGCGGCATGCGCGGCTGCGCAGCGAGGCGGCTGGCGAATGCATCGCTCTGCAGGTGCAAGACCTGCGCAGCGGCAGGCGCCTGTTCCTCTCGCCGGCGCTGGCCGGCGTCGGCGCGGCCGAGCTGGCCTGCATGCGCGAGGCGGACTGCGTCGTCGTCGACGGCACGTTCTGGACCGAGCTGGGCCTGCGCGACGCCGGCCTGGGCGCCCTGAGCGCCAGCGACAAGGGCCATCTGCCGCAGAGTCGCCACGGCGAGCGCCCCGGAATGATCGATGCGCTGCGCGCCAGCGGCGCGCGGCGCAAGGTCCTCACCCACATCCACCACAGCAACCCCATCCTCGACCGCCGTGGTCCCCAGCGCCGAGAACTGGCGGAGCAGGGCATCGAGGTGGCGCACGACGGCATGGAGATCGAACTTTGAACGCTCCCTCTCTCAACCGCTCCACTTCCCACAGCCGCCCCTTCGAGCCGCTGTGGCTGGAGTGGCTGACGCTGTGCGGCGGCCTGGCCTTCTGCACCTGGCTGCTGGGCCTAAAGGGCGTCTGGGCTTTGCTGCTGGGCGCCGACCCCACGGGCCTGACGCTGGTCATCATCGTGGTCTTCCTGTGTTCCACGCTGTGGTGTGGCCAGCGTTCGCGTGAGCTGCAGCGCCAACGCCTGTTGCTGACCCAACCGCAGCAGGTCCGTGACGGCGAGACCAGCTGGGCTGGCGACTACCGGGCCGCGCTTGCCCATGACGCCGACACCGCCGCGGAGCTGCTGCTGGAGCACAGCCACGGCCCGCACGGCACGGCCTGGTGGGTCAACGGCATCCAGCTCAAGCTGGGGCTGCTGGGCAAGGTCATCGGCTTCTCGATGTTGGCGCTGACCATCGGCAAGATGCAGAGCTTCGACCCGGCGCAGTCGCAGGATCTGTTGCGCAGCCTGACGGCCGGCCTGGGCGTGGCGCTGCTGACGACGATGGTGGGCCTGGTGGGCAACATCCTGCTCGGCCTGCAGCTCACGAGGCTCGACCGCTTCGCCGATGCACTCGTGGCCGACATCCAGCGAGCCTCACTCGCAGCGCACGGAGCCGACTGACATGGCCCGCACGCGCCGCCGGGGCTCACGGGAAGCGGAGGTCGATCCCTTCTATGACATGCTGTTCAACCTGCTGATCGGCTTCGTCTTTTGCTTCATCGTCGCGCTGCTGGCGATGAACCCGCGCGCGACCAAGGCCGGTGATGTGCCGTCGAAGGCCGAGTACCTGATCAATGTGTCCTGGCCTGACAACAGCCCAGATGACATCGACACCTGGGTGCAGGACCCCGGTGGAAACCTGGTCTGGTTCCGCCAGCGCGAGGCGGGGTTGATGTACCTGGACCGCGACGACCGCGGCGAGGGCAACGCCTCCACCATCATCAACGGTCAGAAGATCCAGAGTCCCTTTCGCCAGGAAGTGGTGACGATCCGCGGCATCGTGCCCGGCGAGCACGTCGTCAACGCCCAGTACTACCAGTCCCATGACGGCCAGCCGGTGCCGGTGACCGTGTCTGTCATCAAGGTCAACCCCCGCGCCGACGTCGTCTTCCACGGCACCGTCAAGCTCGCCCGCCAGGGCGATGAGGCCACCGCCGTGCGCTTCACGCTGCTGCCCGACGGCAGCGTCGTCAACGTCAACACCCTGCCCAAGAGCCTGATGCAAAGACCATGACCCTGCCCATCATCCTGAGCTTCGCCGCACTGCTGCTGCTGTGTACCCTGGCCCTGTTGCAATCCCGCTGGCCAGCCTGGCTGCGCGGCCTGTTGGTGGTCGGCGTTAGCTGCTTCTACTTCTACGCCGAAGCCGCCATCCACACGTTGTGGGGCTGGCCCAGCGGAGACCCGCTGCCCGAGCGCTTCGTGCTGCTGGCCGCGGTCATCGAAGAGCCCAGCCCGAAGCGCGAAGGCGCGCTCTACGTTTGGGTCAACGCGGTGGAGGAGGGCAGGCCCGCCGCCCAGCCACGGGCCTTCCAGTTGCCCTACAGCAAGGACCTGCATGGCCTGTTGAACGAGGGCATGAAGAAGGTCCGCAACGGGATCAGCCAACTCGGCACGGCCGAGGCCAAGCCGCGCAAGGGCCTTGCCTGGTTACGCCCGGGCAGCGACGAGCAGCAAGTCAAGCTGCGCGACATGCCGCTGCCGCAGCTGCCGGAGAAGTGATCATGCGCCGCTGCTCTCTCCCGTTGCTCTTCGTCGCCCTGGCGGGCTGCGGCCGCTCGCCGGGGGCCGACAACGAAGCCTGGTTCCCGCTGCAGGCCGGCCACCGCTGGACTTATGTGGTCACCACGCGCAGCGGCCCCGACGCCTCCGAGCGCGAAAGCCTGACGCTGCGCACCTTGGGACGCGAGACGCTGGTGCTGGACGACAAGACCGCCTGGGTGCGTCGCAGCGACAGCGGCATCAGCTACTGGCTGCGCGCCGACGACACGGGAATCGTGCGCGTGGCCAGCAAGAGTGACATGCAGGCCGACCCAGTGGCCGACTCGCCGGGCCGTTTCGTGCTGAAGGCGCCGTTCGCGGTCGGCACGCAGTGGCAGGCATCCACGACCACCTACTTGCTGATGCGCACGCACGAGTACCCGCGCGAGCTCAAGCACAGCCATCCCAACATCCCCATGACCTACCAGATCGAGGCCGTGGCCGACGAGGTGCGCACCCCGGCCGGCAGCTTCTCGCCCTGCCTGCGGGTGCGGGGCAGCGCGACCGTGCGGGTCTTCGTCGATCCCATCAGCGGATTCAAGGACCAGCCGCTGACCAGTGTGGAGTGGTACTGCCGCGGCGTGGGCCTCGTGAAGATGGAACGCAGCGAGCCATCCACGTCGCCCATGCTGGTGGGGGGCACGCGCACGTTGGAGCTGGAGGCTTGGCAATGAGATCTGACGTGCGCCGCGACCTGCTCTGGGTGGGCGTGGCCACGTTCGCGGCTTACGCGCTGGGCAGCGCCTGGCAGTGGCAGGAGGGGCTCAGCGGCCTGCTGGAGCGCTATGAGCACTGGCAGGTCGATGAGCTGCCGCTGGCGCTCACCGTGATGGCGCTTGGCCTGGCCTGGCAGGCATGGCGCCGCCATCGCGAGGCCTCCCGGCTGCTGCAGCACAACCGCGAGCTGGCCCGGCAGCTGATTGCCGTGCAGGAGCGCGAGCGCCTGGCGCTGGCGCGCGAGCTGCACGACGAGCTGGCACAGCATTGCGCGGCGATCCGGCTCGAGGCCGCCGTGGCTGCGCGCTGCACCGAGTTGGCCCAGGCCCAGGACGCCGTGCGCCGCGCCGCATCCAGTGCGCACAGCCTGCAGATCGGCGTGCACCGGTTGTTGCGCCAGCTACGTCCGGCCGATCTCGACACGCTCGGCCTGTGCGCCGCGTTGCGCGAGCTGTGCGCCCAGCGCGCCTGGCCGAGCTGCCGCTTCGGCACTGGTGCCGACGAGCACGGCAGCTTTGGCGAGGAGGTGGATATGGCCCTCTACCGCGTCGCGCAAGAGGCACTTTCCAACGCGCTGCGCCATGCGCATGCGACGGCGGTGGATGTGCGGCTGGATGACTCACCCGATGGCGTGCGCTTGAGCGTGCGAGACGACGGCCTGGGCTTCGATGCCGATGCCGACACTGGCGGCCTGGGCCTGCTGGGTGCCCGCGAGCGCGCTGCGGTGCTGGGTGGCGAGCTGCGCGTACACAGCTCGCCGGGCAAGGGTACGCAGGTGGAGCTGTGGCTGCCGTTGCGGCGAGGCCCCGCATGACGCGCCTACTGCTGGTGGATGACCATCCGGTGGTGCGCGCCGGCTATCAGCGCCTGCTGGAGCTGGGCGGCGCGTACCGCGTCGTCGCCCAGGCCGGTACGGTGGACGAGGCGCTGGACCTGCACCGCGAGCACCAGCCAGAGCTGACCATCACCGACTTGGGCCTGCCTGGCCGCGGCGGCATGGAGTTGCTGCGCCATCTGTTGGAGCGAGACGCCCGTGCGCGCGTACTGGTGTTCAGCATGCACGAGGGCGAGGCCATGGTGAGGCGCTCGTTCGCGATGGGCGCACGAGGTTATGTCAGCAAGAGCAGCGCGCCGGAGGAACTGCTGGATGCCGTGGCCTGCGTGATGACGGAGCGGCGCTATCTCTGCGGCGCGCTGCCGGCGCATTGGCTGCAGCCCACCCCGCTGGGTGACTTGGATGGCCTGCAGTCCCTGAGCGACCGCGAGTTCGAGGTCTTCCGCCTGCTGGCTCAGGGCCTGACGCCGGCAGATTGCGCCGGTACCCTGCACCTCAGCCCCAAGACCGTGTCCAACCTGCAGACTCAGATCCGCGACAAGCTGGGACTGGCCAGCGCTGCTGCGATGGCGCACCTGGCGCTGAGAAGAGGTCTGATCGACGCCCAGTTCAGCAGCTGACGGCGGTACTTTCCTGAGTCCGGCGGGGTGCTTGCGCACAGCTGCCAGAGTCGTTGCATTGGCGTGCGGGCGCCGTAGAGGCCTGGTCGGGGTCGGGCCACGGCTGCCTTGCAGATCGCCTGAGCCGCGGACGTGCCAGCGCATCGCGCCCGGAAGGCCATAGCTCGACCTTGCCGCCAAGCTCCAGCGGAGGCTCCCGGCCAGCCCCCGTCGGCCGCCGATGTCCACAATCGGGTAGGCTGGTTGCCAGTGTGGACATGCCCGTACCCTCACAACCAAGGCAGGCGCTGCGCCTCGAGAGGTGACCGTCGGAGGGCTCGAATCATGAACGAACACGGCTGGTCGCCCGCAAGACTCGTATTTGCCGACCGATTCGCGACCGAGGCAAAGCAGGCACTTGGGCGGATCGTGAATCACGCCCGCCCGGTGCGCCGCCTCGCGGCCATCAGGTGGTTGGCCGTCCTGACGCTGGGTCTGGGCCTGGCCGTGCAGGCCCAGACCTTCAATGCCGCGACCTATAACCTGCGTCTCAATCTGGCGAGCGATGGCCCGAACGCCTGGCCACACCGGCGTGACGCCGTGCGTGCCCTGATTCGCTATCACGAGATCGATCTGCTTGGAACGCAGGAGGGGCTGATCGAGCAGATCGAAGATCTTGCCGCCATGCCAGGCCTGGCCCGTGTCGGCGTTGGTCGCGATGATGGAAAGCGCGGTGGCGAACACGCGGCCATCTTTTTCCGCACCGAGCGCTTCGCACTGCTGGCCAGCGGTGACTTCTGGCTCAGCCCCACGCCCGACGTGCCCGGCAAGGGCTGGGATGCGCGCTGCTGCAATCGCCTGGCTACCTGGGCAAGGTTGCGCGACTTGGCCAGTGATCGGGTTTTCGTCGCCTTTGCGGTGCACTTTGACCACGAAGGCGTGGTGGCGCGGCGGGAGTCCGCCCGCTTGATGCTGCGCAAGATGCGCGAAATCGCAGGCGAAACCCCGGCAATGCTGCTGGGCGACCTCAACGCCACGCCAGATTCCGAGCCTGTGCAGATACTGCTCACGGGCTTGCGCGACGCTCGTACGCAGAGCCGGACTCCGCCCTATGGCCCATTGGGCACCTTCAATGGCTTCAAGCTCGACGCGCCGCTGTTGGACCGGATCGACTATGTGCTGCTCAGTCCTGAGTGGCGTGTGCAGCGTTACGCGGCGCTGACCGATTCGGTCGACGCCCGATTCCCGTCCGACCACCTGCCTGTGGTCGTCCGGGTGAGCCTGGACTGAGCCCATCAAGCGGCCGGCTCTCCACATACCTTTGGCGGCCGATCCGACGCGTCTGCAGACCGGCGGCTGCACGTCGCGAACTGCGACAGAGAGTTCTTCGACGGGCGACGGCACTTGTTCGCCATTGTCTTGCTGAGGCCAACGCAAGGCGGGCGGTCGATCCACCCGGATTTCTAGCGATGGCTTGAGACCCCTGTGCGTCCCGGGCGCGGGCCCGCTGCGGGTGGATAGGCTCTGCCCGCAAGGCAGTTCGCCGCGTTGATGGCGTACGTGCAGCTGAGGGTGTGCGTCGGGTGCGGAGCGCTCCAGCGCAGAAGGCGGTCGCCGCGACCCGCGCCCCTGCCATCGCCGTCACTCCGGAGCCGGGCCTTTCAGCCCGGCATCTTCACCCACGCGTTGCACCAGCCGTTCTTCGCGACTTGCGCCTTGCGCCCGAACATCGCGCAGCCGCTCCACGCATCGGTGGGCTTGGCTTGCCAGAACTGGCAGTTGGCGCAGTGCTGGCTGGCTTGGTGCTTGGGCCACTTGGCGGGATCGACCTTGGAGGTGTCGTGCTTGTAGCCGAGGGCCACGGCGGTTTCGCTGGCTTCGTCGACAGCGTTGGTCTGAGCAAGGGCCGGGCAGGCCAGGCAGGCCGTCGTGGCCTGCAGCATGAAGATACGGCGGGTGGGATGCATGGAAACCTCGGGACATGAGCGGAGCCGGCCCACGGGCCGGCTCCTGCGGGGCGAAGGAAGAGCGGCTTACTTGGCGAGCTTGAAGACCCAGACCATGCCGCCCTGCTCCAGGTAGTTCACTTTCTTCGCGACGTCGCCGCCCCACAGCGGCACGGCACCGCCCCAGCCGGAGACCACGCTGATGTACTGCTCGCCGTTCTGCATCCACGACACGGGCGGCGCGACGACGCCCGAGCCGGTCTGGAACTGCCAGACCACCTTGCCCGTCTTGGCGTCGGCAGCCTTGAGCCAGCCTTCCGGCGTGCCCCAGAACACCAGGTTGCCCGCGGTGGTCAGCACGCCGCCCCACAGCGGCGCGCCGTTCTTAACCTCCCAGACGATCTTGCCGGTCTTGGGATCTACCGCGCGCATGGCGCCGATGTAGTCCTCGTTCAGTGTCTTGATCGTGAAGCCTGCACCCAGGTAGGCCGCACCCTTCTTGTAGGCGATGGGTTCGTTCCAGATCTCCATGCCCCATTCGTTGGCGGGCACGTAGAAGAGCTTGGTGTCCGGGCTGTAGGCCATCGGCATCTGGTTCTTGCCGCCCAGGAAGGAAGGTGCTGAGAACACCGAGTTGCCCTTCTTGCCATCGGCGCCGGCGGTCGGGTCGCCGGGACGGTTCTCGGGCACGAAGTTCGGGCGACCGGTCTTCAGGTCGATGCCGGAGGCCCAGGTGATCTTCTTGACGAAGGGGAAGGCGTTGGCGAGCTGGCCGTTGTTTGCGTCCAGCACGTAGAAGTAGCCGTTGCGGTCGGCCTTGGCGCCCATGCGCTTGCCGTCCATGTCGAAGGTGATGAACTCGTTGACGCCGTCGAAGTCCCAGCCGTCGTTGGGCGTGCCCTGGTAGTGCCACTTGATCTGGCCGGTCTTCACGTCGATGGCTACGGTGGAGCAGGAGAACAGGTTGTCGCCCTGGCGCAGGTGGCTGTTCCAGGGCGCCGGGTTGCCGGTGCCGAAGTACGCCAGGCCGGTCTTGGCGTCGTAGGTGCCGCCCAGCCAGGTGGCCGCGCCGCCGGTCTTCCACAGGTCGCCCGGCCAGCTCTTGCCCTGCGTGCCCGAGACGCCGTTCTCGGTCTTCTTGCCGCTCTTGTCCCAGGTGTAGCCCATGTGGCCTTCCACCGTCGGGCGCATCCAGACCATCTTGCCGGTCTTGGGGTCACGCGCCTCGACGCGGCCCACCACGCCGAACTCGCCACCGGACACGCCGGTCAGCAACAGGCCACCGGCGATGATGGGCGCGGCCGTGGCCGAGTAGCCGGCCGCGTAGTCGTCGATCTTCTCTTTCCAGACGACGTCCCCGGTGTTCTGGTCCAGCGCGACGAGCTGGGCGTCCAGCGTGGCGAAGATGACGAGGTTGTCGTACAGCGCCGCGCCGCGGTTGACGACGTCGCAGCAGGGCATGATGCCCTCGGGCAGGCGGTGCTCGTACTTCCAGAGCTTGGCACCGGTGGCGGCGTCGAGCGCGAAGATGCGCGAGTAGGACGCGGTCACGAACATCTTGCCGTTGTGGATGACCGGTTGCGACTCCTGGCCGCGCTGCTTCTCGCCGCCGAAGGAGAAGGCCCAGGCGGGCACCAGCTTGGCGGCGTTGGCGGTGTTGATCTGCTTGAGCGGCGAGTGGCGCTGGCCCTCGGTGCCCAGGCCCCAGGACAAGACCTCCTGACCGGACTTGGCCGAGGCCTGGATCATCTGCTCGGTCACGGCGGCGGTCGCGCCGCCGGCGGCCACCAGGCCGAGGCCCAAGGACATCAGGGCTGCGAGGGGCTTGAGTTGCATGGTGTTGTCTCCTGTGTTGATTGGGGGTCCGCGGTCGTGCAAATGCGGCGCGGATGGCCAGGTACAGCGCAAGCTCCATGCCAGTCGCAAATCGGCTGATTTCGCGGCGGGATGGAGCAGTCGCGCCGACGTGTCGGTGTGTGAGGTCCCGGCGTGACAGTCGCGGGATCCCCTGGCGGCGCGCCTTCGCGGCCGGTTGTCCCGTCCTGGGCCTGACTGCTCCAGCCTGCAACAGTCGGCGGGTGGTTTCCCTGGGCCGCGGCCGTCGCGACAGGACTCTGGCTCGCTCCGGCGAGCTGGCACGGGTTCTGCGTTGTTCAGCGGGCCTCAACCCATCCGCACAGGAGACAGCCATGACCGTCTATGCCGCCCCCGGCGCCCCCGGCGCCAAGATCGCCTACAAGCCTCGCTACGACAACTTCATCGGTGGCAAGTTCGTGCCGCCCGTCGATGGCCAGTACTTCGACGTGGTCTCACCCATCAACGGCAAGGTCTACACCCAGGCCGCGCGCTCCACCGCCGCCGACATCGAGAAGGCGCTGGACGCCGCACACGCCGCTGCCGCCAAGTGGGCTGCCGTGCCGGCCGCCGAGCGTGCCAACATCCTGCTGAAGATCGCCGACCGCGTCGAGGCTAACCTGGAGCTGCTGGCCTATGCCGAGACCGTGGACAACGGCAAGCCCATCCGCGAGACGCTGAATGCCGACATCCCGCTGTGCGTGGACCACTTCCGCTACTTCGCCGGCTGTGTGCGGGCGCAGGAAGGCGCGCTCAGCGAGATCGATCACAACACCATCGCGTACCACTTCCACGAGCCGCTGGGCGTCGTTGGCCAGATCATTCCGTGGAACTTCCCCATCTTGATGGCGGCCTGGAAGCTGGCTCCCGCGCTGGGCGCCGGAAACGTCGTCGTGCTCAAGCCCGCCGAGAGCACGCCGATCAGCCTGCTGATCCTGGTGGACCTGATCGCTGACCTCCTGCCCCCGGGCGTGCTGAACGTCGTCAACGGTTTCGGCCGTGAGGCCGGCATGCCTCTGGCCAGCAGCAAGCGCATTGCCAAGATCGCCTTCACGGGTTCCACGGCCACCGGCCGCGTCATTGCGCAGGCGGCAGCCACCAACCTGATTCCGGCCACGCTGGAGCTGGGCGGCAAGAGCCCAAACATCTTCTTCGAGGATGTGATGAACCAGGACGACGCCTTCCTGGACAAGGCCATCGAAGGCTTGGTGCTGTTCGCGTTCAACCAGGGCGAGGTCTGCACCTGCCCCAGCCGCGCGCTGATCCAGGAGAGCATCTACGACAAGTTCATGGAGCGCGCCATCAAGCGCGTTGCGGCCATCAAGCAGGGCAATCCGCTGGACACCGACACCATGATGGGCGCACAGGCCTCGTCCATCCAGATGGACAAGATCCAGACCTACCTCGCGCTGGGCAAGGAGGAAGGGGCCAAGGTGCTGATCGGCGGCGACCGCGCGCAGCTGGGCGGTGACCTGGCTGGCGGCTACTACATCCAGCCGACCCTCTTCCAGGGCAACAACAACATGCGCATCTTCCGCGAGGAGATTTTCGGCCCGGTGCTGGCGGTGACCACCTTCAAGGACGAGGCCGAGGCACTGGCCATCGCCAACGACACGCCCTACGGCCTGGGCGCCGGTGTGTGGAGCCGCGACGGCAGTCGTGCCTACCGCCTGGGTCGTGGCATCCAGGCCGGCCGCGTGTGGACCAATTGCTACCACGCCTACCCGGCGCATGCGGCCTTCGGTGGCTACAAGGAATCCGGCATCGGCCGCGAGACCCACAAGGCCATGCTCGACCACTACCAGCAGACCAAGAATCTGCTGGTCAGCTACAGCCCGAACGCACTGGGCTTCTTCTGATCCCGGGGTCCGTACAGGACGCCTGTGATCGACAGACCTGGGGCGGCTTCGGCCGCCCCTTCCTGCGTGGAGCACCCCATGACCGCATCCCTTCCCCGCGTGCAGGCCAGCGAGGCCGCTCGCGGGCTGATCCGGCAGTTGCAGGGCCAGCACGGCGAGCTGCTGTTCTACCAGTCGCACGGCTGCTGCGCCGGCAGCGCGCCAATGTGCTTCACCGTGCAGGAGCTGAAGCCGAGCGCCGGCGATCGCCTGCTGGGCCGCGTGGAAGGCGTGCCGGTCTATGCCAGCGAAGCGCAGTGCGACTACCTGGCCGGCCTGCAGATGACGCTGGACGTGGCGCCGGGCAACAGCGGCAGCTTCGGCCTGGAGGACGGCTCGGGACAGCATTTCGTGGCCCACTTCCGGCTCTGGAACGACGAGGAAGTGCCGCTGCTCGAGCCGATCACGGCCTGCGCGGCCTGAAGGCGCTTCAGGCCGTCAGTTTCAGGCCCACGATGCCGGCGAGGATGAGCCCCACGCAGGTGAGGCGCGCCACGGTGGCCGGCTCGTGGAACAACACCATGCCCAGCACCACGGTGCCCACGGCGCCAATGCCTGTCCACACCGCGTAGGCCGTGCCCACCGGCAAGGTGCGCATGGCCAAGCCCAGCAGGCCCACGCTGATGACCATGGCGGCCACGGTGCCCGCCGTGGGCCAGGGACGAGAGAAGCCCTCGGTGTACTTGAGGCCAATGGCCCAGCCGACTTCGAACAAGCCGGCAACGATCAGAACCAGCCATGCCATCAACCATCTCCTGGCGCGTTGAGCGCGATGCGTTCGGGTCGTCCCGGGAGGTGGAGAGCCGGCGAGGTCGTCCAGGCCGGATGCTTCGATCGAAGCGCGGTGCAGTGTAGGCAGAGGCTGCACTGCGGGCACGCAAGCCCTGCGATCTCATGGGTGGTTGCGCCGCAACAGGGGCTGGCGCTCCCTCGTTGCGGTACTGCGGTTCCGTTCAGCGCACGGTGTAGCTCTGCGTACGCAGAGCGTCGGCGATGCCCTTTCGGTTCTGCGCCAGCGCGGCCATGCTGAAGTGGATGTGGCCACTGCCGGGCGAGACGCGCCGGACGATGTCGATCTGGGCCAGCACCTCATCAGGCTGCCAGCTCCTGTCGGTGTCGTTGATGCGGCTCGTGAACAGGCCGACATGGATGGGACGGCCCAGCGGGTTCTGCGCGCGCCAGGCCTGCAGCAGCGGCTCGAAGGCCTGAGCCGTCTGCGCGCGCGGCCAGTAGAGCTGGGGCGCGAGATAGTCCATCCAGCCCTCGCGCAGCCACAGCTCCACGTCGGCGTAGAGCTTGTCGTACTGGCTGAAGCCGCTGATGCCGGGCGGGCGCACGGCGGGCTTGGGCATGCCGAACGGGCTGACGCCCACGCGCGTGCCGGGCCGAACCTCGTGGGCCAGCGCGTACAGGCGCTGCACCAGCGTGTTGACGTTGTAGCGGCGCCAGTCGTGACGGCCCAGAGAGCCCCCCTTGGCCAGATATTTCTGCCAGCTCGGCTCGTCGGGGAAGTCGATCTCTTGCTTGGTGGCCGGGTCCTGGATGGGATAGGGATAGAAGTAGTCGTCGATGTGCACGCCATCGACGGCGTAGCGGCTCAGCAGGTCGCGCACGACGGCCAGCGTGTGCTCGGCGGCCTGCGGCTCGCCAGGGTCCATCCACAGCTGGTCGCCATACTGCTTCACCCAGTCGGGGTGGGTGCGGCTGACATGGCTGTCGGCGAGCGGCGACTTGGCGGTGCTGTGCCGCGAGCGGTAAGGGTTGAACCAGGCGTGCAGCTCCAGGCCGCGCTTGCGGCACTCGGTCAGCCAGACGGCCAGCGGGTCGTAGCCGGGGTGCTGGCCCTGGGTGCCCGTCAGGTACTCGCTCCACGGCTCCAGCTTGGACTCGTACAGCGCGTCGTTGCTGGTGCGCACCTGCAGGATCAGCGCGTTCAGACCGATGCTCACGGCGGTGTCGCACAGCGACCGGATTTCGGCCTGCTGCGTTTCGGCGCTCAGGCCCGGCTTGCTGGGCCAGTCGATGTTGGCGACGGTGGCGATCCAGGCGGCCCGCCATTCGCGTGGCGGTGGCGGGGGCAGCGCGGAGACTGCGGACGCCGAGGGCGCGGGTGGCGCAGCGTTCAGCGCGGCTTCGCCGGGCGGCACGGTTGGCGCAGGCGGCGTCGCGCAGGCGGCAAGCAGGGGGGCTGAGGCGAGGCTGAGGATGTGACGACGTTTCATGGATCAGACTTTCACGAACCAATGCTTGCGATACATGAGCCAGGCGATGGCGTACATGACCAGCACGAAGAGGAGGGCGTGCAGCAGCGAGGCGTTGACGGGCGCCAGCCCTGAGTCGCGCAGTGGCGCGTACAGCGTGCCGCCGAGACTGCGTCCGTCGGCGAGCTTGATCGTGTACAGCATCTTGGCCACCAGCCCCGACAGCGCGAACAGGAACAGCGCGTTCATGCCGAACACCACCAGCGGGTGCAGCAGCCGCGCCGCACGCGCGCGGGCCAGAGGCTGTGGCTTGGCGTCCAGCAGCCAGTAGAAGACCGCGAACACGAGGCAGGCCCAGCCGGCCATCGCGAACACGTAGGCGGGCGTCCACAGCGACTTGTTGATGGGCATCAGCCAGGCGTCCAGCACCTGGCCGAGCCACAGCGAAGCCAGGCCGGCGAGGACCCAGGACATGGTCTTCTCGGCCGGCTGGCGCTTGGAGGCCAGCACATAGCCAGCCAGCACGCCCAGCAACTGGGACGACACCGCCGGCAGCGTGGACAGCAGGCCCTCCGGATCCCAGGTCTTGGCCTGCCGCCACAGGTGGCCATCCATCAACAGGCGATCCAGCCACGCGCCGGCGTCCTTGCCGGGCTCCAGCAGGCCGACGTGAACGATGCCCTCCGCGTCGGGGACGGGCAGGCAGAGCTGCACGGCCGAGTAGATGGCCATCAGGCCCACGGCCCACAGCGCCACGCCGCGCGCGCCGCACCAGAGGACGATGGGCGCGGCCAGCAGCGTGCACAGGCCCAGGCGCTGCAGCACGCCGGGGATGCGTACCGTCTCGAAGTTGAAACTGGGGATGAGATTGAGCAGCAGGCCGATGCCGATGATGACGAGGGCGCGGCGCGCGGTGTTGAGCAGCAACTGCCCCTTGTCGGCCCCGCCCTGGGCGCGGCGCGCGAGGCTGATCGTCATCGCCATGCCGCTGATGAAGACGAAGAAGGGGAAGACCCAGTCAGTGAACGTCCAGCCGTGCCACTTAGCGTGCAGCAGCGGCGCGTAGACATTGCCCCAGTCGCCCGGGTTGTTGACGAGCAGCATGGCCGCGATGGCGAAGCCGCGGAAGGCGTCCAGGGACAGCAGCCGGTCTTTCATTCGGTCTTCTTTCCGAAGTCGTCCGGCACCTTGATGAGCGCCGCCATCACGAAGCTGGGCACTGTGGCCACCAGCACCCATCCAAAGAAGTACACATAGCCGACGTGGTCCTGCAGCCAGCCGCTCCACATGCCAGGAATCATCATGCCCAGGGCCATGAAGCCCGTACAGATCGCGTAGTGCGCGGTCTTTTGCGGCCCCTCGGCGACGTGGATCATGTACATCAGGTAGGCCGTGAAGCCCAGGCCGTAGCCGAACTGCTCGACGGCCAGTGCGGCGCTGATGACGGCAAGGCTGCTCGGGTGCGTCAGCGCCAGCAGCAAGAAGGCGACGTTGGGCACGTGCATGGCCAGCACCAGCGGCCACAGCGCACGCCTGAGTCCGATACGGGAGATGACCCAGCCGCCCGCCAGGCCGCCCAGCGTCAGCGCCGTCAGGCCTACCGTGCCGTAGGCGATGCCGACGGCCTTGGTGGAGAGTCCCAGGCCGCCCTGCTCGACGGGGTCCAGCAGGAAGGGGCTGGCGAGCTTGAGCAGTTGGGCCTCGGGGAAGCGGTAGAGAAGCAGGAAGCCGAGGATGACAGCAATGCCCGGCTTCTTGAAGAAGCTGGAGAAGACGGCGAAGAACTCCGCCACCAGACCCCGCGCCGCGCCGCCGCCCACGCCGCGCACGTCCGCCGCGGGACGAGGCAGCACGAAGCCGTGCCAGAGGGCCAACAGTACGAACAGGCCGCCCAGCAGCCAGAACACGGTGCTCCAGGCCTGCACGACGCTGCCGCTGCGCTCACTCAGTTCGCCGGCGAGGTAGACCAGGCCGCCCTGGCCACCGATGTTGGCCAGGCGGTAGAAGGTCGAGCGCACGCCGACGAAGGCGGCCTGGCTGTGCTGCGGCAGAGCCAGCATGTAGTAGCCGTCTGCCGCGATGTCGTGCGAGGCCGAGGCGAAGGCCATCAGCCAGAACACCGCCAGCGAGAGCTGGAAGACCTTCTCCGTGGGTATGGTCAGCGCCACGCCCGCCAGTGCCGCGCCAACGAAGAACTGCAGCACCGTGACCCAGCGCCGCTTGGTGCCGAACAGCTCGGCCAGCGGCGACCACAGCGGCTTGATGACCCAGGGCAGATAGAGCCAGCTCGTGTAGAGGGCGATGTCGGTGTTGGAGATCCCCAGGTTCTTGTACATGACGACCGACAAGGTCATCACGACGACATAGGGAATGCCCTGGGCGAAGTAGAGGCTGGGAATCCACGCCCAGGGGGAGCGCGTCATGCCGAAAGCGCCTTGCCGACGTTGCCGTCCGCGGCGTCGAGCAGCGCGCGCGCCGCGTCCACGCCCACACCGCGCTTGAGCATGACCAGTGCTGTCTTCACATGGTGGTCGCATTGCGCGAGGGCCGCCTGCGCATCCGCCTCGCTGGCGCCGGAGGCGCGCACCGTCAGTGCCAGCGCCCGTTTCACCAACTTGGCATTGGTGGCTTTCAGGTCCACCATCAGGTTGCCGTAGACCTTGTTGAGCCGCACCATCAGCGCCGACGAGAAGGTGTTCAGTGCGATCTTCTGGGAGGTCCCGGCCTTCAGCCTGGTGCTGCCAGAGATGACTTCGGCGCCGGTGTCCAGCACGATGCCGATTGCGGCCTGCTGCGTGACGGGCGCGCCAGGGTTGTTGGCGAAGCCGACGGTCAGCGCGCCGGCCGCACGTGCGGCTTCGATGGCGCCCAGCACGTAGGGCGTGCCGCCGGAGGCGGCCAGTGCCAGCAGCACGTCGTTCGGGCCAGGCTTGAGCGCGGCGATGTCGGCGGCGCCTTGTTCGCGGTCGTCCTCGGCGCCCTCCACGGCGACGAACATCGCGCTCTCACCGCCGGCCAGCACGGCTACGGCGCGCTCGCGCGGCCAGGAGAAGGTGGGGTAGAGCTCGACGCTGTCCAGCACGCCCAGCCGGCCGGAGGTGCCGGCCCCGGCATACAGCAGCCGGCCGCCGGCCCGGATGCGCGGCAGCGCGGCATCCACGGCCGCGGCCAGCAGCGGCGCCGCGGCCTTGACGGCGGCGACGGCGCCTGTCTGGTCGTCGATGAAGGCCTCCAGCAGCGCCGGCGTGGCGTAGGTATCCAGGTCGGGGTGGCGGGTGCTCGGGGTTTCGGTGTTCAGCATGGGAAAAAGGGCGCGATCAAGCCCGCGGACTCTAGCTCGCCGCCGGCCCCTGACGAATGCCACGCGCCATTGCAGCCATAACGGCAGGTAATCAGAATCTACGGGCCGGCTGTAAGGACTCGGCGAGTCGCTGCGACGCACGCTGGCAAGCCGGTCCCAGAAATATGGGGCCGACCTGTGGTGACCCGATCTCATCCATTTCCCTTCTGGAGACTTCCCATGAATGCATCCCTGAAGAACGGCCTGGGCATTGCCGCAGCCGCTGCAGCCCTGTTCGCCACCACCGCCATCCCCACGACCGCCTCGGCGGCCGACGGCATGGTCAAGTGCTCCGGCGTCAACGGCTGCAAGGGCACGTCGGAGTGCAAGACGGCCAAGAACGACTGCAAGGGCCACAACGGCTGCAAGGGCCAGGGGTGGGTCAGCAAGAAGAGCGCCGACGAGTGCACCAAGGCCGGTGGCAAGGTAGAGAAGTGATCCATCCCCGGGGCGCTTGACGCGCCTCCCCCGCAAGGGCATGCAGGGCGTGGCCCGGCAAAGCCGGGTCCACAGCTGCCGCCTGGTGGCGCGGGAGCCTGAGGCCCCGCGTCAAATCTCTCTGTCGACATGACCCGAATCCAAGGCTTTGGCCTGGGGCTGCGCGTGGAGCATTACGCCGCCTTCGAGGCCGGTGTGCATGCCGACCGGCGGCCGGACTGGCTGGAGATCATTTCCGAGAACTACCTGGTGCCCGGCGGGGCGCCGCTGGCGCACCTGGAGCGCATCCGGGCGGATTACCCGCTGGTCATGCACGGTGTGTCACTGTCCGTTGCCGGACCGGCGCCGCTGGACCTTGGTCATCTGCGCGAACTGCGGCGCCTCGCCGACCGCCTCGAGCCGGGCTGGGTGTCCGACCACCTCTGCTGGAGCGCCGACGCCCACAGCCAGTTGCACGACCTGCTGCCCGTGCCGCTGACACGCGCGGCGCTGGACCATGTGGCGGCACGCGTCGCGCAGGCGCAGGACCTGCTGCGCCGACCCCTGGTGCTGGAGAACGTGTCCAGCTACGTGCGCTTTGCGGCCGACGAGATGGCGGAATGGGATTTCGTCGCACAGCTGCTCCAACGCACTGGCGCGCAGATGCTTCTGGATGTGAACAACGTCTATGTGTCCGGCCGCAATCACGGCTTCGATCCCGTTGACTACCTGGACGCGCTGCCGGTCGGGCCGGTGCGCCAGATCCACCTGGCCGGCCACGAGGACCGCGGCGACATCGTCATCGACACCCACGACCATCCGGTGCGCGAGGAGGTCTGGGCGCTGTACCGGCATGCGGTGAGGCGCTTTGGCGCCGTGCCGACGATGATCGAGCGCGACGACCACATCCCGCCGCTCGACGACCTGCTCGCTGAATTGGCGGTGGCGCGCCGGCTGGCGGCCCGGGCATGAGCACGGTCCACCTCCAGCAGCGCCTGGCCGCTGCCATCCGTGACGGCGCCGACGCCGATGGCTTGCTGGCCGGCGACTTCGGGATCGGCCTGGCCGTCTACCGCCATGCCTACCTCGCCCGCCTCGTCGCTGCCCTGGTCGACAACTACACCGTGCTCGCCCGGGCAATGGGTGACGAGGCCTTCGACGCGCTGGGCCGCGCCTATCTCGCCGCGCAGCCCAGCCGGCAGCCGTCCATCCGCTGGTTCGGTCACGAGCTGGCCGGCTTCATGGCCACGGCCGGCGAAGCGCTGGTGCCCCACGCCAGCCTGGTCGATTTCGCCCGCATGGACTGGGCGCTGCGCGGCGCCTTTGATGCCACTGACGCGTCACCGCTCGAAGCCGTGGCGCTGGCTGCGCTGGACCCTGATGACTGGGCCGGACTGGTGTTACACCTGCAGTTCAGCGTGCGACGCGTGACGCTCGCCCACGCCATTGAGCCGGCCTGGCGGGCGTTACGCGAGTGGGATCCTGAATCGGGTTTGGCCCTGGCCGAGCTGCCCGAGCCCTTGCCGCATGTGCATGTGCTGCTGGCCTGGCGCCAGGGCCTGGAGACACGCTGGCGCTCGCTGGAGCCGTTGGAGGCCGCGCTGCTGGAGGGGGTAGACACGGGCCTGCCCTTCGCCCGCCTGTGCGAGCGCGCCGCCGAGGAGCTGGGCGATGCGCAAGCCGCTGCACCGGCGGTCGTGGCGTCCCTGCAGCGCTGGCTGGCCGACGGCCTGCTGCGCCAGCCCTGACCCGCCGCTCCATGGGGCCTTGCAGCTTGGCTATCCTGCGGTCCTCACCACCGAGGCTTGCCATGTCACGACGCCTGCTTACCGCCCTGTTCGCCGCCCTGCTCATTCCCACCGCTCAGGCCGCCCTCAGCGTCGGCGCGCCTGCGCCCGACTTCAGCGCCGACGCCGCCGTCGGCGGTCAGCCCTTCAAGTTCCGCCTCGCCGACGCGCTCAAGCAGGGCCCCGTGGTGCTGTACTTCTACCCCAAGGCCTTCACCAGTGGCTGCACCGTCGAGGCCCATCAGTTTGCCGAGGCCACAGACAAGTTCAAGGCCTTGGGCGCCACCGTCATCGGCATGTCCAATGACGACATCGAGACGCTGAAGAAGTTCAGCGTCGAGGCCTGTCGCAACAAGTTCGCCGTCGCCGCCGATGCAGGCGGCAAGGTGATCAAGGATTACGACGTGGCGCTGAAGATGTTGCCAGGCAGCATGGCCGACCGCGTCTCCTACCTGATCGCCCCCGACGGCAAGGTCGCTGCCGTGCATGCCAGCATGAACCCCGACGGCCACATCGACGCGATGCTGAAGGCCGCTCAGCAGCTGAAGAAGTGATCGCCGGCCTCGGCACGGCCGAGCTGCTGCCGGCCTATCGCGCGGGCACGCTGTCGCCCGTCGAGGTCATGGAGGCGGTGCTGGCTCAGGCCGAGCGGCGTGAGGGGGAACTGCATGCGTTGTGTCTCGTGGACGCCGTTGGCGCGCGGGCCGCGGCCCGCGCCAGCGAGGCCCGCTGGCGCGCCGGCACCGCGGGGGTATTGGATGGCGTGCCGGTCACGCTGAAGGAGAACATCGCACAGCCGGGCGTGGCCTACCGCCTGGGCACCGCTGCGACGGCCGCCACCGCCGCCGCCGACTTCGAGGCCCCGCCGGCCGCGCGGCTGCGCGAGGCCGGCGCCATTGCCTGGGCGCGCACCACCATGCCCGACTACGGCATGCTGAGTTCCGGCCTGTCCAGCCTCTATGCCGAGCCGGCACGCAATCCCTGGAACCTGCAGCTGACGCCCGGGGGATCCAGCGCCGGCGCCGCGGCCGCTGCCGCGGCCGGGTACGGTCCGCTGCATCTGGGCACCGACATCGGCGGCTCCATCCGCCTGCCGGCGGGGTGGTGCGGCCTGGTGGGGCTCAAGCCCAGCCACGGCCGGGTGCCCATCAAGCCGGGCTATGCCGGCCGCGTGGCCGGGCCCCTGACGCGCACCGTGGCTGACGCCGCACGGATGCTGGCCGTCCTGGCGCAGCCGGACGCGCGCGACCCGACCCAACTGCCGCCCGGCGCCTTCGCGCCGCGCGAGGTGGTGCTGCGCGGCCTGCGTCTGGGCCTGTTGATGGACGCCGGCTGGGGTGAAGCCGTGCAGCCTGAGGTGGCGGCCGCCATCACTGCCGCGGCGCGCACCTTCGAGCAGGCCGGCGCGGTCGTCGAGCCGCTGGGAGCCTTCACGACGCGCGAGATGGCCGACGGCATCGACCGGTTTTGGCGCATGCGCTCCTGGCTGGACATTTCGGCCCTTGCGCCCGAGCAGCGGGCCCGCGTGCTGCCGTACATCCTGGACTGGGTCGCGCCTGCGGCCGAGTACGACGGCGCCACCGTCTTTCGCGGCTACGGCCAGATGCAGGCGTTGCGTGAGGCGGCGAATGCGGCCTGCGAACCCTTCGACTTCGTGCTGTCGCCGGTGGCCCCCATGCCGGCCTATCCGGCCAATCTCGCCAGCCCGCTGCACGACCCGGCGCGGCCCTTCGAACACATCGCTTTCACGCTGCCTTTCAACATGAGCGAGCAGCCGGCGCTGGCGATCAACGCGGGCTACACCTCAACCGGTCTCCCCATCGGGCTTCAGATCATCGGCCGCCGCTTCGACGATGCCGGCGTCCTGGCGCTGGGCGCTGCCTGGGAGCAGCTGCGCCCGGTCCCGCGTCCCTGGCCTGCCTGAGGCTCACGGGCGCGGGGGCTCCTGCGTGGGCAGCCCGGCCGCGGCGAGGTCGGCATTGACCAGGGCCCAGGCGGATTCGAAGCTGTCGGCGCGGCGCACCGGCCGGCTGGCTCGCCAGATGTCCATCAGTGCCGGCAAGCGCTCGATGCCCGGGATGCCGGGGCGCACGAGGAAAACCGTAGAGAGGGAGACGATGCCGCGAGAGGCGAAGGTGTCGATGCTGGCGCGCAGTGCGCCCAGCGCGTCGGCATCCATCTGCAGGCTGCCGCGGATCTCAAGCAGATCGCCGAAGCGGCGGTCGGCCGGCAGGCGCTTGCCAGCCAGCGCGATGGCACGCCGGGTGGCGGCCATCAGCTCGGCGTCGAAGGGGCCTTCGGCGACGGACATCATCACGCGGCCGTACACGCCCACCCGAACTCGGCCGAAGCTGGGCTTGGGGCCGGCGCGGTGGGAATGAGGCAGGGCGGGACGAGCGCACATGATGTGAGACGATTTTGCACGCTCAGCGAAGGAGGTATGGCGATGTTGACCTTGTACGGCACCAAGGGCTCGGGTTCGGCGGCCATCGAGGCGGCGCTGGCGCGCGCCGGTCTGGCCTACACCGGCGTCGACGCGGCATCCTGGAACCCCGGCCCGGGGCGGGACGACCTGCTGCGCGTGAACCCGCTGGGCCAGATCCCGACGCTCGTTCTCGCCGATGGCACGGTGCTGACGGAAAGCGCGGCCATCCTCATCCATCTCGGCCTGACGGCGGCGCCCGGCGTGCTGCTGCCGGTCGATGCCGGTGCGCGAGCACGGGTGCTGCGCGGGCTGGTCTACATCGCGGCGAACTGCTACGCGGCCATCAGCGTCATCGACTATCCGGAGCGCTGGTGCGAGCCCTGCGATGACGCGACCAAGGGGCAGATCCGCGCCGGTACGCGCGTCCGGCTGCACGAGCACTGGCGGCTGTTTGCCGACCAGTTCGAGATCGGTTTCGACGCTGGCTCGCCTGGCGCATTGGAACTGCTGGCAACAGTCGTATCCAAATGGTCGGGTTCGCGGGCCATGCTGCAGGCCGAGCGGCCGAGCTTCCTCGCGCAACTGCTGCGCGTGGAGCAGCACCCTGAGGTGGCGGCCGTCTTCCAACGCCACTGGCCATGACATGAATCCCTCGCCCCGGCGTGCGGTCGGTTCCCGAGGAGAGGGGCGGCATCGCCTGATGCGCCGCTTTTCGCGAAATGGCCGGGTGGCACTGTGCCCGCGTCGGCGACTGGCACGCCGAGTGCGCACGCCAGGCAGGCCGACCTCCACGAGGCCGACGGTCGCGGCGATTCGCACCAACGATCAGTAAACCGGGTCGGGTAGCTTCTCCTTGGCCACCACGCGCTGCGTGGCCGCGCGCTCGAGCACGCGCTTCAGATAGGCGCCCAGCGCCGGGCGCGTTTTGGCCGGGTTGGCCTGCATGCGCGTCCAGCGACACAGCATGAAGGCCAGCGGATCGACGGCCGTGTATTGCTGGCCCATGAACCAGGGCCCGCCGTGGCGGGCCAGTTCAGCGTTCATCTGATCCAGCATGGGCGCGATCTGGGCCTCGGCCCGGGCCTTCACTTCGGCGGCGTCGGTGGCCATGCGATCCGGGTAGAAGTAGTGGATCAGCATGGCCTGCAGCGTGTTGGTGAGCCACACCATCCACTTGTAGTACTGCGCACGCTCGGGCGTGCAGGGCGCCGGCGCAAAGCCGGGGTGGCAGTCGGCCAGGTGCATCAAGATGGCGGCGGTCTCGTAGAGGACGAGGTCGCCGTCGACGAGGACGGGGATCAGCCCGTTCGGATTGAGCTTGAGATAGGCCGCCGATTTGTGCTCGTTGTTGGCACGGTCCACTTCGCGCAGCGTGTAGGGGATGCCCATCTCCTCGAGCAGCAGATGGGGGGCGAAGCTGGCGTTGCTGGGGTAGTAGTGCAGTTCAATCATGGCGGGACGGCGTGGCGACGGGTCAGGCGGCGAACTTTACGTTGCCGCAACGCCGCCGCAGTGCACCCGCGCGAGGCTGGGTGCGTTGGCAAACTCCCACGGCTTCACGGCTGAAAATCATGAAGACCTTGCTTCACCCCTGCGTCGCGGCCCTGCTGGTGCTGGGCGCCGCGATGGGCGCGCCCGCTGCCCACGCCGACGTGCGCGTCCGCGCCAACATCGGCATGGTGTTCGATGGGCGCTACCACCATGACCATTACTATCCCGCGCCCGGCTATGTGGCGCCGCGCGTGCCCTATGGCGCCGTGGGCGTCGGCGCCGGGCCGGGCCGCTACTGGTTCCATGGGGGTGTCTGGTATCGGCCCTATGGCTCCAGCTTCCGCGTTGTGCTGCCGCCCATCGGGCTCGTCATCCCGCTGCTGCCTCCGGCCTACGTGACACTGACGCTTGGCGGGCTGCCTTACTACTACGCCAATGGTGTGTACTACCAGTCGGTGCCGGACGGGTATGCCGTCGTCGCGCCACCGCCCGAGGCCGCCACGGCCCAGGTCATGCCCGCCCCGCCGCCACCCGCCCCCCGGGCCGACCCCATCATCTATCCGCGCAATGGCCAGTCGTCCGAGCAGCAGGAGAGCGACCGTCGCGACTGCAACCGCTGGGCCACCACCCAGCCCAATGCCCAGGCTGACGCCAGCGTCTTCAACCGCGCGGTCGAGGCTTGCATGGATGGGCGTGGCTACACGATGAAATGAAGCGCGCCTTGTCCGGCCGCAGACCCCCGACTAAACGGTGATGCCGGCGGCACGGGGCGCCAGCGCCGCTCACACGACGCAGCCGGCCTCGGGGCGGGCGCCCGCGGCGCGATAGCGCACGGACGTCATCTCGGCCAGGATGCTCAGCGCGATCTCCGGCGGCGTTCGTGCGCCGATGTCTAGGCCCACCGGGCCGTGCAGGCGGTCCAGCTGGGCCTCGGTCAGCCCGAAATGTTCGGCCAGCCGTGCCCGCCGCTTGGCCTGGTTGACGCGCGAGCCGATGGCGCCGACGTAGAAAGCGGCGCCCCGGAGTGCTTCCATCAGCGCGAGGTCGTCCAGCTTGGGGTCGTGGGTCAACGCGACGATGGCCGTGGCGCCGTCAGGCCGGAAGGCCGTGACGACGTCGTCCGGCATGTCGCGCGTCAGCGTCACGCCGGCTTGGTGGAAGCCGTCGGCGTACTCGGCGCGCGGGTCGCACACCGTCACGCCATAGCCCAGCGCCAGGGCCATCTGTGCCAGGTAGTCGGTCATCTGGCCGGCGCCGATGACCAGCAGCCGCCACTGCGGTCCATGGTGGCTGACGAGCAGGGTGTCCGTGAGCGTCAGCATGTCGGCGCCGGGGTCGGCGTCGGCCAGCGTGACGGCGCCGGTCGTCAGGTCCAGCCGGCGCTGCACGCGCTCACCGCGCTCAAGCCGTGCCAGCAGCGCGTCGACCGCCGAGTGCGGCGCCAGCGGCTCCAGCATCAGCTCCAGCGTGCCGCCGCAGGGCAGGCCGAAGCGCCGCGCCTCCTCGGCGCCGACGCCGTAGCGCAGCGGTGTCGGCCTGGCGAGCGTCAGGCTGCCGGCGCGGAGCTGGGCGACGAGGTCGTCCTCGATGCAGCCGCCGGACACGGAACCGGCGATCTGCCCATCGTCCCGCACGGCGACCAGCGAGCCCACCGGCCGCGGCGCCGATCCCCAGGTGCGCGTGATCGTGCCCAACACAACGCCGCGACCCTCGGCCCGCCAGCCGGCGGCCGTGCGCAACACGCCCAGGTCGAGGTTGTCCATGAATTGCCATCCCCAGCTTCGAGGTCTTGAACAGGACCTAAGGGTAATCGGCAATCACAAGCCCTTGAAGCGGGCCGAGCATCGGCCTCACAACCAGGAGACATGCATGAGCCACAGGATCCATCTCGTGGTCAACGGCCGCGCTGTCAGCAGGGAGGTCGATGCCGACCGCCTGCTGGTTCAGCTGCTGCGCGAAGACCTGGCCCTGACGGGCACCCACGTCGGCTGCGACACCGCGCAATGCGGAGCCTGCACCGTCCACCTGGACGGTCGCGCCGTGAAGGCCTGCAACCTGCTGGCCGTGCAGGCCGACGGAGGCCGCATCACGACCATCGAGGGGCTGGCGGCTCAGGACGGCACATTGCACCCCATGCAGGCCGCGTTCAAGGACTGTCATGGCCTGCAATGCGGCTACTGCACGCCCGGCATGGTGATGAGCGCCGTCGACCTCGTGCAGCACCACGACTGCTCCAGCGAGGCCGCCATTCGCGAGGGCCTGGAGGGGAATCTGTGCCGCTGCACGGGCTACCAGAACATCGTGCGCGCCGTGCAGGTGGGCGCGGCAGCGATGAAGGAGGTGTGACATGAATGCACCCGAGAAGGGCTTCATTGGCCAGAGCGTCAAGCGCCGCGAGGATGCGCGCTTCCTGACCGGCCGCGGCCAGTACACCGACGACATCGTGCTGCCGCGCCAGACCTACGGCGTCTTTGTGCGCAGCGCCTATGCGCATGCGCGGCTCCGCCGCGTGGACACGGCTGCTGCCGTCGCGGCTGACGGCGTGCTGGGCGTCTACACCGGCGAGCACTTCCGTGCCGTCGGTGGTCTGCCCTGCGGCTGGTTGATCACCAGCACGGACGGCACGCCCATGAAGGAGCCCAAGCACCCCATCCTTGCGGACGGCAAGGTGCGCTACGTGGGCGACGCGCTGGCGCTGGTGGTTGCCGAGACGCTGGCGCAGGCCAAGGCCGCGGCGGCGCTGGTGGACGTGGACTACGAGGAACTGCCGGCGGTCGCCGATACGGCCACCGCGGCGGGTCATGCCGGCACGGTGCACGACGAGGCACCGGACAACCGCAGCTACATCTGGGGCTGTGGTGACAAGTCGGCGACGGACGCCGCTTTCGGGAAGGCGGCGCACGTGACGACGCTGGCGTTCCGTAACAACCGCCTGATCCCCAACGCCATCGAGCCGCGCGCCGCCAATGCGAGCTACAACCCGGCGGACGACAACTACACGCTCTACGTCGCCAACCAGAACCCGCATGTTGAGCGGTTGTTGATGTGCGCCTTCGTGCTGGGCATTCCCGAGCACAAGCTGCGTGTCGTCGCGCCCGACGTCGGCGGCGGCTTCGGTTCAAAGATCTTTCTGTATGCCGAGGAAACGGCGCTGGTCTGGGCCAGCAAACAGCTGGGCCGCCCCATCAAGTGGACGGCCGAGCGCAGCGAGAGCTTCCTCAGTGATGCCCATGGCCGCGACCACGTGACGAGGGCCGAGCTGGCCATGGACAAGGAGGGCCACTTCCTGGCGATGCGCGTGCACACGACGGCCAATCTGGGCGCTTACTTGTCCACCTTCGCGTCCTGCGTGCCCACCATCCTGTACGCGACGCTGCTAGCCGGTCAGTACAAGACGCCCAGCATCTATGCCGAGGTCACCGGCGTGTTCACCAACACCGCGCCAGTGGACGCCTACCGCGGCGCGGGCCGGCCGGAGGCGACCTACGTGGTCGAGCGCCTCGTGGAAACGGCCGCGCACGAACTGGGCCTGGACCCGGCAGAGATCCGTCGTCGCAACTTCATCACCCAGTTCCCCTATGCGACGCCGGTGGGTTTGACCTACGACACCGGGGACTACGACGCGACGCTGACTCAGGTGCAGCAACTTGCCGACGTGGCAGGCTTCGCGGCGCGCAGGGCGGTCAGTGAGGCCAAGGGGCTCAAGCGTGGCATTGGCTACTCGACCTACATCGAGGCCTGCGGTCTGGCACCGTCCAACATCGCCGGTGCGTTGGGCGCACGCGCAGGCTTGTTCGAGGCCGGTGAGGTGCGCGTGCATCCCACAGGCAAGGTCACCGTCTTCACCGGCAGCCATTCGCATGGCCAGGGCCACGAAACCACGTTTGCGCAGATCGTCGCGGACCGGCTTGGCATCCCGTTGGAGGACGTGGACATCCAGCACGGCGACACCGGCAAGGTCCTGTTCGGCATGGGAACCTATGGCAGTCGTTCGCTGGCCGTGGGCGGCACGGCCATTCTCAAGGCGGTGGACAAAGTCATCGCCAAGGGGGCCAAGATCGCCGCCCACCTGCTGGAGGCCAGCGAGGGCGACATCGAGTTCAAGAACGGTGAGTACCGCATTGCCGGCACCGACCGCAGCATTCCTTTCGCTCAGGTCTCGCTGACGGCCTATGTGCCGCACAACTACCCGCTGGACAAGCTGGAGCCCGGTCTCAACGAGAACGCGTTCTACGATCCGACCAACTTCACCTACCCGGCCGGCAGCTATGTCTGTGAGGTGGAGGTGGACCCAGCCACCGGCATCGTGCGCGTGGACCGCTTCAGCGCGGTGGACGACTTCGGCAACATCGTCAACCCGATGATCGTCGAGGGCCAGGTGCATGGTGGCATCGCCCAGGGCATCGGACAGGCGCTGCTGGAGCACGGCGTCTATGACGCCGACTCGGGCCAATTGCTGTCCGGCAGCTACATGGACTACGCGATGCCGCGTGCCGACGACCTGCCCAGCTTCCAGGTGCAAACCGCGCCGGGCACGCCCTGCACACACAACCCGCTGGGCGTGAAGGGCTGCGGCGAGGCCGGCGCCATCGGTTCGCCGCCCGCCGTCATCAACGCGATCTGCAACGCCATCGGCGTCAAGGACCTGCCCATGCCGGCCACGCCCTGCGCGGTCTGGACGGCACTGCAATCGGCCCAGGCCTGAGGAGACTTCTGCGATGAACTATCAAGCCGCATCCTCCATCGCTGCCGCCCGCCTGGGCGCGGACGACAAGTTCCTGGCCGGCGGGCAGTCGTTGCTCGGCGCGATCAAGCTGGGCCTGGCAGCGCCTGAGGGCCTCGTCGACGTGCGTCGCCTGTCCGAGCTGCAGGGCATCGCCGTCGACGGCAAGACCGTGCGCATCGGCGCCGCGACGACTCATGCGGCCGTCGCCGCCTCCACCGACGTGCAGCGCGCCATTCCCGCGTTGGCCGATCTGGCCGGCCGCATTGGCGACCGCCAGGTGCGTAACGCCGGCACGCTGGGCGGCAGCCTCGCCAACAACGATCCCGCCGCCTGCTACCCCGCCGCAGTCCTGGGGCTGGGCGCCTGCGTCCACACCGCCAGTCGTCAGATCGCAGCCGACGACTTCTTCCAGGGCCTTTTCACGACGGCGCTGCAGGAGGGCGAGCTGATCACCGCGGTGAGCTTTCCCATCCCGAAAGCGGCGGCCTGGCAGAAGTTCAAGCAGCCGGCGTCGCGCTTCTCGCTGGTGGGCGTGTTTGTCGCGCGCTTCGACGCCGGCGTGCGCGTGGCCATCACCGGCGCCGGGCCGGGTGTGTTCCGCTGTGCGCCGCTGGAGCAGGCCCTGAGCCGCGACTGGAGTCCCGCGACGGCACGCGCCGTCAAGGTCGACGCCGAGGGGTTGAACAACGACCTGCACGGCACGGCGGCCTACCGCGCCGCGCTGATCCCGGAGCTGGCCGCGCGCGCGGTGGCGGCGGCCTGAGGCTCAACCCACAGGCCGTTCGCTGTCCTGGGCAGCGATCACCGCTTCGCGCCACAGCCGCGCGGGAATGAAGGTGCGCAGCTGCTCCATGGCCTTCTCGATCAGGGCGGGGTGCAGGCCGTGGTCCAGATGGGGCAGCAGGTCGGCCGTCACGTCGGCGCCCAGGTCCACCAGGGACTGCGCAGCGTCGACGACGTGGCGGTAGGGGAAGCGCTGGTCCTCCAACCCGTGAAGCAGGTGCACGCAGACGTCCTGCGGTGCTGCTTCGGGCCGTGACAGGTATCCGCCGGCAAAGGACAACACGCGGCCGACGAGCGCGGCTTCGGACTGGACGGCTTCCAGCGCCAGCAGTCCGCCGTCGCCGATGCCGGCCAGTGCCACGCGCTGCCAGGGCAGCTCCAGCTTGACGGCCTCCATGCGCAGGCGATCGATCAGGTGAGGCAGGGCTGCGTCCACGCCTTCTGCGCTGGGCTGCAGGCCAACCCACCAGCGGCAGCGGCCTTCGTCGTCGCGCAGGGGGGGATGGACAGTCAGCGTCGCGGCGTTGGGGTACTGGGCCTGCAGCGCAGCGGCCAGCGGTGCAAGCGTGTCGGGACCGTCGGGCGCGATGCCGCTGTCGGGCAGCAGCACGAACAGCAGGTCGGGGGCGGCGGCATCTGGCATGGAACTCATCGGCTTATTTTCGGCGCCCTGCAACCCTCGGAGGAATTGGTCTGAATGTTTTCTTTCTAGTAAGAAAGATTACAGGGGGACGAATATCGAATCCACCGGGCTTCTTGGCAGGCAGGCACTGAATTCGGATTCCGCGAAGGTTAATTTTTGCGTCGTTAAGTATGTCGGACGCCTAGGGCGGCACCGGCGGGCCCGCGTGCCCAGAGCGGCGGTCGTCCGTCGGCTTTGTTGGGGTTCTGCAACGGTCTGGGCTTCGAAGGGCGCAGAAGGCCTAAGAGAAGACCCTAGGTTCGGCCTGTTACTTCCGGGTAACCGAACCCTATCCCTAACATGAATGTTTGTTGACGAGTTCAAGGCCGTGGAGCCCTCCTGCTTGGTGGATTGCTCGTCAGCATCCCACCTCAGCCAGTATTTTCTATGTCCAATCAATACTCTGGTTTTAAACCTGTTCAAAAACCCATCGCTCTTGCGGTCCTTGGCCTGATCCTGGCCACGAATGCTGCAGCGCAGCAAACGTCGACCGACAATAAGCCCGCCACCACGGCCGAAACTCCTGCTGCGAAGACCGACGCCGTCCAGAAGCTGGATGCAGTTGTCGTCACCTCTGGCTCGCGGATCAAGCGCGATGCCTTCAGCTCGCCGGCCCCCATCCAGGTCATCAAGAACGAAGACGCCGCCCTGGCGGGCTTCACTTCCACGGCCGCGGTTCTGCAGAGCACGTCCGTGACCGGCGGCGCCGGCCAGATCAACAACGCTTTCGGCGGCTATGTGACCGACGGCGGCCCGGGTGCCAACACCGTGGGCCTGCGCGGCTTTGCGCCGACCCGCTCGCTGGTGCTGCTGAACGGTCGCCGCATGTCGCCCTCGGGCACCCGTGGTTCCGTCGGCGCCGCTGACCTGAACACGCTGCCCAACGCCATCGTCGACCGCATCGAAGTGCTGAAGGACGGCGCCTCGTCCGTCTACGGCTCCGACGCCGTGGCCGGCGTGATCAACATCATCACGAAGAAGGACCTGACCGGTATCCGCCTGGACGCCTCGATCTCGCAGACCGAGCACGGCGGCGGCAATGCCTACAACTTCTCGGCCGCAGGTGGCATGGTCAATGACCACTCGCGCTTCCTGGTCTCGTACAACTTCAACGAGAACACCCGCATGACGCTGGGTCAGCGTGACTGGACCCGCTGCAACACCGACTACCGTCGCACCAGCGTCAACGGCGTCGTTGGCGAATGGGGCAGCTGGGATACCAAGGATCCGCTGACCGGCAAGCCCAAGTGCTACCCGATCACGGGCACCGGCTCGAACGGCGTGACCATCAACACCATCGGCACCGGCGGCACGCCTGCTGGCAGCGCCACCACTGGCGTCGGCGCCCCTGGCTCGGTCGGTACCACCTTCAACCGCTGGCGCCCGAACTCGGCCGTGACCACGGGTCTGGTCGGCTGGGAAGGCGTGGGCGGCGGCTCGACGACCGACAACAACGTCCGCGACACGTTCGACCCGCGCGTGATGAACAACACGCTGATGTCGCCGGTGCGCAACCACAACCTGTACGCCCAAGGCGCCTTCGACGTGCAAGCCCTCGGCGACGCTGAGGCCTACTGGGAAGTGCTGTTCAACCGCCGCGACTCGTCGCAGGTCGGCTTCCGTCAGCTGTCGCTGGACTACGCCAAGGGCAGCCCGCTGATCCCCGCCAACCTGGCATTCAGCACGGTGCAGACCGCCGCCACGACGATCACCAACGGCAAGGCACTGGGCGTGCGCGCCTTCATCGGTGCCGGCAACAGCTACTCCAGCCAGTCCGTGGACTTCACGCGCGCCGTGGCCGGCCTGCGCGGCTCCTTCGCCAAGTTCAACTGGGACTACGACGTCTCGGTGCAGCACGCCGAGAGCAAGGGCAGCTACCTGTTCGACGGCTTCCGCGCCGACCGCCTGGCTCAGAGCCTGAACGTCACGTCCAACGGCAGCGGCGGCTTCAACTGCGTCGACACGGCCAACGGCTGCGTCGCCGCACCGGCACTGACCTCGGCCGTCGTGGGCGGCCAACTGCCGGCCGCCTGGCTGGGCTTCGTGTACGACAACTACACCGGCGTGACGAAGTACAAGGAAGACGTCGTGTCGGCCTCGACGACCGGCAAGCTCTTCAAGCTGCCCTATGGCGACGTGAAGGGTGCCGTTGGCGCCGAGTTCCGCCGCATGTCCATCGATGACACCCCGTCCATCGACCAGCAGACCGCCAACATCTACAGCTTCACCTCGTCCACGCCGACCCGTGGCAACGACCACGCCACCGATGTGTTCGCCGAAGTTGAAGTGCCGCTGCTGAAGGACCTGCCGCTGGCCAAGGAACTGACGCTGAACGGCTCCACGCGCCGCGCGGACTACAAGTCCTACGGCTCGGGTTCCACCTACAAGATCGGTGCCCTGTGGGCGCCGACGGGCTGGGTCTCGCTGCGCGGTACCAACGGCACGTCCTACCGCGCGCCGGCCCTGTTCGAGCAGTACGTCGGTGCGACTACCGGCTTCCTGAGCGCCGCCGGTGACCCGTGCAACAGCCCCACCCCGGGCAGCCAGCGCGCGATCAACTGCGCCAGCGAAGGCCTGCCGGCCAACTTCCAGCAAACCAGCAGCATCACCTCGGTCACCCTGGGTGGCCGTGAAGCCGGCCTGGCCGCGGAAACCTCGAAGAACTCGTCGTGGGGCATCATCCTGCAGCCCACGCTGCCGACCGGCTGGGGTGACCTGTCCGTGGCACTGGACCGCTTCGATGTGAAGGTCGACAACGGCGTCTCCCGCGCCGGCGCCGCCAACATCCTGACGCTGTGCTATGACGATCCGGCCTTCCGCAGCGGCGGTGGCTATTGCAAGCTGATCACGCGTGCCCCGGGCAACAACGCGCTGACGGTCAACAACAGCTACATCAACCTGTCGACCGACGTCGTGCGGGGCTACGACTACAACATCCGCTACACGAACGATGTGGGCATCGGCAAGCTGCGCGTGGAACTGTCGGCCACCGAGTACCACTCGCAAGCCGGCAAGGTCTTCGCGACCGATCCGCTGACCGAGAGCAACGGCCGCGTCGGCGTGCCGCGCTGGTCCGGTGCCTTGGACGTGAAGTACACGGTCAAGGGCTGGACGGCCTACTACGGCACGGAGTGGGTCGGCAAGACGTCGAGCTACGAGTACTACCAGCGTCAGGCCACCAGCGCCGCCAACGCTGCGCTGTACAACCCCGACACGAGCATCTACCAGATGCGCACGCCGAGCTACTTCCTGCACTCGCTGTCGCTGTCCTACAGCGACTCGGTCAGCAAGTGGAAGACGACGGTTGGTGTTCGCAACATCGCCGACAAGACGCCGCCCTCGATCTCGTCGGGCTACGCGAACCGCGTCGGCAATGCGCCCCTGTACAGCGGCTACGACTACTTCGGTCGTCGCTTCTTCATGAACGTCTCCAAGTCGTTCTAATCGCCTAGTGCTCTGATGCCCTGGCAACCTGCGGGTTGCCAGGGCATTTTTTTAAGCTGATTCGCATGAAAAGCTACTTGAACACCCTGAACCGGCTGATCGCCGGCGCAGGCGCAGCGCTGGCGTTCAGCCACGCCGCGCAGGCCGCTGATCCGCCGCCCATTCGCGTCCCGAGCACCGAGACCCTGGCGCAGTTCCCTGGCATGACGGGTTTCCGGCTCTCGCCTGACGGCAAGCACATGCTGGCCATCCAGAGCAAGGGCGACGCCCGCAGCATCCTGGTCTGGAAACTGGCCGACCTGGCCGCCAAGCCTACGGTCATTGGCGCCACCAACATGCAGATCCGCAGCGCGTCGTTCCTGAAGAACGACATGCTGCAGGTCGTGATGACGCAGCCTTACGACCTGCGCGCCGAACAGGTCACCAAGACCTTCATCAACAAGCTGCTGTTCACCGACCTCGAGGGCAAGAACTGGATTGAGCCCATGGCGTCCGGCGATATCGCCCGCACCGAGATGGCCAAGAAGCAGGCGGCGCTGGCAAACCCCACGGTGCTGAACCGGCTGCTGTCCGACCCCGACAACATCGTGCTGGAAAGCGACAGCCGCGGTGAGAGCCGCGACATCTTCCGCTACAACCTGCGCACCGCCAGGGCCTCGCGCATCATGCGCATGAGCGAGCTGGACATGAGTGTGGCCGTCAACGACGCGGGGCAGCCCTGGGCCAAGTCCCGCTCTGGCAGTGACGACAAGGGCGCCTTCATTGCGCTTGACTTTCGCGACGCCGGCGGTGAGTGGAAAGAGCACTTCCGCAGCTATGTGAAGGACCGCGATGTCGTCAACATGGTGGCCCCCGGCGCCAAGCCCGGCACGGCCGTCATCGTCAGCAACGTGGGACGGGAGTTCGCAGGGCTGTACGAATACGACACTGTCAGCCGCAAGATCGGCGAGACGCTGTTCGAGCACAAGTACTTCGACGCGGTCGGCGTGATTTCCGACCGTGACGACGGTGCTCCCGGTCCGAACGGCTTCGAGGGCTTCGAGTTTGACGGCCACCAGGGGCTCGACGAACTGTGGGTCGATCCCAAGACGGAGTCCATCGTGCGCGGGGTGGCTCAGGCCTTGGGCATCAAGGAGATCAAGCAAGAGCTCGTCGGCGTGGCCAGCGGCGAGCGGGCCCAGATCCCCGCGTTCGATGGCGTCTCCGTGCGCGTCGTCGAGGCCCGCCTCGGCGAAACGCCCACCTACCTGATCCGTGTCAGCGGCTTGTCCTACCCGACCGAGCACTACCTGCTGCGCGGCCAGGGCATCCAGCTCCTCGCCAAGGAGTACCCGGACATCGACAAGCGCGCCCTCGGCAGTTCGCGTTTCGTCTACTACAAGGCGCGCGATGGCCTGAACATCCCCGCCTACCTCACGGTACCCAACCCGCAGCTTTGCGGGCCGGGGCCCTACGCCGCCGTCGTGCATCCTCACGGCGGCCCGTGGGCACGTGACACCATGCAGTACGACGGCTCCGGCTGGGTCCCGCTGCTCGTGTCTCAGTGCAAGGTGGTGCTCCGCCCGCAGTTCCGCGGCTCGGCCGGCTGGGGCCGCACGCTGTGGTTCGCGGGTGACCGCGAATGGGGGCAGAAGATGCAGGACGACAAGGACGACGGCGCGAAGTGGCTGATCAGCGAGAAGCTGGCCGACCCCAAGCGCATCGCCATGTTCGGCTTCTCCTATGGTGGCTACTCGGCGTTCGCCGCGTCGGTGCGGCCCAACGGCCTCTACAAGTGCGCCATCGCCGGTGCGGGCGTGTCGGACATCGAGCGCATCTGGGCGCGGTTCTTCACCAACCCGTTCTTCCGGCAGCGCCAGGAGCCGACGGTGCGCGGCCTGAGCCCTCTGACCAAGGCCGATCAGATCGAGATCCCGATCATGGTCTACCACGGTGACCGCGACCAGACCGTGCCGCTGATCCAGTCGGAACTCTTCGTCGACAAAGCCAAGGCGGCCGGCAAGCCCGTGGAGTATCACGTGCTCAAGGATTACGCCCACGGTCCCGCCTGGACGCGCCAGACCAATGCCGAACAGTTGAACCTGATCAGCACGTATCTGAGCTCGGGCTGCGGCAAGGGCGGCCTCTGACCGCTTGACGGTCCCTTCAAGGAAAAACGGCGGCCCAAGGCCGCCGTTTTTTCATACCTTACGGGCGCTCAGACTTTGATCGAGAACGGATTGAAGTCGGTGCCGCGGTCGTAGTGGTCCACGCCCTCGGCGCGCTTCAGGAAGGCGACGGCCTTTGCGGTCGCCGGGTACATGACGGCCTCCCAGATCGTCTTGAACAGGTACTGGCTGACGATGACGGCCATCAGCTGTTCGTGCGGCCAGATGCCCCAGAACGCGATCAGGAAGAAGAGTCCCGTGTCGACGAACTGACCCACGACGGTGGAGCCCACGACTCGCGCCCACAGAAAGCGACCCTGCGTTGCGACCTTCATCTTCGCCAGCACGTAGCTGTTGACGAAGCTGCCGCAGGCGAACGCGATCATGGAGCCGGCGACGATGCGCCAGGTGTTGCCGAACACCGCTTCGATCTGCGGCTGGTAGACAGCCATGAACTCGTTCTGTGCTGGCGGCAGGTGCACGACAACGAACGCCATGAAGGCCGCGAATAGCAGCGCACCGAAGCCCGCCCAGACGACCCGCCGGTCGCGGCCATAGCCGTAGACCTCGGTCAGCACGTCGCCGAAGATGTAGCTGATCGGGAAGAAGAACAGGTCGGCGCCGAAGGTGACCGTGCCGAACACCGGCAGCGTCAGCTGCGCCGCCTTGGCCGCACCGATCAGGTTGGAGCACAGCAGCACGCAGACGAACGCCGCCATGATCAAGTCGTAGTACTTGAAGGATCGGGGCGGCTGGTTCATGCGTGCTCCTTCAGGCTTGGTGGCGTCCGGTGAGTTTCAGCAGTGTCTGGTGCAGCTTTGGCGTGTCGATGGGCTTGGTCAGAAAGTCGTTCATGCCGGCGGCGAACGCATCATCGCGCTCTGACACCAGCGCCGCTGCCGTCAGCGCGACGATGGGCAACTGCTCGGCCGAGAAATGCTTGCGCAGCTCGCGGGTCGCGTCATGCCCGCCCATGACGGGCATCTGCACGTCCATCAGCACGATGTCGAACGGCTTGCCGACGCTGGCCGCCGCCAGTACTGCCTCGATGGCCTGGCGGCCGTCGCTGGCCTGGGCGACCTCCATGCCCCATTGCTCCAGCTGGGCAACGGCGATCAGCATGTTGACCGGGTGGTCCTCGGCGATGAGTACGCGCCGCCCCTGCAGGGCGGCCTCGCTGGGGCCGCCCTGGGTGCGCGGCTCGCGTGGCTGGTGGGGCATGGGAGCCGGTGCGGCGGGCAGCGGCAACTCGGCCCAGAAGGCCGAGCCCTTGCCCGGCACGCTGTCGACGCCGACCTCGCCGCCCATCAGCGAGGCCAGCTCGCGGCAGATGGAGAGACCCAGGCCCGTGCCGCCAAAGCGCCGCGTCGTCGATTCGTCGGCTTGCGTGAAGGGCTGGAAGAGGCGGCTTTGCTGCTCGGGCGCGATGCCGGCACCGGTGTCGCGCACCTCGATGTGGACCCACTCGCCGGCGCTGCCGCGGGCATTCACGGCCATCGCGCGGACGCTGACGGTGATGCCGCCGGCCTGGGTGAACTTGAGCGCGTTGGTCAGGTAGTTGGACAGGATCTGGCGCGTGCGCAGCGGGTCGCCGAAGACCCAGGCCGGCAGGGCCGGATCGATCTCGACCGCGAAGCTCAGGCCGCGCGCCTGTGCCAGCGTCAGGTAGGCCAGGCGGATGGAGGCGAGCAGCTCGCGCAGCGAGAAGGGTTGGGTCTCCAGCGTGAGGCGCCCGGCCTCGATCTTGGACAAGTCAAGGATGTCCGAAATCAGGCCGGAGAGGCTCTCGGCGCTGTCCATCATCTGGTTGAGGTAGTCGCGCCGCTGGGTCTCGGAGATGTCGAGCTGCTGGGCCAGGCGGCCCAGGCCCAGCAGGCCGTTGAGAGGCGTGCGGATCTCGTGGCTGGTGTTGGCGAGAAAGGCACTCTTGGCGCGGCTGGCGGCCTGGGCCTCATCCTTGGCCTGAGCGAGCTGGCCCTCGACGCGGCGGCGCTCTGTGACGTCCTCGATGATCCAGATGGTGCCGCCGCGGCTGGGGTGGGCCGGGTCGACGGCCTGGGCCAGCAGGCGGGCCAGGAACGTGGAGCCGTCGCGGCGGCGCATGGTGCGCTCGGTCTCGACCTGCTCACCGGCCGCCAGCGCGGCGCCCAGGTCGCGGCCGACCGACTGCCACTCCTCGACGCTGGGCCAGACGACGCTGCCATGCTGGCCCAGCAGCGCGCCGCGCGCCCAGCCGAACATGGACTCGATGCGCGGGTTGGCCAGCACAAACTGATGGTCGCGCGTCAGCGCGATGCCGATGGACGCATTCTCCAGAATGGCGCCATGCACGAGGCGGGTGCGCTCACTCTCGCTCACGTCGCGGGCGTACAGCACGAGATAGCTCTGGCCGTCCATTTCGAAGGGCGCGACGGACACCAGCATGGAGACGGCGCTGCCGTCCTTGCGGCGGAAACTGATGGGCACGTTGCTGGCCGTGCCATCGCGGCGGATTGCTTCGCGGATCGCGGTGCGATCGGCCGGGTTGTGCCAGATGCCGATCTCGTCGGACGTGCGCCCAAGCACCTCGGCGCTGTCCCAGCCGGTGAGCGCCTCGAAGGCCTTGTTGACCATCGCGTAGCGTCCGCTCTCGGCCTCGGTCAAGGTGATGACGTCGGGGCTGGTGGCCACCAGGTGCGACAGCAGGCCTTCAGAGCGGCGCAGCGCATCCTGTGCGCGGCTCTGCTCGGTCTGGTCGGTGAAGAAGGTCAGCGTGGCCGGACCTGAAGCCGTCTCAACGCGCACGCTGGTGGCCTGCACGAGTCGGCGGCGCCGCGAGAGCGTGCGTAGCCGGTACTCGGCCATGGGCTGCATGGCACCTGGGGCCATGCCCTCGAGCCGCGCGGCCTGTTGGCGCGCGGTCTCGTCGTCGCCTGGCTCGTAGTGGCTGAACAGGTCCTGGCCAATCATGCTGGAGCGCTGCGCGTAGCCGAACATGGCCATGGCGGCGGGGTTGGCGTCGACGACGCGGCCCCAGCGGTGCAGCACCAGTGGGCTGGGCGAGCGGCGAAACAACTCGCGGTAGCGCGTCTCGGTGGCCTGCACGGTTTGTTCGGCGGCCACCTCGCCCGTCACGTCGCGCCCCACGCCCCAGTAGCCGCGGAAGTTGCCCTGCGCGTCGAAACGCGGCTCGCCGCTGATGGAGACCCAGAGCGCGCTGCCGTCGCTGCCGGCGCGCCGGGCCACGATGCCGTGGAACGGGCGGCGCGATTCGAGGTCGGCGCGATGAGCGTCGAGCTCGTCGTCCGACAGACCCATGCCGTCGATCTCCCAGGGCGTCTTGCCCAGGCAGGCCTCCACGTCCAGGCCGGAGCTGCCCAACCGCTCCTCGTCGATGTGGGTGAAGCGGTACTCGCGGTCCATCTCCCAGTACCAGTCCACCGCCATGCTCAACAGACCGCGAAACCGTGTCGTGCGCTCCTCGGCCTCCACCAGCGAGCGCTGCACCATCCTCAGCAGCCCGACGCCGGCGATCAGGCCTGCACCCAGCAGGCTGAACTGCATGACGACACGCAGCGCCAGGCTGTTCATGGCCGTGGGATGGGTGGTCCAGCCCAGGACCTCGGCGATGGCCAGCCCGGCAAGCGCGCCGCCGGCCAGCACGGTCAGCAGCAGGCCCGCGCCCAGCCCCAGCATGCCGGTGGCGAAGGTCACGATCAGGCCCGCCGCACCCAGGCCCAGCGTCCACAGGCCGAGGTCGCGCGACACTGCCACGGTCACTGGCAGCGCGATGACGAGGCACATCATCATCAGCGCGACGGCCGGCCGGGGCTCGCGTCGCGGTTTGCGAGACAGCGTGATCAGGCGCAGGAAGGCCAGCACCGAGATCAGGACCGCCAGCAGTGGCGGCAGCCATCCCTCCATCCATTCGCCCGGCTGGCGGGTGATCCAGAGCAGTGCGGCCACGGGCAGCAGGATGGGTCCGCAGGCCAGCAGGAAGACGCGCGCCGCATGCCAGCGCATGCTGGTGGCCAGGCGCATGCGCTGCTGCTCGGGCGGCGCTGCAGGGCCGACGAGGCTGCTGATGTCGTCGCCGGCTCGGGCCATGTCAGTGCCGCCCGGCCGCCCAAAGGCGCTGACGCGCCCCCTCGGGGAGCAGTGAGCGGAGTGGGCGTGCCGGCCGGCTCATCTCAGGCGAGGGCCCGTCTTGTGGTCTCGGCGACGTCGCGGGCGCGGGCCGCGAAATCCGCGCCGCTGCTGGCGTAGAGGATGGCGCGCGAGGAGTTCACGACCAGGGGCGCCGTGCGGCCCGCCGCCTGGACGACGGCCGCGGCGTCACCGCCCTGGGCGCCGACGCCGGGCACCAGCAGGGGCAGCGTGGGCGCGAGTTCGCGCACGCGGGCAATCTCGCCCGGATAGGTCGCGCCAACAACCAGGCCCAGCTGACCGTTGCGGTTCCACTGCGTCTCGGCGAGATGCGCCAGGTGCTCGAACAGGCGGGGCTGGCCGGGTACGTCGGCCAGGCGCTGCATCTGCCAGTCGTCGCCGCCCTTGTTGGAAGTGCGGCAGAGCAGGATGGCGCCCTTGCCCTCATAGGCGAGGTAGGGCTCGACGCTGTCGAAGCCCATGAAGGGAGACAGCGTGACGGCATCGGCCTGGTAGCGCTCGAAGGCCTCGCGGGCGTACTGCTCGGCGGTGGAGCCGATGTCGCCGCGCTTGGCGTCGAGGATGACGGGCACGCCGGGAGCGACGGCGTGGATGTGGGCGATCAGGCGCTCCAGCTGCGCCTCGGCACGGTGGGCGGCGAAGTAGGCGATCTGCGGCTTGAAGGCGCAGACGAGGTCGTGCGTCGCGTCGACGATGGCCGCACAGAAGTCGTAGATCTTGGACGCATCGCCGGCCCAGGCGCCCGGCAGCTTGCTGGGCTCGGGATCGAGACCGACGCAGAGGCGGGAGGAGGGGCGGGCTTGGAGCTGGGCAACAAAAGTCGTCATGTCAGGGCAAAGGCGGAGATGGGGGCGGTGCGGGCCAGCACGAATTCTGCAAAAGCCTCTGCCGGCAGCGGGCGGCTGAACAGATAGCCCTGCACGGCATGGCAGCCCTGGCGGCGCAGGAAGGCGAGCTGGCCTTCGGTCTCGACGCCCTCCGCCAGCGTCTGCAGGCCCAGGGCGCCCGCCATGCGGATGACGGCGTCGACGATGGCGCGATCCTCGGCGTCCTCGGTCAGGTCGCGCACGAAGGACTGGTCGATCTTGAGCTTGCTCACGCGGAAGCGCTTCAGATGGCTGAGCGACGAGTAGCCCGTGCCGAAGTCGTCGATGGACAGCTGTACGCCTCGGGCATGCAGCTCGTTCATGACCGTGATGGCGACGATCGGGTTGTCCATCGCGGCGCCTTCGGTCAGCTCCAGCTCCAGGCGCTGTGCCGGCATGCCGACCTCCTCGAGCACGCGGCCCACGAGCGACGGCAGGTCGTCGTGGCGGAACTGCACGGCCGACAGATTGACGGCCATGGTCAGCTCGGGCAGGCCGGACCGGTCCCAGCGCAGCAGCTGGGAGAGGGCTTCCTTCAACACCCATTCGCCGATGGGCAGGATCAGCCCGGAGGCTTCGGCAACGGGAATGAACTCGGCGGGGGACACCCATCCCAGCTCGGGGTGGTGCCAGCGCAGCAGGGCCTCTGCGCCGACGATGTGGGTCTCGCCGTGCGCGTCCAGCGCGAACTGAGGCTGGTAGTGCAGACTGAGCTGCTGGCGCTCCTGCGCGCGGCGCAGCGCGTTCTCCAGCTGCAGCGCGCGCGCCGACTGGGCCTGCATCTCGCTAGTGAAGAAGCGGTAGGCGTTGCGTCCATCGCGCTTGGCGCGGAACATGGCCGCGTCGGCGCATTTGCACAGGGTCTCGAAGTCGTCGCCATCCGTCGGGAACATCGCGATGCCCATGGACGGAGTGACGGTCAGCTCCTGCTGGTTGACCTGGAACGGCGCGCTGGCCAGCGCCATCAGCTTGGTGGCCAGGTGGGCGGCGCCGGCGATGTCGGTCAGCGGCAGCACCAGCACGAACTCGTCGCCGCCCATGCGCGCCACCGTGTCCTGCTCTCGCACGGCGCCGCGCAGCCGCGCGGCGAGCTGGGTCAGCAGGCTGTCGCCGACGCGGTGACCCAGGGAGTCGTTGACGTTCTTGAAATGGTCCAGATCCAGGAAGAGCACCGCCAGCGGTTCGTCGCTGCGGCGGGCGATGTCGATGGCCTGGCTGGCTCGGTCAGCGAGCAGATGGCGGTTGGGCAGGCCGGTCAGCGCATCGAACAGCGCCAGCCGCTCGGCACGGGCCTCAGCGGCTTGCTGCTCGGCGACCTTGAGCTCCAGCGCCGCCACGGTCTGGCTGAGCTGTTCGGTGCGCTGGGTGACGAGGGCCTCGAGCTGGGCCTTGGACTGAACCAGGTCTTGCTCAGCCTGCTTGCGGGCGGTGATGTCCTGCGTGATCCAGATCGAGCCTCGCGACAGGTCGCTGCGGTCAATGGCCTTGCTGCGCACCTCGCAGAAGATGGGCGTGCCGTCCTTGCGGACGAGCAGCATCTCGGCATGAAAGGAATCGCCGCGCGACAGCGGCTCGTAGCAACGGTCCCCGGCAGCCTTCCAGTCCTCTTCGCTGAGGTACCAGACCCGCGAGAGCTGGCCGTCGAGCTCGCCCGGCCCGTAGCCGAAGAGCTGCTCGAAGGCGCGGTTGCAGCGCGTCACGCGGCGGCCGCGCAGGAAGACGATGCCGACCATGGCATGGTCGAAGATGAGCTGCTGCTCGGCATGCAGGTCGGCCAGCGCAGCATCGGCCAGCTTGCGCTCGCTGATGTCGTCGACGATCCAGATCGAGCCGTCCGCCGGGTCGTCGGGGTTGATGAGGCGGCCGGTCAGCTGGGTCCAGATCCGCTCGCCGTTCTGGCGCAGCATCAATTGCTCGATGCGGAAGGTCTCGCCGGCCGCCAGCACCGGATAGGCGCGACGCCCCAGGCTGCGAGCCTCTTCCTCGCTCTCATACAGCTCCACGCTGCTGCGGCCGATGGCCGCCTCCGGGCTGTCGAAGCCGTAGATCTCGGCGTAGCGCTGGTTGCAGCGCACCAGCGTGCGTGCCTTCACGAAAACGACGCCGACACCCGCGTTGGCCAGAATGACGTCCAGCTCGCGCAGGGCTTGGCGGAGCGCGGGGTTGTCGCTGGTGTCGGGCGCGAGGCTCATGAAGAGGCTAGTGGGCGGCGGCGGTCGGTCTGTCTGGCAAGGATTGGAGCATGACCGGTTATTGTCTGACCTCATGCACATCCTCGTCACCGAACGCTTGGCGCTGCGTGAATTCACACCGCTTGACGCGCCCTTCCTGCTTCGCCTGGTCAACGAGCCGGGTTGGATACGCAACATCAACGACCCCGGCGTGCGCAGCGTCGACGACGCGCTGACCTGGGCCGAGGGCCGGCTCTTCAAGGCCTATCGAGAACTGGGTCACGGTTTCTGGGCCGTGCAGCGGCGCGAGGACGGTGCGCTGCTTGGCATGTGCGGGCTGTTCAAGCGAGCGGCGTTGCCCGAGCCTGATCTCGGCTACGCACTGCTGGCCGAGCACGAGGGCCGTGGCTATGCGCTGGAGGCCGCGCGGGCCTGTGTGGCCCATGCGAAGGCGGTGCTGGGCTGGCCCACGCTGATGGCCATCACCGCCGTCGACAACCCGCCCAGCGTGGCCCTGCTCCTCAAGCTGGGCTTCGTCGAGCAGGGCCAGGAGCAACTCGAGGGCTACAGCGGGCCCTCGAGAGTCTTCCGGTTGGCGCTCTAGGCGCGCGCGTCAGACGCGCTTGGCCAGGTCTTGCGCCAGCCCGGTGTAGGAGCCCGGGGTCATCTTCAGCAGCCGGGCTTTCTCGGCCTTGGGCAGTTCCAGGCCTTCGATGAAGGCGCGGATGGACTCCTGCGTAATGGCCTTGCCGCGCGTCAGCTCCTTGAGCTGCTCGTAGGGGTTGGGCAGGCCGAAGCGGCGCATGACGGTCTGGATCGGTTCGGCCAGCACTTCCCAGGCGGCGTCGAGGTCGTCGGCCAGCGCGGCCTCGTTCACTTCCAGCTTGCCCAGGCCTTTGGCCAGCGAGTCGTAGCCCAGCAGCGCGTAGCCGAGGCCCACGCCCATGTTGCGCAGCACCGTGGAGTCCGTCAGGTCGCGCTGCCACCGGCTCACCGGCAGCTTCTGGCTCAGGTGCGTCAGCACGGCGCTGGCCAGGCCGAAGTTGCCCTCCGCGTTCTCGAAGTCGATGGGGTTGACCTTGTGCGGCATCGTCGAGCTGCCGATCTCGCCGGCCTTGGTCTTCTGCTTGAAGTAGCCCAGCGAGATATAGCCCCAGACGTCGCGCGACCAGTCGATGAGGATGGTGTTGGCACGCGTGAACGCGTCGAACAGCTCGGCCATGTAGTCGTGCGGTTCGATCTGGATGGTGTACGGGTTGAAGGTCAGCTTCAGCTGCTTCTCGATGACGCTCTTGGAAAAGCTCTCCCAGTCGTGCTTGGGCCAGGCCGACAGGTGGGCATTGAAGTTGCCCACTGCGCCGTTCATCTTGGCCAGGGGCTTGACGGCGGCGATGCGCGCACGCGCGGTGACCAGGCGAGCGACGACGTTGGCGATCTCCTTGCCCACCGTCGTCGGGCTGGCCGTCTGGCCATGCGTGCGGCTCAGCATCGGCGTCGCGGCGAACTGATGCGCCATCTTGCGCAGCGTGGCGACGATGCCATCCAGCGCCGGCAGCATGACCTCGTCGCGCGCGGCCTTCAGCATCAGCGCATGGCTGGTGTTGTTGATGTCTTCGCTGGTGCAGGCAAAGTGCACGAACTCAGCCGCAGCCAGCAGTTCGGGCTGGCCCTCAAAGCTGCGCTTGATCCAGTACTCCACGGCCTTCACGTCGTGGTTGGTCGTGCGTTCGATGGCCTTGATCTCCTCGGCATCGGCCTCGGAGAACTTCTTGACGAGGCGGCGCAGGCGCGAGCGCGCCGCGCTGGACAGCGGCTTGAATTCCTTGAAGCCGGCATCCGACAGCGCGATGAACCATTCCACTTCGACCTGAACGCGGCGGTGCATCAGCCCGTACTCGGAAAGCAGCGGACGCAACGCGGCCACCTTGGTGGCGTAGCGGCCATCCAGCGGCGACAGGGCGCTGATCGGGTTGAAGTCGGTCGTGGTCATGGCGGGCCGGCGGGTCGTGGAAAACCCGCAATTCTAGAAGTCGGCCGCGAACCGGGTCAGCGCTCGCTGAAGAACTTCACACGCTCTTCGTCGGCCGGATGTGTCGAAATCGCGATGGCGATCGGGCTTTGCGGTGTCTCGTCGCTGCGCTTCTTGTGCGCCACGCGCTCGAAGAACACCGCCATGCGCGACGGGTCCACGCCGCCCGCCCGCGCCAGGGCTCGGGCGTAGAAGTCAGCCTCGCGTTCGTTGTCCCGCGAGTAGGCATTGCTGGCCAGCAGCGCAGGCGCGGCGGCCAGCAGCGTGGAGAAGTCCCCCACGATGACTGATGCCACTACCCCGATGGCGCCTGCGTGCAGCAGCATGCGCAGCCCGTGACGGTGCTGGACGTGCCCCAGTTCGTGCGCCAGCACGGTCAGCGCCGCGTCGGGCGTGTCGTCCAGCAATTTCAGCAGCTCGTCGGTGAGGACGACGTCGCCCCCTGGCAGCGCGAAGGCATTCGGCCCCAGCGCCTTGCCGCCGTCGCGGAAGTGGACCGCGAATTGTTCTGGCACCGCCGGCCCCCCCGCCTGGCGGGCCTGCTGCAGCATGGCAGCCCAGCGCGCGCGCCAGGCGCGTTGCGCCTCGGCCGGCAGTCGGCTGGGCTTGAGCCATTGCTGATCCAGGCGGCCCAGCAGGTGCCCGCCCAGCTTCTGCTCCACCGTGCGGGGCATGGCATCCACGGCCACGTTCACCCCCCACGGCAACCCCCACCGATAGCCGGCTGCCAGGCCCGCCACCAGCAGCGCCAGCGACAGCGCCGCCAGGCGCCAGCTCTGCTGCCACTGCACCACGGCACTGTCGCTGCGGCCCGACGCCTGGGCCCAGGCGTCGAAGGCACCGGCATCCGCAAAGCTCAGCAGCCCGCCCGCGGGCAGCAGGATCTGCCGCTGGCCATGCCGCTGGCGTTCGGGCCAGGTCAGGCTGGCGACCGGCGCGCTCTGGTCGCCGTAGCGCAGCGTCTTGCCGTCCAGCCAGACGTCGACAGGCCGCGCGCGGGCGCTGCGGCCGTCGTACCAGTCGGCGGTCAGGCGCGGCGCCGCATGCATCACAGCCCCATGTCGATGCCGAAGAAATCGCCGGCGATGTCGCCTGTCGCGTCAGCATGGCCGGCGTGGGCGGCGGCCACCCAGTCCTGCGCGTCGCCCTCGCAAGCGATGGTCACGGCCTCCAGACGCAGCCGAGCCGTGGCCACGGCGGCAAAGGGGCGGTACAGGCTCAGCGTCAGCGCGGTCAGGAGCCAGTTCTTCAGCGTGAGCCCGAACAGCTTGCGGAATTCCAGTTGGCTCCTGAAGCTCAGCGCCTCGCTGCGCGTGCCGTTCCATGCCAGGTTCTGCAGACGGGTCGCACCGTAGGGAAAGGCGGCGGCGAAGACCAGCACATAGGCGAGCGCGGCCCCGACGGTTGTCAAGATGATGCCGGCGGCGCGCCCGTTGTCTCCCATCGTGCGCGCCGCAAAGAACAGCACGGCCATCACTGCCACGGTCACCGCCACCGCGAGCAGCGCGACGCCGACGGTCTTCAGCGCCAGCAGATAGACCTGACCTGCCGGCAGCTCGATGCGGCTGTGCTGTGCGGCAATGCGATAGCCGTTGTGCTGATAGCGCTTGAAGAGCGCCAGCGACCACGGGGCGAGCAGCACCATGCACAACGCTCCGGCGAGGTACAGGACCAGGGCGGGCGTCAAGCCCCGGGCAGCCTCGGCGTCCGCGTCCGGGCCTACCAGCGCCGCGGCGCCCACCAGCGCCACGGCGGGAAGATAGCTGGGGGCGCAGGCGCGGTAGGCATCTGCCAGCGAGCCCTCGAAGCGCATGCGCAGGCCGCGCCAGCTGGTATTGCCGAGGCGAAACTGCAGCGACGCGCGCCACAGCGCGGGCCAAATGGCGCACAGGATCAGGAAGGCGATGAACGCCGCCAGGGGCGAGAAGTGGCCGGCAAGGCTGTACGCGCCCATCATCGCCACCAGCAGCAAGAAGCCTCGGAACATCTTCCTTGGGTCGCCGTGGAAACCCAGCGCTTGTCCATCGACCAGGGTGTTCGCATAGAAGTAGCGGATGCGCCGTGCCTTGGCGAAGGGCAGGTAGAGCCCCAGCGTCACAAGGATGAGCAGCAGGTTGACAGCCCAGATGCGGAAATACTCGCTGCCCGAACCCGTGAAGCGGATTTCTAGGACACGCGGAACGGGCGGCAATGGCGAGGGGGCCGCGGTGGTAGCGGCGTCGATGTCGAGCATGGGTTCTCCCTGAGGGGCCGCCGTCTATCGCGGCGGACCGGGCAGCACTTTGGCGGCCGTCCGCCTGGCTGGCAACCCCCGCGTGAGGTGGCTGTCGGCCCCAGCCGACAGGCCTTTTTCACGGGTGGTTTGCAAGGGGGCGCTGGCTAGAATCGTTTCGACTTGTGATGCCCGTGTTTGCCCTATGACCATGAAGTTGATCGGATCTCTCGCCAGCCCTTATGTGCGCAAGGTGCGCATCGTGATGGCCGAGAAGAAGCTCGATTACCAGTTGGTGCTGGAAGACGTCTGGGCCAGTGACGCCATCCTCAAGATGAACCCGCTGGGCAAGGTGCCCTGCCTCGTCATGGAGGGCCAGGACTCGATCACCGGTGCGGTGTTCGACTCGCGTGTCATCGTCGAATACGTGGACACCCTGTCGCCGGTGGGCCGGCTGATTCCCGAGCGTGGCCGCGAGCGCTGCGAGGTGCGCACCTGGGAGGCTCTGGCCGACGGTGTCGTGGATGCGGGCATCCTCGTGCGGTTGGAGCGCACCTGGGCCCAGCGCACCCCCGAGCAGCGCAGTCCGGCTTGGATCGCCCGCAACCTGACCAAGGTCACCGCGGCGCTGGCCGCGATGAGCCAGGGCCTGGGCGACAAGCCCTGGTGCTCGGGCAACCATTTCTCCCTGGCCGACATCGCCGTTGGCTGCGCCCTGGGCTGGCTGGAGTTCCGCTTTCCGGAAATCGGTTGGCGAGAAGCGCATCCCAATCTGGCGCGGCACATGGACAAGCTGGCCCAGCGCCAGAGCTTCATGGACACCGTGCCGGCCTGACGGGCCCTAGATGACATTGGCCTCGATGAGAGGCAGGCCATCGAGCACGCGCTGCGGTGTCAGCGCTGCGATCAGCGGTGCGTCCAGGCCCGCCACCAGGCGTGCCATCGAGTGGCCGACAGCGGGGGACTGCTGCATGCCGTGGCCCGAGAAGCCGCAGGCGGTGAAGGCATTGGTCCAGCCCGGCAGACGGCCCGCGAGGCCGTTGTGGTCGAAGGCATTCATCTCGTAGTAGCCGGCCCAGGCCGAGCGCACGCGCAGCGCCTCCAGCGCCGGCACGCGGGCGGCGAGCGTGGGCCAGAGCCGGTCCTCGAAGAGGCCGTGGTCGATGCCGTGCAGCGGCAGGTCGTCGGTATCCTCGCCGCGCGGCGGGCCGCCGGCCAGGAGCAGCCTGCCCTCGGTGCGGAACCAGAAGCCGCTCGGGTCGATGACCAGCGGGCATCCGGGCAGGGCGGCGGGCGTCTCCAGTACGAAGACATCGCGCTTCTTCGCCGTGACGGGCAGGGTGCAGCCCAGCGTCCGGCCCAGCGGCGCGCTCCACGCGCCGGCCGTGATGACGAAGGCATCGCCGCCCAGGCAGCGGCCGTCCGTGCAGCGGACACCAGTCACGCGGCAACCGTGGCTGTCGAAGTCCAGCGCCTCGGCGTGCACGAAGCGCACGCCGCAGCTCCGCGCCTTATGCCGGAAGGCGCGGTGCAGGGCGGGGCCGTCGAACCAGCCTTCGCCGCTCAGCCCGAGCGAGCCGAGTGCGAGGTCGTCGACGGCCAGCCATGGGAAGCGGGTCACGAGTTCGGCCTGGTTCAGCAGCGCGACGTCGACGCCCGCGGCGCGTTGCCGAAGGTGCATCTCGCGCAACGATGCCGCGCCGGCTTCCGTTGCCAGATAGAGGTAGCCCGGCTCGACGAGGCCGAGGGTTGGACGGTCGTCGGCCGTCGCCAGTTCGCTCGCCGCGCGGCGCAGGAACTCGATGCTCCAGCGTGACAGCGCCATGTTGACCGGCTGGGAGAACTGCTGGCGGATGGAGCTCAGCGACAGCGAGCTGGAGGCTTGCGCATAGCTGGGATCGCGCTCGACGACGGTCACGGCCGCGCCGTGGTCGCGGGCCAGGAAACACGCGGTGGCGGCGCCCATCACGCCACCGCCGATGACGGTCACTTGGAACATGCTGGCAGCATAGAGGGCATGCGCCAATCCCATCTCGACCCCCGTGCCGTTGTCCTGCTCCTGCTGTGCTGCCTGCTGTGGGGCATCAACCAGGTGGCCGCAAAAGCCGCGCTGACCGAGATCGGGCCGTTGTGGCAGGCAGGGCTGCGCTCGCTGGTGGCGGGCGTGCTGGTGTGGCTGTGGTCGTTGTCGCGAGGCATCCGCCTGTTCGAGCGCGACGGCAGTCTCGGGGGCGGCCTGCTGGCGGGCTTGCTGTTTGCCGGCGAGTTCGCCTGCATCTTCGTGGGCTTGCAGTACACCAGCGCGTCGCGCATGGTCGTCTTCATCTATCTGGCGCCCTTCGTCGTCGCGCTGGGTATGCCGTGGATCGCGAGTGGCGAGGCGCTGTCGGCGCGGCAGTGGGGGGGCTTGGTGCTGGCCTTCGGCGCGATGGCCTTCGCGTTCGCGGAAGGCTTCTCGGCGCCGGGCACGCCGCTGCAGTGGTGGGGCGACGCCCTGGGCGTGGCCGCCGCCGTGCTGTGGGGCGGCACGACACTGGCCATCCGTGCCACCCGGCTGGGTGCCGCGCCGGCCGAGAAAACCCTGCTCTACCAGCTGGGCGTCTCCGCGCTGGCGCTTTGCGCCGCGGCTGTCTTCGCCGGTGAGGCGCGGCCACTGGATTGGTCGCCGCGCCTCGTAGGCCTGTTCGGCTTCCAAGCCGTTGTCGTGACCTTCGCCAGCTATCTGGCCTGGTTCTGGCTGGTGCGCCACTACGTGGCCACCAAGCTCGCCGTCTTCACGCTGAGCACGCCGCTGTTCGGTCTGGCCGCCGGTGCGCTGCTGCTGGGCGAGGGCGTCAGCCCTCGCCTCGTAGGGGCGCTCGCGGCGCTGGCGGTGGGCATCGTGCTCGTCAACAAGCGCTGATGTCGCCACCGCGCCAAGGCTTCCCGACGTACCCTGCATAGACTGCGCGCCTATTCCCAGGAGACACCCATGATCACGCTCTGCGGCATCCCGCTCTCGAACTACTACAACAAAGTCAAGCTCGCCCTGCTGGAGAAAGGCATCCCGTTCAGCGAGGAGTACGTGAAGACGCATTCCGACGCCGAGGCCGTGCTGAGCTGTTCGCCGCTGGGCAAGGTGCCCTTCATAAAGACGCCGCACGGCGCGTTGTGCGAGAGCCAGGTCATCGTCGACTATCTGGAGGCCGCCTACCCCGACACACCGCGGTTGATCCCGGCGGACCCCTTCCAGGCCGCCAAGGTGCGCGAGCTGATCACGTATGTGGAACTGCACCTCGAACTGGTCGCGCGCGAGCTGTACGCGGAGGCCTTCTTCGGCGGCCAGGTGAGCGACGGCACCAAGAAGCGCGTTGCGCGCCTGCTGCCCGAGAACATCCAGGCCTTCAAGCGCCTGGCCCGATTTGCCCCCTACCTGGCGGGTGATGCCTTCACGATGGCCGATTGCGCCGGCTGGGTCAGCCTGCCGCTGGTGGGCATGGCCACCAAGATCATCTACGGCGAAGACTTGCTGCAGGCCGGCGGTGTGGACTGGAAGCCCTATGCCAAGCTGATTGGCGAGCGCCAGACAGCGCAGCGGGTCGTCGCCGACCGCAAGGCTGACCAGGAGCGCTCGCTGGCTGCCAACCGCGCCTGAGGGCGTCTTGGGATGAGCCTCGCGCGGCCGCTCGAAGGGGCGCCAGTGAACGCAGCTCACGTTGAGATCGAGCTGAAATTCCTTGTGCCGGCTGCCTCGCGTGCTGAGCTGGCCGCGGCGCTGATGGAGCGCGGCACCGCGCGACGCGTGTCCCTGATCGACGCCTACTTCGACACGCCCGACCAGCGCCTGGCGGGCGCGGGCCTGGCCTGGCGCATGCGCCGTGAAGGCCCGCGCTGGGTGCAGGGGCTGAAGGCCGCAGGCGTTGATGCGCTGACGCGATTCGAGCATCAGGTTGTCCGCCCCGACGCCTGCCCCGATCCGCAGGCACATGCCGACACGGCGCCTGGCCAGCAATTGTTGGCGTTGCTGGCGCAGGCCGGAGCGCAGGGGCAGGGCGCCGTCCTGCGCTTCCAGATTCAGCAGCGTCGCCTGCTGCGCCGTGTGCGTACTCGTGGTGCCGTCGTGGACATCGCATTGGACCGAGGGTGGCTGAAGGCGGGCGCTGAGGCCCGCAGGCTGTGCGAGGTCGAATTCGAGCTGGTGTCCGGCTCGCCGGTCGCGATGCTGGACCTGGCGGAGCGATGGCGGCGGCGCTTCGGCCTCATCCACGACCCACGCAACAAGGCAGAGCGAGGTCACGCCCTCGCTGCCGGGCTGGCTGACCCGCCGTTGCGCAAGGCCCGACCTCCGCGCTACGACAAGGACGCCAGCGCGCTGCATGCGTTTGGTGTCGTCTGCGACGAGTGCCTGGCCCAGGTCAGCCGCAATGCCATCGGCTTGGCCGAAGCCGACGTGGGCTTGCGCGCCGAGCATGTGCACCAGGTGCGCGTCGGCATCCGCCGCCTGCGCAGCGCGCTGAGTGCCTTCCGTGGGTGGGTGGCCGAGCCGCCGGTCGAGCTGGTGGACGGCCTGCGCGCGCTGTTCGCCGAACTCGGCCGAGCGCGCGACAGCGACCTGCTGGCCAGCGGCATTGCTGCCGAGCTGCGACAGGCTGGCGCGCCGCCGCTGGCCGTGCCCACGGAGGGCGGCACTTCGGACCTCGCCGCGCTGATCCGAAGCGACGTGACGCAGCGCCTGCTGTTGGCCTGGATTGCATGGCGTGCGGGCCTGGAGGCGGCAGCTCCACAAGACACGCTGAAGCGTCTGGCGCGCCAGCGCCTGCGCCGCTGGCACAAGGCCCTGGCGGAGGGCTGCCGGGGTTTCGACGATCTCGATTCCGCGGCCGTGCATCGGCTTCGCAAGCGTGTGAAGCGCCAGCGCTACGCGCTCGAGTTCCTGGCGCCGCTGCTGCCGCGCAAGCGTGCCGCCGGCCACCTGCGGGCGCTCGCCGCGGCCCAGCTTGCCCTGGGCGAGATCAACGACATCGTGGTCGCCCGCGATCGGTATCAGGCGCTGGTGGCCAACGACCCGTCCGCCTGGTTCGCAGTGGGCTGGCTGAGTGCCCGCCTCGCCGGGGCCCGCAGCAGGGCGCGCGACGAGCTGGCCGCCGTGGCCAACATGGAGCCGCTGCCGCGCTAGCCGACCGCGGAACCGGCTCATCCCTCCGAATCTGCAGTCTGTCGCGCGGAGCTAGGTCGGCACCGGGGTCAGAGATATGGTGTGCTACATCAGCAACACACCCCGGAGCTCACATGACTCCCACCTGGACCGACCAGGCGCCGATCTACCAGCAGTTGGCCGACCGTCTGGCCGTTCAACTGCTCGACGGCAGCCCCCCGGAAGGCGAGGCCCTGCCCTCGGTGCGCCAGCTCGCCAGCCAGTACGTCATCAATCCGCTGACGGTCACTCGGGCGCTGCAGGCACTCAGCGACCATGGCCTGATCGAGTCGCGTCGTGGCCTGGGCATGTTCGTGAAGGACGGTGCCCGCGCACGGCTCTTGCGCCAGGAGCGCGAACAGTTCCTGCAGAAGGATTGGCCGGCGCTGCGCGCCAAGCTCAAGCGGCTGGGGTTGAACGCGAAAGATCTGAACTGGGAGTCGACATGAACCTCATCGAAGTCAAGAACGTCACGCTGCGCTACGGCAAGAAGACGGCGCTGAGCGACATCTCCATCACCGTGCCCAAAGGCCGCGTGGTGGGGCTGCTGGGCCACAACGGTGCCGGCAAGACCTCGCTGATGAAGGCGCTGGTGGGCTTGCTGCCCGTGCAGGGGGAGATGACCGTGCTGGGCCTCAAGCCCACGCAGGACCGTCAAACGCTGTTGGAGCAGCTCAGCTACATCCCCGACGTGGCGGTGCTGCCGCGCTGGGCCAAGGTCCACGAGCTGATCACGCTGATGACGCGGCTGCAACCCCGGTTCTCGGCCGAGCGCGCTCGCGCGCTGCTCAAGCGCACCAGCGTGAACGAGAACGACAAGATCAAGAGCCTGTCCAAGGGCATGGTGGCGCAGACCCATCTGGCGCTGACCGCAGCCATCGACGCCAAGCTGATGATCCTGGACGAGCCGACGCTGGGCCTGGACGTGGTGTCGCGCAAGAGCTTCTACGAGATGCTGATCGACGAATGGTGCGATGGCGAGCGTAGTGTGCTGATCTCGACCCATCAGGTGGAGGAGGTCGAGGCACTGCTGAGCGACGTGATCATGCTGGACGAGGGGCGCGTGGCGCTGTCCATCAGCCTGGAAGACATCGACCGCCGCTTCGTCGCGCTGAACCATGATCCCGCTGCGGCCGACGCGATGGCCGCCGCACATCCGCTGCTGCGCTACCGCGAGCAGGGCCGCACGACGTCGCTGTTCGACGGTGCGCCGCCAGAGCATGTGGCCAGCCTGGGCCAGCGCGTGCGGCCGAGCCTCGTCGATCTTTTCATGGCGCTGACCCGCAACCCGGCGCTGAACGGCAAGCAGGCCTGACGGCCCCACAAGGAGACGCCATGACATCCCATATCCCCACCCTGCTGCTGCGCGAATGGATGCAACACAAGCGCGGCTGGCTGATTGCCGCCTTCGCGCCGCCCATCCTTTTCCTCGTCATGCTGCCCTTCGGCCATGTGCAAGGCCTGCCCACGGAGCACCGGGAGCTGCTGGCTCTCGGCATGCTCATGATCAGCGCCTGCGCCGTCTTCGCGATCTGCTTGCTGGTGGCGTTGTTTCAGCTGCCCGGCCTGGCACGCCGCGATGTGCAGGACCGCTCCATCGAGTTCTGGCTGTCCTTGCCGGGGCGGCCGAGTGAGAGCCTGGCGGCCACGGTGCTGGCGCACGCCTGGTTGGCGCCGCTGGGCGGCGCGATCGTCGGCGCGCTGTTCGGGCTGCCCATCGCGATGTCGGTGCTGATGGCGCAGGGGGGCGTGGTCGCGGACGTGAACTGGAACGAGGTTGTCGCCGCCGCGCTGCCGCTGCTGCTGCGCGGCCTGGCGGGCACGCTGCCGCTGCTGCTCTGGCTGGCACCGCTGATCTTCGTGCTGATGGCCGCTTCGGCCTGGCTCAAGCGCCTGGGCGTGCCGCTGGTCTTCGTCGGCGGCCTGGTGATCGTGCTGGTGCTGGACAAGGTCTACGGCATCGATTGGCCGATGCAAGCACTGGGCGCCTGGAACGCGCAGCTCAGCCGTGCGCTGGTCCACGATGGCCCCGGCCTGAAGCAGGCGCTGATGTCCACCGACGTCAATCTTTGGACCTGGGTCACGCAGGACTTTGGCCACGCCCTGGCCGACCTGGCTTCGCTGCAGTTCCTGGGCTGGGCTGCCGTGGCCGCCGCGGGCTTCGCCCTGGTGGTGGCGAAGCGCTCGCGGGCCGGTTGACGGGCGAGGGTCAGGTCGGCGAGCCGGCCAGGCCTTCGTTCGCCGGCGGCACGATGCGTGCCGCCATTTCCTTGCGGAAGCGGTTGAGTTCCTGAACGGTCGCGAAGCTGCGGTCCATCAGCAGGCTCATGTTGTGAAGGATGCGCTCGACGACCTTGTTCTCCCACACGGTGTCGAACTGGATCTGCGTGTCCAGCCAGCGCTCCAGCCACTCGGGGTCGGGCAGGCGGCTCTGAATGGTGTCGCGTGGGAACAGCTTGGCGTTGACGTGCAGGTTGGTGGGGTGCAGCGCCTGGGCCGTGCGGCGGGCGCTGGCCATCAGCACGCCGACCTTGGCGAAGGCGGCCCGGGCCTCGTCACCGAACTTGGCCATGGCGCGCTTCATGTAGCGCAGATAGGCGCCACCATGCCGGGCCTCGTCGCGCGACAGGGTCTCGTAGATGGCCTTGATGACCGGTTCGGTGTGCCACTCGGCGGCACGGCGGTACCAGTGGTTCAGGCGGATCTCGCCGCAGAAATGCAGCATCAGCGTCTCCAGCGCCGGCGCCGGGTCGAAGTCGAAACGCACCTCGTGCAACTCGGCCTCGGTGGGCACGAGATCGGGGCGGAAGCGCTTCAGGTACTCCATCAGCACGAGGCTGTGCTTTTGTTCCTCGAAGAACCAGACCGACATGAAGGCGAAGAAGTCGCTGTCCTCGCGGTTGTCGCGCAGGAACATCTCGGTGGCGGGCAGGGCCGACCACTCGGTGATCGCGTTCATCTTGATCGTCTGGGCCTGCTCGTCGGTAAGCAGGGTCGGATCGAACTTGTCCCAGGGGATGTCGCTGTCCATGTTCCAGCGCACGGCTTCGAGTTGCTTGAACAGTTCGGGGTAAAGCATGGCGGGTCCTCGTTTAGAGCCGGGATTCTAAAAGTTCGCGCCGACATGCTGTTTCGGGCCTCAATGGTGGTCCATTCGTGAGGGTCATGCATCCCCTGGCGGGGACGTCGCCGCGCACTGTTTGCAAAGCGGGAGTGGAAAGCCGTGGCCACGCCGGACACCCAATCATGACGACAACAAACGTCGCCCGAACTGGGTACAGCGGCCAGGAACTCCATGCGTCGGAACGACTCTCAGGCTACATACAGTGAAAACCCGAGTCCTGCACAGGGCGCTGGTTTTCGTCGTTCAACCTCGAATTTGGGTCGCGCAACCTCTCTGGATCAGAGCAGCAATCTCGGAGCCGTTCTCCTCCTCCTCCCTCCCTCCCTCGTTGGCTTCGAGGCGTTCTGCGGCCGCTTTTACAAGAAGGGCCCATGTCGATGGACATGGGCCCTTGCCTTTTGGGGCGGCCGCGCGAAAGCGGACGGCGGCGCTACTTCAGCCAGCCCTTGCGGCGGAAGTAGATGAAGGGTGCGGCCACCGACAGCAGCATCAGTCCGAGGGCAAAGGGATAGCCCCACTCCGACTCCAGCTCCGGCATGTTCCTGAAGTTCATGCCGTAGATGGACGCGATCAGCGTGGGCGGCAGCAGCGCCACGCTCGCCACGGAGAAGATCTTGATGATCTTGTTCTGGTTGATGTTGATGAAGCCGACCGTGGCGTCCATCAGGAAGTTGATCTTGTCGAACAGGAAGGCCGTGTGCGAGTCCAGCGAGTCGATGTCGCGCAGGATCTGGCGCGACTCCTCGAACTGCTCGGCGTTGAGCATGCGGCTGCGCATCATGAAGCTGACCGCGCGGCGCGTGTCCATCACGTTGCGGCGGATGCGGCC
>NZ_DASWYS010000301.1:0-82292 GCF_036404855.1 Roseateles sp.
TCCAGACGAAGGCGTTATCACCCTGGCGCTGCACCGAGCCTTCGGCCAGCACCAGCGCGCGGCGATCGGCGCTCTCGACCCGGCCTTCGGCATAGAGACCCGCCACCTGCGGCGCCTTGCTGCGGTCGTTGAATTCGGCGATCAGCTCGACCTGGCGGGTCGTCGCGTTGGCGGCGGCGTCGATGCGGGCCAGCTTGCCGCGGAACTCGGCGTCGCCGAAGCCGTTGATGCGGAAGGCCACCGGCTGACCGAGCTTGAGCTCGCCCAGGCGGTCGGCGGAAACCTGGCCCTCGAAGCGCATGGACGCCGGGTCGATGACCTTGACGAGTTCCCGACCGACCTGGACCGTGTCGCCGACCGACGTCTTGCGCTCGCTGACGACACCGTCGAAGGGCGCGCGCACCTCGGTGCGCGAAACCTGCTGGCGGGCCGTGACGGCGCGGGCCTTGGCCGCCGCAAGTTCGCTCTGCGCGGCGTTGCGGCGCACTTCGGCGTCTTCCAGGCCTTGCAGGGAGATCATGCCCTGCTGGTTCAACGTGCGCTGGCGGGCCAGCACACGTTCGGTCTGCTCGAAGCTCTGCTGAGCGGCGCGCAGCGCCTCCTCGGCGGAGGTCATGCTGTCACGAATGGCCGTCGGGTCGAGCCGGATGATGAGATCGCCCGTACGCACGCGCTCGCCGTTGTCCTTGGCCACCTGCAGCACGACGGCCGCGACTTCGGCGCGCAGGTCGGCGCGACGGGCCGGCTGGATCGCGCCGGTGATGACGGGGGCACCGATCAGGCCGCTCTGGCCGACCTGTCGCAGGTCTTCCGGGGCCAGCAGCAGAGGCGCTGCCGTCTTGGCTGCCGCGGCCTTGGCGTCGTCGGGCTTGCCGCCCTTGCTGCAGGCGGTGAGGATCAGGGCCAGCGTCAGGGCAGTGAGGATCGGCGTTGCACGCGTCATGGAGAAGCTCTCTTCAGAGGACAAGGGTCGGTCGGCTCAAAAAACGGCCGAGCTTAACGGTCTGGCAATACTTCGCCAGAGGTCATGCACCAGGTTTATTCACGTCCGCGCAGGCTTGCGCGGCGCAGGCTGTCAGGCCACCGGCTGCCAGTGCAGCGGCCAGGCGCCCTGCTGCCAGCGCTGCAGCCACATCAATCCGATCAGCGTCTTCGCATCGGTCAGTTCACCGCGGGCAGCGAACTGGTCGAGTTCCGCCGCGGTGTGCGTGACGAGTTCGAGAAACTCGCCGGCATCCAGCTTCTGCTCGCCTCTTGTGAGGCCGCGAGCGAAGTAGATGTGAATGCCCTCGTCCGAGTAGGCGATGGCGTTGTGCAGCACGCCGGCATGGGCCCACTCGGTGGCGCTGTAGCCGGTCTCCTCGGTCAGCTCGCGGCGACCGCAGGTGAGCGGATCCTCGCCGGCATCGAGCTTGCCCGCCGGGAACTCCAGCATGACGCGTCCCATGGGGTAGCGGTACTGGCGCTCCAGCAGCAGCCGGCCATCGTCGAGCAGGGGCACGACCATGACGGCGCCGGGGTGGCGGATGTATTCGCGGTGAGCGCTGGCGCCATCGGGCAGCGCCACGCGGTCTCGGCGGACGTCCAGAAAGTGGCCGCGGTAGACCTGACTGGATTCGAGCGTGCGCTCAACGAGATGCTCGTCAGTCCCGGCCACGGCGCAGATACCTCCAGACGAAGCCGGGAAAGCCCAGCGTGATGAAGAGGCAGGCCGCCGCAGCGTAGAACTCCCAGCCCTGCTCGTGGCGCTGGCCGATGCGGGCCTCCAGCAGGGAGCCGAGACCGAAGGTCAGCGCAGCCATCAACACCAGCTCGGCCACCCGCCACCACGCCGCCTTGCGGGCGCTGCGCGGGCCGACCAACAGCACCCGTTCGGTGAAATACGGCAGGTTGGCCGCGACGATGGCCACGACGAGGACCAGCCAGACAGCTGCAGACTGGTCCATGGCGGCGGTCAGGTTGCGAGGGTCTTCACGATGGCCTCGGCGCACAGGGCCATCAGGCCACCGGGCAGCAGGCCGAGGGCCAGCACTGCGGCACCGTTCAGCGACATGACGAAGCGCACGTCACCGGGCGCCGTGATGGGCGAGGTGTCGGTGGGCTCGTCGAAGAACATGACCTTCACGACGCGCAGGTAATAGAAGGCGCCCACCAGCGACACGACGACGGCGAAGACGGCGAGGACGATGTAGGCGGTTTCATGCGTGGACACCAGGGCCTGCAGCACGGCGAGCTTGGCGTAGAAGCCCACGGTGGGCGGCACGCCGGCCAGCGAGAACATGAACATCGTCATGACCAGCGCGAACCAGGGGCTGCGCTTGGCCAGACCGGCCAGGTCCTTGATTTCCTCGGCTTCATGGCCCTGGCGCGACAGCAGGATGACCATGCCGAACGTGCCCAGCGTCGTCAGCACGTAGGTGACGGCGTAGAACATCGCCGAGCTGTAGGCGTTGGCCGCGAACAGCGTGTTGTCGTTGACGACACCGGAGGCCATGCCCAGCAGCATGAAGCCCATGTTGGCGATGGTCGAGTAGGCCAGCATGCGCTTGAGGTTGCTCTGCGCAATGGCCGCCAGGTTGCCCACCAGCAGCGACATGATGGACAGCACCACCAACATTTGCTGCCAGTCCACGGCAAGGCCGATCATGCCCTCGACGAGCAGACGGACAGTGATCGCGAACGCGGCCAGCTTGGGCGCCGCGCCGATGAGCAGCGTGACGGCCGTCGGCGCGCCCTGGTAGACGTCAGGCACCCACATGTGGAAGGGGGCGGCACCGAGCTTGAAAGCCAGGCCGGCGACGACGAAGACCACGCCGAACACCAGCACCGCGCGGTTGGGCGTGCCCTTGGAGATGACGTCGAAGACTTCGGGGATGGTCAGCGAGCCGGTGGCACCGTACATCATCGACAGGCCGTACAGCAGGAAGCCGCTGGCCAGAGCGCCAAGGACGAAGTACTTCATCGCGGCCTCAGTCGACACCGCATGGTCACGGCGCAGCGCGACCAGCGCGTAGAGCGACAGGCTCATCAGTTCCAGGCCGAGGTAGACGACGAGGAAGTTGTTCGCCGACAGCATCACGTTGACGCCCAGGAGCGAGAACAGGCTGAGGATGAAAAGTTCGCCCTTGAGCATCTCGCGCACGCCAGCATAGGGGCGCGCATAGACGAGGGTGACCAGCGTGGCCAGGCAGGCAAAGCCGGCCAGCAGGTGGCCCATCGGGTCGGCGACGACCATGCCTTGCATGGCATAGGTAGTCATGCCGGCATTGAAGTAGCAGAAATGCATGACCGCGACGGCGACCAGCGTCAGCTGGGTCAGCCAGTAGGTCGGGCGGCGCTGTTCATCGGTGACCCAGAGGTCCACCAGCGCGACGACGCAGCCCATCGCCAGCAGCAGGATTTCGGGATAGATCGCGAGCCAGTTCATGTCGTTCATTGTTTTGCCTCAGCTCGCCATCAACCCGGGATCTTGCTGAGCGCGACATGCTGCAGCAGCTCGGTGACCGAGACGTGCATCACGTCGGTGAAGGGCTTGGGATAGACGCCCATGTAGAGCGTGGCCACGGCCAGCAGGCCCAGCATGACGAATTCACGGCGGTTGATGTCGGTGAGTCCGCGCACGTTGTCGTTGGCGATGTCGCCGAAGTACACGCGCTTGATCATCCACAGGGTGTAGGCCGCGCCGAACACCAGGGCTGTGGCAGCGATGCCGCCCAACCAGAAGTTGGCCTTGACGGTGCCGAGGATGACCATCCATTCGCCGACGAAGCCGGCCGTGGCGGGCAGGCCGCAATTGGCCATGCCGAAGAACACGGCGAAGGCCGTAAAGGTGGGCATGGTGTTAACGACGCCGCCATAGGCCGCGATCTCACGCGAATGCACACGGTCGTACAGCACGCCGATGCACAGGAACATGGCGCCCGACACGAAACCGTGCGAGATCATCTGCACCAGGCCGCCAGACACGCCCAGCTCGTTGAAGACGAAGAAGCCCAGGGTGACGAAACCCATGTGCGCGATGGACGAGTAGGCCACCAGCTTCTTCATGTCCTTCTGCACCAGGGCCACCAGGCCGATGTAGACGACGGCGATCAGCGACATGGCGATGATGAGCCAGGCCCATTCGCGTGCGGCGTCCGGCGCGATCGGCAGCGAGAAGCGCAGGAAGCCATAGCAGCCCAGCTTCAGCATGATGGCCGCCAGCACGACGGAGCCGCCGGTCGGCGCCTCGACGTGGGCATCGGGCAGCCAGGTGTGGACCGGCCACATCGGCACCTTGACCGAGAACGCGGCCAGGAAGGCGAAGAACAGCCAGGTCTGCGCGCCGCCCGGCAGCGGCAGCTTGTGCCAGGTCTGGATGTCGAAGCTGCCGGCCGACTGGTAGTACAGGTAGAGCAGCGCGACCAGCATCAGCAGCGAGCCGGCCAGCGTGTACAGGAAGAACTTGAACGCGGCATAGACGCGATTCGGGCCACCCCAGACACCGATGATGATGTACATCGGGATCAGCGTGGCCTCGAAGAACACGTAGAACAGCATGCCGTCCAGCGCACTGAACACGCCCACCATCAGGCCTGACAGGATCAGGAACGCGCCCATGTACTGGTTGACGCGCGTCTCGATGACCTCCCAGGCCGAGATGACGACGATGATGGTGATGAATGCCGTCAGCGGCACGAACCACATCGAGATGCCATCCACACCCAGGTGGTAGCGGATGTTGAAGCGTTCGATCCAGGACTGGTTCTCGACGAACTGCATCGCAGCCGTCGTCGTGTCGAAGCCCGTGATCAGCGGGAGGGTGACGAGGAAGCTCGCCACGGCCGCGACCAGCGCCATCCAGCGCACGGCCGGGGCCTGTTCGTCGCGCCCGAGCGCCAGCAGCAGCGCGCCGCAGGCGATGGGCAGAAAAATCGCAAGACTCAGCAACATTCTTGTTCTCCGCCTCGTCGATCAGAGCCCGAACAGGGCACTGAACTGGGGCTTGATATAGGGCCAGAGCTGCCAGGTCATCAGACCCATGACGCCGAGGATCATGACCAGGGCGTACCAGTACAGATAGCCCGTCTGCACGCGACGCACCAGACCTGCAATGCCACCGATGGTCTTCGCGGACCCGTTGATGATGACGCCGTCGATCAGGGCAGCATCACCGCCCTTCCACAGACCCGTGCCAATGAGGCGGGCTGCGCGGGCCAGGATGTTCTCGTTGATCCAGTCCATGAAGTACTTGTTCTCCAGGACGATGATCAGCGGGCGCAGCACCTTTGCCAGGGTGGCCGGGATGCTGGGGGCGACCATGTAGAACACATAGGCCGTGACAACGCCAGCGAGCGCCAGCCAGAACGGCATCGTGGAGAGGCCGTGCAATGCCATCGCGGCTGCGCCGTGGAAGCCTTCTGCCAGTTCCTCCATCGCCGGGTGGGCGTGCAGGTTGACGAAGATGGCATCCTTGAAGAACTCGCCGAACAGCATCGGCTGGATGGTCATGAACCCGATGACGACCGAGGGAATGGCCAGCAGCACCAGCGGCACCGTGACGACCCAGGGCGACTCGTGCGGCGTGTGGTCGTGACCATGGCCGTGATCATCGTGGTGATCGTGCTCGCCCGGGAAGGGCTTGTGGTGGAAGTTCTCCTTGCCATGGAAGACCAGGAAGTACATCCGGAACGAGTAGAAGGCCGTCACGAACACGCCGGCGATGACGGCGAAGTAGGCGAAGCCCGCGCCAGGCAGGTTGCTGGCGTGCACGGCCTCGATGATCGAGTCCTTGGAGTAGAAGCCCGAGAACAGCGGCGTGCCGATCAGCGCGAGCGAGCCCAGCAACGACGTGATCCAGGTGATGGGCATGTACTTGCGCAGGCCACCCATGTTGCGAATGTCCTGGTCATGGTGCATGCCCATGATGACGGAGCCGGCACCGAGGAACAGCAGCGCCTTGAAGAAGGCGTGCGTCATCAGGTGGAAGACGGCGACCGAGTAGGACGACGCACCCAGCGCCACGGTCATGTAGCCCAGCTGCGACAGCGTCGAGTAGGCGACGACACGCTTGATGTCGTTCTGGATGATGCCCAGGAAGCCCATGAACAGTGCAGTGATCGCGCCGATGACCATCACGAAGTTCAGCGCCGTGTCGCTCAGCTCGAACAGCGGCGACATGCGCGCCACCATGAAGATGCCGGCCGTCACCATCGTCGCGGCATGGATCAGCGCGGAGATGGGGGTCGGGCCTTCCATGGAGTCAGGCAGCCAGACATGCAGCGGGAATTGCGCCGACTTGCCCATCGCTCCGATGAACAGGCAGATGCAGGCAACGGTCAGCAAGGCCCAGTCGGTGCCGGGGAAGATCATCTGCGACAGGACGTCCGCCTTCGCGAAGGTCTCGGCGTAGTTCAGCGAACCGCCAAAGGCCACCAGCAGGCCGATGCCCAGGATGAAGCCGAAGTCACCGACCCGGTTGACCAGGAACGCCTTCATGTTGGCGAAGATGGCCGTCGGCTTCTTGTACCAGAAGCCGATCAGCAGGTAGGACACCAGGCCCACCGCTTCCCAGCCGAAGAACAGCTGGAGCATGTTGTTGCTCATGACCAGCATCAGCATGCTGAACGTGAACAGCGAGATGTACGAGAAGAAGCGCTGGTAGCCGTCGTCCTCTTCCATGTAGCCGATGGTGTAGATGTGCACCATCAGCGACACGAAGGTCACGACGCACATCATCATGGCCGTCAGACCGTCGACGAGAAAGCCAACCTCCATCTTCAGGCTGCCCAGCGTCATCCACTCGTAGACGGTCGCGTTGAAGCGCGCCCCGTCGACGGCGACGCTGTACAGCGTCATCGCCGAGATGATGAAGGCGATGAGCACGCCGAGGATGGTGACCACGTGCGAGCCGCGGCGGCCCACCGTCTTGCCGAAGAAGCCAGCGACGATGGCGCCCGCGAGCGGCGCCAGCGGCACCGCCAGCAGCAGGTTCTGGGAGAGTTGTGCAGACATTCGGTCAGCCCTTCAGCGCGTCGAGTTCCTCGACGTTGATGCTGGCTCGGTTGCGGAACAGCACGACCAGGATGGCCAGGCCGATGGCCGATTCGGCCGCCGCGACGGTCAGGATGAAGAACACGAAGACCTGACCCGCCATGTCGCCCAGGTAGTGCGAGAAGGCGACGAAGTTCAGGTTGACCGCCAGCAGCATCAGCTCGATGGCCATCAGCAGCACGATCAGGTTCTTGCGGTTCAGGAAGATGCCGATCACCGACAGCGCGAACAGCATCGCGCCGAGCGTCAGGAAATGGCCCAGGGTCAGTCCAGCGGCACCGATCATGCCTGGCCTCCTTCGGTGGGTGCAGCAGGTTGAGCGGGGGCGGCCACGGTGGGCGCCATCTTCACGATCTTCAGGCGCTGCGCCTTCGTGACCTTGACCTGCTCGGACGGGTCCATCGCACGAGAATCCTTGCGGCGGCGCAGCGTCAGCGCGATGGCGGCGACGATGGCGACCAGTAGCAGCACGGCGGCGATCTGCAGCGGGTAGAGGTAGTTGGTGTAGATCTCGATGCCGAGCAGCTTGCTGTTGCCCAGCTGCATCTGCGCTGCCGTCGCGACGGGAGCCTCGGCCAGCTGGAAGCCGCCCATCAGCACGATGCCCATCTCGAAGGCGATCAGTGCTCCGATGACGGCGGCCACGGGCAAGTGCTTCCAGAAGCCCTCACGCATGCTGTCCGTGTTCAGGTCCAACATCATGACGACGAACAGGAACAGCACCATGACGGCACCGATGTACACGAGCACCAGCGCGATGGCCAGGAACTCGGCCTTCAGCAGCATCCAGATGCAGGACGCCGTGAAGAACGACAGGATGAGGAACAGTGCGGCATGCACGGTGCTGCGCGCCGTGATGACACGGAACGAGCTCACCAGCAGGATGCCGGAAAAGACGTAGAAGAGGATGGTCGTGATGTCCATACGTATCCAGGCCAGCTGAGCTGGACCGCTGCGGCCGCGGGGCCGGGCAGCGATCAGCGGTACTTGGCGTCGGCCTCCTTTTGCGCAGCAATTTGCGGCTCGTACTTGTCACCGACCGCCAGCAGCATGTCCTTGGTGAAGTAGAGGTCGCCGCGCTTTTCGCCGTGGTATTCGAAGATGCTGGTCTCGACGATCGAGTCCACCGGGCAGCTTTCCTCGCAGAAGCCGCAGAAGATGCACTTGGTCAGATCGATGTCGTAGCGCGTGGTGCGGCGGCTGCCATCGGCGCGGACGTCACTCTCGATGGTGATGGCCATCGCGGGGCAGACGGCCTCGCAAAGCTTGCAGGCGATGCAGCGCTCTTCACCGTTCTCGTAGCGGCGCAGCGCATGCAGGCCACGGAAGCGCGGCGACAGCGGCGTCTTTTCCTCGGGGAACTGGATCGTGATATTGCGCGACAGGAAGTGCCGGCCGGTGAGCTTCATCCCCTTGAGCAGTTCCCAGAGGAAGAAGGTCTTGGCGAAATTCGTGATTGCAGTCATGGGCGCCGCCTCACTTCCAGATGTTGAACGGCGTCTGCATCCAGGCACCGACAACGACCAGCCAGATCAGCGTGATGGGAATGAAGATCTTCCAGCCCAGACGCATGATCTGGTCATAGCGGAAGCGCGGGAACGTGGCACGCACCCACAAGAACATCGTGACGACGAAGAAGGTCTTGCCGAACAACCAGGCCCAGTTCCAGAACGCCATCGTGTGCTGGATGAAGTCGGGCGTCTGCATGCCCAGCAGGCTCCAGGAGATCGGCGCGCTCCAACCACCGAGGAACATGACGACGGCCAGCGCCGACACCAGGATCATGTTGGCGTACTCAGCCAGGAAGAACATCGCGAACGACATGCCCGAGTACTCGATCATGTGGCCGGCCACGATTTCCGATTCACCTTCGACCACGTCGAACGGGTGGCGGTTCGTTTCGGCCAGGCCCGAGATGAAGTAGACGACGAAGATGGGCAGCAGGGGCAGCCAGTTCCAGGAGAGGAAGTTCAGGCCCATGTCCGCGAACATGCCCTTCTCCTGCACCTGCACGATCGTGGTCATGTTCAGGCTGCCGGTCACCATGAGCACGACGACGAGCGCGAAGCCCATGGCGATCTCGTAGGAGACCATCTGGGCCGATGCGCGCAGCGCACCCAGGAAGGCGTACTTCGAATTGGACGCCCAGCCCGCGATGATGACGCCGTAGACCTCCAGCGACGTGATCGCCATTAGGAACAGCAGGCCGGCATTGACGTTGGCAACCGCGGCATCCGGGCCAAAGGGCACGACGGCCCAGGCGGCCAGCGCCGGCATGATGGTCATGACGGGGCCGAGGAAGAACAGGCCTTTGTTCGCGGCGGTCGGCTTGATGATCTCCTTGAAGATCAGCTTGACCGCGTCAGCAATGGGTGTCAGCAGGCCGAAGGGGCCGACGCGATTCGGCCCCGGACGGATCTGCGACCAGCCGATGGCCTTGCGCTCCCACAGCGTCAGATAAGCGACGCAGATCATCAATGGCGCGATGACCGCGATGATCTTCAGCAGGCTCCAGACCAGGGGCCACAAGGCCCCCAGCAGCGAGGCGCCGTTTTGGTAGAGGGTGTCGATCATTCTTAGACCTTGCTGATGCTCAGCGTGCCGAAGGCAGCACCCAGGCTGGCGGTTTCGGGCACGCCGGCAGGGACGCGGGCCAGACCTTCCGGCAGACCGGCTTCAAGACGGGCGAGCAGTTGCGCGGCACCGCCGTCCTGCACGATGCGGACCTGATCGCCGGCGGACAGGCCGAGCTGTTGCCACAGGCTGGTGGGCAGACCCACGATCGCGGCTTCGCGACCGTCGGTGGTCAGTTGCAGCGACGACGAGTTGCGAACCAGCGCATCGGCCGCGTAGATGGGCAGGTTGGCGAAGCGCTCGACGCCCTCCCCTCGTGCAACGGCTTGCGGCGTGGCCGAGGTGGCGTTGCTGAGACGGCTGGTGATGTCACCGCCGAGCGCCTGTTCACGCACCTGCTCCGAGCTGTCCTGGTTGAAGCCTTCGAGGCCCAGCAGGTTGCCCAACACGCGCAGCACCTTCCAGGCCGGGCGGGTCTCGGCCAGCGGCCTGACGACACCGACGAAGCTCTGCAGGCGTCCCTCCGCATTGACGAAGGATCCCGAGGTCTCGGTGAACGGCGCGATCGGCAGCACCACGTCGGCGTACTCGAGGCCGCTCTTGAACGGGCTCAGCACGACGACCATCTCGGCCGCATCCAGTGCCTTGGCGGCTGCGGCGGCGTTGGCGGAGTCGAGCACCGGGTCGGTGTTCAGCAGCAACGCGGCCTTCAGCGACGTACCGCTCAGCATCTGGCCGGCATTCAGTCCGCCGGAGACGGGCTGAGCCTTCACGAGCTGGGCACCGACAGTGTTGGCAGCGGCCGAAAGGTAGCCGACGCTGGCGCCGGTCTGCTGGCCAATCCACTGCGCGAGCGCCAGCAGGCTGGCGGCCTGCGGATGTTCGGCGGCGGCGTTGCCGAGCAGGATGGCCTTGCGTTGGCCGGACTGCAGGCTGGCGGCGATCGCCTTGGCTTCGTCAGTGGCGGTGCCGGTCAACGGCGCGCCTGCACCCACGGCGGTGGCCACATCGGCCAGCGCCTGCACCCAGACCGACGGCGCGGCAGCCACGGAGGCACCGAGCGGCATCAGCCAGTCGTCGCTGTTGACGCCGACACGATGCACGGCCGCACCGCGACGGGCGGCGTGACGCAGGCGGGCGGCGAACAGCGGGTGATCCTTGCGCAGGTTGGAACCGACAACGAGGGCGCGGTCCAGCTCGGAGAGGCTCGCGACACTCGTGCCCAGCCAGCGGGCCTGGCCTGCCGGTGCGGCATTGCCGAAGTCGCTGTGGCGCAGACGGTGGTCGATGTTGTCGCTGCCCAGGCCGCGGACGACTTGCGCCAGCAGGTGCAGTTCCTCGACGGTGCTGTGGGCCGAGCCCAGGGCGCCGATGGAGGCGGGGCCGTGGTCGGCCTTGATGACCTTCAGGCCGTTGGCGACATATTCCAGCGCCGTCGTCCAGTCGACCTGCTTCCAGGCACCGCCCTGCTTGATCATGGGCGCGTTCAGGCGGGCGTCGCTGTTCAGCGCTTCATAGCTGAAGCGGTCGCGGTCGGCGATCCAGCACTCGTTGACGTCCTCGTTCTCCAGCGGCACGACGCGCAGGACCTGGTGGTTCTTGACCTGGACAATCAGGTTGGCACCGGTGGAATCGTGCGGGCTGACGCTCTTGCGGCGCGACAGCTCCCACGTGCGGGCGCTGTAGCGGAAAGGCTTGCTCGTGAGGGCGCCGACCGGGCAGATGTCGATCATGTTGCCCGACAGCTCCGAGTCCACCGTGCGACCGACGAAGGTCTGGATCTCGCTGTGCTCACCACGGTGGGCCATGCCCAGCTCCATGACGCCGGCGATCTCCTGACCGAAGCGCACGCAACGGGTGCAGTGGATGCAGCGGCTCATCTCCTCCATGGAGATCAGCGGGCCGACGTTCTTGTGGAAGACGACGCGCTTCTCTTCAGAGTAGCGGCTCTTGCCGGCGCCGTAGCCCACAGCCAAATCCTGCAGCTGGCACTCGCCACCCTGGTCGCAGATCGGGCAATCCAGCGGGTGGTTGATCAGCAGGAATTCCATGACGCCCTGCTGCGCCTTGATCGCCTTGTCACTCTTGGTGCGGACGATCATGCCTTGCGTGACCGGGGTCGCGCAGGCGGGCATGGGCTTGGGGGCCTTCTCCACGTCCACCAGGCACATGCGGCAGTTGGCCGCGATGCTGAGTTTCTTGTGGTAGCAGAAGTGCGGGATATAGGTGCCGGCCTTCTCGGCTGCATGCATGACCATGCTGCCTTCCTGGACCGAGACCTTCTGACCGTCGAGTTCGATTTCAACCATGATGGTGTTTCCCTAGGCAGCTCAGGTCGGAGCCACCAGGGGCTTCTTGTGTTCAATCAGGTGCACGAACTCGTGCTTGAAGTGCTTGATCATGGCGCGCACGGGCATCGCGGCAGCGTCGCCCAGCGCGCAGATCGTGCGGCCCTGGATGTTGTCGGCCACGGAGTTCAGCAGATCGAGATCCTCTGCCCTGCCCTCGCCGTGGTAGATACGTTCCAGCACACGGTGCATCCAGCCCGTGCCTTCGCGACAGGGCGTGCACTGACCACAGGACTCGTGTGCGTAGAAGTAGGACAGGCGCAGCAGGCTCTGCACGGCGCAACGCGAGTCGTCCATGACGATGACGGCACCCGAGCCCAGCATGGAGCCGGCCTTCGCGATGGAGTCATAGTCCATCGTGCACTGCATCATCACTTCGGCGGGCAGCACCGGAGCCGACGAACCACCGGGGATGACGGCCTTGAGTTTGCGGCCCTTGCGCACGCCCCCGGCCATCTCGAGCAGCACCGAGAACGGCGTGCCCAGCGGGATCTCGAAGTTGCCGGGCTTCTCGACGTCGCCCGACACCGAGAACAGCTTGGTGCCGCCGTTGTTGGGCTTGCCGATCTCCAGGTAGGCCTGGCCGCCATTGCGGATGATCCAGGGCACCGCCGCGAAGGTCTCGGTGTTGTTGATCGTCGTGGGCTTGCCGTAGAGGCCGAAGCTGGCCGGGAACGGCGGCTTGAAGCGCGGCTGGCCCTTCTTGCCTTCCAGCGATTCCAGCAGCGCGGTTTCCTCGCCGCAGATGTAAGCGCCGAAGCCATGGTGGGCGTGCAGCTGGAAGCTGTAGTCCGAACCCATGATCTTGTCGCCGAGATAGCCCGCAGCGCGGGCTTCTTCCAGGGCCGCCTCGAAGCGCTCGTAGACCTCGAAGATCTCGCCGTGGATGTAGTTGTAGCCCACCGTGATGCCCATCGCGTAGGCAGCGATGGCCATGCCCTCGATGACCTGATGCGGGTTGAACATCAGGATGTCGCGGTCCTTGCAGGTACCCGGCTCGCCCTCGTCGCTATTGCAGACGAGGTATTTCTGGCCCGGGAACTGGCGGGGCATGAAGCTCCACTTCAGGCCGGTCGGGAAGCCGGCGCCGCCGCGGCCACGCAGGGCCGAGGTCTTGACTTCAGCGATGACCTGGTCAGGCGTCAGGCCTTCACCGCCGTCCTTGCCCAGGATCTTGCGCAGGGCCGCGTAACCGCCGCGCGCTTCGTAGTCCTTGATCGACCAGTTCTTGCCATTCAGGTCCGCGTAGATCTGCGGGCTGATGTGGCGACCGTGGAAGCAGGTCTCGTTGCCGGTCGATTGGAATTTGGAGAGGTCCAGCATCGTCTTCCTCAGGCCTTCGCGGCTTCAGCGCGCAGCACGTCGACGAGCTCGTCGAGACGCTCGGTCGTCATGAAGCTGCACATCTGGCGATCATTGACGAGCATCACCGGCGAGTCGGCGCAGGCACCCAAGCACTCGCTCTTCTGCACGGTGAAGAGGCCATCGGCCGTCGTGCCGCCCTGCTCGATGCCAAGCTTGCTGCACAGATGGTCCAGGGCCTTCTGGCCGTTGCGCAGTTGGCAGGGCAGGTTCGCGCAGACGTTCAGCTTGAACTTGCCAACCGGGCGCTGGTTGTACATGTTGTAGAAGGTCGTCACCTCGTAGACCGCAATGGTCGGCATGCCGAGGTAGGCGGCAATCACGTCTTCCGCGGCGCGGGACACGAAACCCTCTTCCTGCTGCACGATGGCCAGGCAGGCCATGACGGCGGACTGGCGCAGGTCGTAGGGGTACTTGGCGACCTCGCGGTCGAAGCGAGCGCGGGTTGCGTCGCTCAGGGTGTAGTCGGTGCTGCTCGTCATCGCTTGCCTGTCAACGATCGATTTCGCCGAACACGATGTCCATCGTGCCGATGATGGCCACGGCGTCCGCGATCATGTGGCCACGGCCCATTTCATCCAGGGCCGCGAGGTGGGCGAAGCCCGGGGCGCGGATCTTGAGGCGATAGGGCTTGTTGGCGCCGTCGCTGACCATGTAGATGCCGAACTCGCCCTTGGGGTGTTCGACGGCCGCATAAGCCTCGCCTTCCGGCACGTGGAAGCCTTCGGTGAAGAGCTTGAAGTGGTGGATCAGCTCTTCCATGTTGGACTTCATGTCCACGCGGGCCGGCGGTGCCACCTTGTGGTTGTCCGTGATGACCGGGCCGGGGTTGGCCTTGAGCCACTTCACGCACTGCTCGACGATGCGGCAGGACTGGCGCATTTCCTCGACACGCACGACATAGCGGTCATAGGTATCACCGTTGGTGCCGATCGGCACGTCGAAGTCCATCTTGTCGTAGACGTCGTAGGGCTGGGTCTTGCGCAGGTCCCAGGCGATGCCCGAGCCACGCAGCATGGCGCCGGTGAAGCCCATGTTCAGCGCCCGCTCCGGCGACACGACACCGACGCCGACGGTGCGCTGCTTCCAGATCCGGTTGTCGGTCAGCAGCGTCTCGTAGTCGTCGACGTTCTTCGGGAAACGCTTGCAGAAGTCCTCGATGAAGTCCAGCAGCGAGCCCGAGCGGTTCTCGTTCAGCTGCGCAATGGCCTTGGCATTGCGGATCTTGCTGACCTGGTACTGCGGCATGCTGTCCGGCAGGTCGCGATAGACGCCGCCCGGACGGAAGTAGGCCGCGTGCATCCGCGCACCCGACACCGCCTCGTACATGTCGAAGATGTCCTCACGCTCGCGGAAGCAGTAGATGAGGATGTTCATCGCACCGCAGTCCAGGCCGTGGCAGCCCAGCCACAGCAGGTGGTTCAGGATGCGGGTCAGCTCGCCGAACATCACGCGGATGTACTGGGCGCGGATCGGCACTTCGAGGCCCAGCATCTTCTCGATGGCCAGGCAGTAGGCGTGCTCGTTGGACATCATCGACACGTAGTCGAGGCGGTCCATGTAGGGCAGCGACTGGATGAAGGTTTTGCTCTCGGCCAGCTTTTCGGTGGCACGGTGCAGCAGGCCGATGTGGGGGTCGGCACGCTGGATGACTTCGCCGTCCAGCTCGAGCACCAGACGCAGCACGCCGTGGGCGGCCGGGTGCTGAGGACCGAAGTTCAGCGTGTAGTTCTTGATCTCTGCCATGGCTTACAGACCGCCGTACTTGTCTTCGCGAATGATGCGGGGCGTGATCTCTCGCGGCTCGATGGTCACCGGCTGGTAGATCACGCGCTTCTGCTCGGCGTCGTAGCGCATCTCGACATGGCCCGACACCGGGAAGTCTTTGCGCATCGGATGGCCGATGAAACCGTAGTCGGTCAGGATGCGGCGCAGGTCATCGTGGCCGTCGAAGATGACGCCATACATGTCGAAGGCCTCGCGCTCGAACCAGTTGGCCGAGTTCCACACCGGCGTGACCGAGGCCACGCAGGGGAAGTCGTCGTCAGTGGCGAAGACCTTCAGGCGCAGGCGCCAGTTCTTGCTGACCGAAAGCAGGTGGCTGACGACTGCATAACGCTGACCTTCCCAGGCGCCGTCACCGTAGCTGCTGTAGTCGACACCGCAAAGGTCGATCAGCTGCTCCAGCTTCAGTTCGGGATGGTCGCGCAGCGTGGTCGCGACGTCGAAGTAGTCGGCAGCTCGCACGGTCAGCGTCAGTTCGCCCAAGGCGTTCTTCAGCTCGACGACACGGTCGCCCAGGACGGCGCCAATCTGCTGGGCCAGGGTTTCGAGGTTGTGACTCATACCGTGGTACTCAGCGGGCGATGGTGTTTTCGCGGCGGATCTTGGCCTGCAGCTGCAGGATGCCGTACAGCAGTGCCTCGGCCGTCGGCGGGCAGCCGGGCACGTAGACGTCGACCGGCACGATCCGGTCGCAGCCGCGCACGACCGAGTAGCTGTAGTGGTAGTACCCGCCGCCATTGGCGCAGGAGCCCATGGACAGCACCCAGCGCGGCTCGGCCATCTGGTCGTAGACCTTGCGCAGTGCTGGTGCCATCTTGTTGCACAGCGTGCCGGCCACGATCATCAGATCGGACTGACGCGGGCTCGGACGGAACAGCATGCCGAAGCGGTCGATGTCGTAGCGCGCGGCACCCGCGTGCATCATCTCGACGGCGCAACAGGCCAGGCCGAACGTCATCGGCCACAGCGAGCCGGTCTTGGACCAGTTGATGAGCTTGTCGACCGAAGTCGTGACAAAGCCCTCTTTCAGGACGCCTTCAATACCCATTTGAAATTCCCAGCTTGTGTCGGCGGACGCTTATTCCCAATCGAGGGCGCCTTTTTTCCATTCGTAGGCGAAGCCCACGACCAGGATGCCGAGGAAGATCATCATCGCCCAGAATCCGGTCGCACCGATTTCCTTGAGCGCCACGGCCCAGGGGAACAAGAAGGCGATTTCCAGGTCGAAAAGAATGAACAGGATGGCGACGAGGTAGTAGCGCACATCGAATTTCATGCGCGCGTCTTCAAAGGCCTCGAAGCCGCATTCGTAGGGGGAGTTCTTGGCCTGATCCGGCCGGTTGGGACCGAGGAGTGCGCCGAGCACCTGGGGCGCGATCCCGACAACTGCGCCAACCAGGATGAAGAGGATGACGGGCAGGTATTGTTCGAGATTCATCTGCGCTTTCTCGTGTCACAAAAGCAAACAGGCGCGCCACCAGCGAATCGAAAGATATCGCTCGCGGATCGCGCCCGCCTGGAACCTTGCATCCACCTCCGGTTCGCACCGGGCGATTTCTGCGACAGGCCGCTTTGGCCGACTCCCGAATCAACGGAAGCCCTGCCGATTGTTTGGTGCCGTCGGCGAGACTCGAACTCGCACAGCTTTCGCCACTACCCCCTCAAGATAGCGTGTCTACCAATTTCACCACGACGGCTGGTACTCATATCTGCCTGACAACTCATGAGGGTTTTGCCTGTCAGACAGCCTCGCATTCTATACCGGAAAAGCCCGCTCCCCGGCGAAGAAGCGCGGGTTTTAGTCAGTGATCAGTTCGTCGCTGCCGAAGCGGCGACAGAGGCCGGCGCAGCAGGCGCCACGACGGCACCGGGAATGGCGGCAGCACCCGACGCCGCCGGAGCCACGACAGCAGCGCGATCCAGCACGCTGTCGGCCGCAGCCGGCGAAGTGGTGCGGCCGTTGGACAGGAAGGCCAGGCCCAGCGTGCAACCGAAGAACAGCGTCGCGGCAAACGCCGTGGTGCGCGACAAGAAGTTGGCGCTGCCGGTGGCGCCGAACAGGCTACCCGAGGCGCCACTGCCGAAAGAGGCGCCCATGTCGGCCCCCTTGCCGTGCTGAACCAGCACCAGACCGATGATCGCCAGAGCCGACAGCAATTGAACGATCAACACCAGATTCGCAAAGACCTGCATTCCAAACACTCCATCAAAACGCTTGTGGCGCCCTGCCCTACGGCTGGGACGCCGGGAAAACTCAGTGGGCCGCAGCCAGGCAAATGGCTGCGAAGTCGGCCACCTTCAAGGACGCGCCGCCAATCAGGCCGCCATCGATGTCGGGCTGGCCGAACAGCTCGACGGCGTTGTCGGCCTTGACGCTGCCGCCGTAGAGGATGCGCATCGCCGAAGCGCGGTCCGTCGCCGCCTGCAACTGGGCGCGCAGCACGGCATGCACGGCCTGGGCCTGTTCAGGCGTGGCCGTCAGGCCTGTGCCGATGGCCCAGACGGGTTCGTAGGCCACGACCATCTCGCCGCAGCAATGGCCCAGCGTGTGGATGACGGCGGCAAGCTGGCGCTTGACGACGGCTTCGGTCTGCCCGGCCTCGCGCTCGGCACGCGTCTCGCCGACACAGACGATGGGCGTCACGCCATGCGCCAACGCGGCCTTGGCCTTGTCGGCGACCAGCTGGTCGCTCTCGGCGTGATAGGCGCGACGCTCCGAGTGCCCCACGATGGCGTAGCGGCAGCCGATGTCGTGCAGCATGGCCGACGACACTTCGCCGGTATAGGCACCCTGCTCGTGCGCGGAGCAGTCCTGGGCACCGTAGGCAATGGCGGTGCCGGTCAGCGCCAGCGCCGTCTCGGCGATGTAGGGGAAAGGCACGCAGACGGCAACGTCAGCGTTCCAGGGCCCAGCCTCCTTGAGGCCGGCAAGCAGCTGGGCGTTGGCAGCGCGGCTGCCATGCATCTTCCAGTTGCCGACGACGAGTTTCTTTCTCATCTCCACTCCATCACCAGGTCAGCACGATCTTGCCGATGTGCTGGTTGGATTCCATCAGCGCGTGCGCCTTGGCCGCCTGGGCCGCGGGCAGCTCGCAGTCAATGACGGGCTTGATGCGACCGGCCTCGATCTGGGGCCAGACCTTGTCGCGAAGCGAACGCGCCAGTTGAGCCTTGAAGGCCGCCGAACGCGGGCGCAGCGTCGAGCCGGTGATGGTCAGGCGCTTGCGCAGCACGAGGCCGGCATCGATCTCCGACTTCACCCCGCCCTGCACTGCGATCAGCGCGAGGCGGCCGTCATCGGCCAGCGCCTGCACGCCACGGCCGATGTAGTCACCCGCCACCATGTCCAGGATCACGTCGACACCCCGACCGCCGGTGGCGTCCATGGCTTCCGCGACGAAATCCTGTTCACGGTAGTTGATCGCAACGTCGGCGCCCAACGCCTTGCAGGCCTCGGCCTTCTCGACCGAACCCACGGTCACCAGCACGCGGGCACCCAGCGCCTTGGCCATCTGGATGGCCGTCACGCCAATACCGCTGGATCCGCCATGGACCAACAACGTTTCGCCGTCCTTCAGGCCCGCGCGTTCGAAGACGTTCGCCCAGACCGTGAAGCAGGTTTCCGGCAGTGTGGCCGCCTGCGCGAGCGTCCAGCCCAGGGGCACCGGCAGGCATTGGCCCACGGGCGCCGCGCAAAGCTCGGCGTAGCCGCCGCCATTGACCAACGCGCAAACCTTGTCGCCGAGCTTGAAGCCATGCGCTGCCAGGGCCTGGTCATCGCCAGCGATGATCTCGCCCGCGACCTCCAGCCCGGGCAGCTCACTGGCACCCGGCGGCGGCGGGTAGGCGCCCTTGCGCTGCAGCACATCCGGCCGATTGATGCCGGAAGCTGCCACGCGGATCAGGCACTCACCCGGGCCCGCGACTGGATCCGGCCGTTCCGCCAGCTCCAGCACCTCGGGCCCGCCAGGGCGGGTGATCGCGATGGCCTTCATCGCCCGTCGACTTACTCGGCTGCGGGCGGTGCGACGTCAGCGGCCGGAGCGGCTTCGCGCTCAGGGCGGTCGATCAGCGCCTTCATGGACAGCTTGATGCGGCCCTTCTCGTCGGTCTCCAGCACCTTGACCTTGACGATCTGGCCTTCTTGCAGGAAGTCGGTCACCTTCTCGACACGCTGGTGCGCGATCTGGCTGATGTGCAGCAGGCCGTCCTTGCCCGGCAGCAGGTTCACGAGGGCACCGAAGTCCAGGATCTTGGTGATCGGGCCTTCGTAGACCTTGCCGACTTCGACTTCGGCCGTGATCTCGGCGATGCGCTTCTTCGCCAGTTCGGCCTTCTCTGCGTCCGTCGAAGCGATGGTGATCGTGCCGTCTTCGCCGATGTCGATGGTCGTGCCGGTTTCTTCGGTCAGCGCGCGGATGGTGGCGCCGCCCTTGCCGATCACGTCACGGATCTTCTCCGGGTTGATCTTCATCGTGTACAGGCGCGGGGCGAACTGCGACACCTCGGTGTTGGCGCTGCTCATGGCCTCGACCATCTTGCCCAGAATGTGCAGGCGGGCTTCCTTGGCCTGAGCCAGGGCAACCTGCATGATTTCCTTGGTGATGCCCTGGATCTTGATGTCCATCTGCAGGGCGGTGATGCCGGTCGTCGTGCCGGCCACCTTGAAGTCCATGTCGCCGAGGTGGTCCTCGTCACCCAGGATGTCGGTCAGCACGGCGAAACGGTTGGCGTCCTTGATCAGGCCCATGGCGATACCTGCCACGTGGGCCTTCATCGGCACGCCGGCGTCCATCAGCGCCAGGCAGCCGCCGCAGACCGAAGCCATGGACGAGGAGCCGTTGGACTCGGTGATTTCGGAGACGACGCGCAGCGAGTACGGGAAGTCTTCCTTGCTCGGCAGCGCGGCGATCAGTGCGCGCTTGGCCAGGCGACCGTGGCCGATTTCGCGGCGCTTGGGGCTACCGACACGACCCGTCTCGCCGGTGGCGAAGGGGGGCATGTTGTAGTGCATCATGAAACGGTCTTCGAACTCGCCGTCCAGCGCGTCAATGCGCTGTGCGTCGCGGTCCGTGCCGAGCGTGGCGACAACCAGGGCCTGCGTCTCACCACGGGTGAACAGCGCCGAACCGTGAGTGCGCGGCAGGATGCCGTTGCTGATCTCGATGGGGCGCACCGTGCGGGTGTCGCGGCCGTCGATGCGCGGCTCGCCGGCCAGGATCTGGCTGCGGACGATGCGGGCTTCGATCTCGAACAGCAGGCCCTCCACCTCGACCTTGTCGAAGGCGACGCCCTCGGCGGTCAGTGCAGCGAAGACGTTTGCGGTGGCTGTGCGGCAAGCCTGGGTGCGAGCCTGCTTGGAGCGGATCTGGTAGGCCTCGCGCAGCGGGCCTTCGGCCAGGCCGTTGACCTTGGCGATGAAGGCCTCGTCCTTGGCAGGCGCGGTCCAGTTCCAGGCCGGCTTGCCGGCTTCCTTGACCAGCTCGTTGATGGCGGCGATGGCCACGTTGCCCTGCTCGTGGCCGAAGACCACGGCGCCCAGCATGATTTCTTCCGACAGGCCGGAGGCCTCGGACTCGACCATCAGCACGGCCGCTTGCGTGCCGGCGACAACCAGGTCCATCTGGCTGTTGGCCAGCTCGGACTTGCTGGGGTTCAGCGTGTACTCGCCGTTGACATAGCCCACGCGGGCGGCGCCGATCGGGCCGTTGAACGGGATGCCGGACACGGCCAGCGCAGCCGAGGTGCCGATCATGGCTGCGATGTCGGCCTGCACTTCGGGGTTCAGGCTGACGACATGGATGACGACCTGGACTTCATTGAAGAAGCCCTCGGGGAACAGCGGACGGATCGGGCGGTCGATCAGGCGGCTGGTCAGCGTCTCGTGCTCGCTGGGGCGACCCTCGCGCTTGAAGAAGCTGCCAGGGATCTTGCCGGCAGCGTAGGTCTTCTCGAGGTAGTCGACGGTCAGCGGGAAGAAGTCCTGGCCCGCCTTGGCTTCCGTCTTGGCGACCACGGTGGCCAGCACGACGGTGCCTTCGATGTTGACGAGAACGGCGCCGGTGGACTGGCGGGCGATCTCACCCGTTTCCAGCACGACGTTGTGGTTGCCCCATTGGAAGGACTTGGTGACTTTGTTGAACATGGACATGCTCATTGCTCCTGATTGCTAAGAGTGCACGTCATCAGACAGTGGCACTCGTGGGAACCGGAAACGAGGCTGGGTTTGGTCCAGATACCATTCCAGGGCAGCTCAGCGAAGAGCCGTCTTGGAATGATCCGCGACCACGTCAGCTTGGTTCCTGGGTAGAAAGACAAAGAGCCTGTACTGGGCTTGATGGACCAGACAGGCTCCTCGGCGGATTTGCTCGATTACTTACGCAGACCCAGCTTCTGGATCAGCGCGACGTAACGGGCGGAGTCCACACGCTTCAGGTAAGCCAGCAGGCTCTTGCGCGTGTTGACCATCTTCAGCAGACCGCGGCGGCCGTGGTGGTCCTTGGCGTGCAGCTTGAAGTGGGGGGTCAGCTCGTTGATGCGGGCGGTCAGCAGGGCGACTTGGACTTCCGGGCTACCGGTGTCGTTGGCGCTGCGGGCGTTGGCCTTGACGATATCGGCCTTGTTCAGATCGGCGACGGACATTTTGTTTTCCAAAAAGGTTTCGGAAGTCCGGCCGGGCGAGACGCACACGAGGCGCTGCCGCAGACGGTTTCCGGGGTTGACTTGCGGACACGGGGGAAACCGCCCCGAGCCGTGCTTGGCATTTCGCACGCGCGAAAGAGATATCTTCCCAGCGCGCAAAACCTGCGGATTCTAGCGTAAAGCCGGAGAACGGCCAAACCTCGGCAGGCCAAGCGAGCGGACATAGGGCCGCCACCCGGGGCTTTCAAGAGCCCCAAGCGCCCTGCCCCGCAAATGCGTGACTTCTCCCGCCGCGACGCAGGAGAGCCCTTGAAGCGCACTCCAGCCGCCCTATCTCCCGGTCATCGGGTGCTGCTCCCGACCGGTTCAGCAGCGCAAACCAACGGAGTTTTCAGCCATGTTCTACCTGACCCACCCCCGCCAAGTCACCCGTGTCCTGCGCCAGTTCGATGCCGACACCACGCGCACCCCGGCCCTGGACATCAGCGAAGACGACAAGGCCTACAGCGTCACGGTCGACATGCCTGGCGTCGCCAAGGACGCCGTCAAGGTCCGCGTCGAAGGCCGACGTGTGCACATCGAGACGGCAACGGCTGAAGCCGCTGCGCCGACCGATGGCTCCCGCGTGCTTTATCGCGAACGCCGCGCCGCCAGCTACGCCCGCAGCTTTTCGCTGCCGGTCGAAATCGACCAGATCCAGTCGCAGGCCCGCTTCGAGAACGGCGTTCTGACGCTGAACCTGGTCAAGCGCGTCGCCGAGAACGGCGGCCAGCTGACGATCAACTAAGCCGCAGAAAGATCCCAGCGCGGGCGGACTTCGAAACCGCCGTCTCGCCGGGGCTGGGCCATGCCGCGCTGCACGCGCAGCGCTGCGGCCATCGCGATCATGGCGCCGTTGTCAGTGCACAGCGACAGCTCAGGGTAGTGCACGCGCACACCCCGCTTGGCGCAGGCGGCGTTCAACTGCTCGCGCAGCTTGGCGTTGGCGCCCACGCCGCCGGCGACGACGAGGCGCTTGAGGCCCGTCTCCTTCAGCACCATCAGCGACTTCTTCACCAGCACCTCCACGATCGCCGCCTGCGTCGACGCGGCCAGATCGGCCTTGGTCTGCTCGCAGGGGGAGTCGCCGATCTTCTTCACCTGGGTCAGCACCGCGGTCTTCAGGCCGGCAAAGCTGAAATCCGGCTTGCCGCTGTGCAGCAGCGGGCGCGGCAGCTCGAATGCGTCGGGGTTGCCGAACTCGGCCATGCGCGCCAGGTGCGGGCCACCCGGGTAAGGCAGGCCCAGCAGCTTGGCGCTCTTGTCGAAGGCCTCGCCAGCGGCGTCGTCGATGGTTTCGCCGAGGATCTCGTAGCAGCCCACATCGTCCACGCGCATCAGCTGGGTGTGCCCCCCGCTGACGAGCAGCGCGACGAAGGGAAACTCCGGCGGGTCGGCCGACAGAAAGGGCGACAACAGATGTCCCTCGAGATGATGGATCGGCAACGCCGGCACGTCCAGCGCGGCAGCCAGCGACACGGCCACGCCGGCGCCGACCAGCAGCGCGCCCGCAAGGCCGGGGCCTTGCGTGTAGGCCACCAGATCCATGTCCTGCAGCGCCAGGCCAGCCTGCGAAAGCACTTCTCGCGTCAGCGGCAGCACGCGGCGCACATGGTCGCGCGATGCCAGCTCGGGCACCACGCCGCCATAGGCCTGGTGCATGGAGATCTGGCTGTGCAGCGCCTGCGCCACCAGCCGAGGCGGCTTGTCGCCTTCCACCTCGACGAGCGCCACCCCCGTCTCGTCGCAGGACGACTCGAAGCCGAGGATGCGCTGGACAGCGCTCACTTGCCTTCCTTGGCGTGGTTGATCGAGTACTTGGGAATCTCGACCGTGATGTCCTGCTGGCGCAGCAGCGCCTGGCAGGATAGGCGCGAATCGGGCTCCAGCCCCCAGGCGCGGTCCAGCATGTCTTCCTCGTCCTCCTCCATCTCGCTCAGCGAGCGGCCGCCTTCGCGCACGATGACGTGGCAGGTCGTGCAGGCGCAGACCTGGTCGCAGGCGTGCTCGATGTGGATGTCGTTGTCCAGCAGGGCTTCGCAGATCGACGTGCCCGGGGCGGCCGTGATGCTGGCGCCTTCGGGGCAGTACTCGGCGTGCGGGAGGATCTTGATGACGGGCATGGTGTGAATCTCAGAGCTGGCTGACATCGCGGCCGGTCAGCGCGCGGGCGATGCTGCGGTTCATGCGTTCGGCGGCAAAGCCTTCGGTCGCCTCGGCCAGCGCCTTGGTGGCGGCTTCGATGGCATCGGCGTCGTCGGTCATGGCGGCCAGGACCGACAGACGGGCTTCCAGCGCTTCGCGCTCGGCCGCGGGCAGCAGGTCGCCATCGGCGGACAGCGCGCTGCGCGTGGCAAGCACCATGCGCTCAGCCTCGACACGCGCCTCGCGCAGCTTGCGTGCGGCCATGTCGGCGTCGGCACTGGCGAAGCCGTCCTTCAACATGCCGGCAATCTGGTCGTCCGACAACCCGTAGCTGGGCTTGACGGCGATGGACGCCTCGACGCCCGAGGTCAACTCGTGGGCCGACACGCTGAGCAGGCCATCGGCATCGACCTGGAAGCTGACGCGGATGCGCGCGGCCCCGGCGGCCATGGGCGGGATGCCCCGCAGCTCGAAACGCGCCAGCGAACGGCATTCACTGACCAGCTCGCGCTCGCCCTGCACCACGTGCAGCGCCAGGGCCGTCTGGCCGTCCTTGAAGGTCGTGAAGTCCTGGGCCTTGGCGACGGGGATGGTGGCATTGCGTTCGATGATGCGCTCAACCAGTCCGCCCATGGTCTCCAGTCCCAGCGACAGCGGGATCACGTCGAGCAGCAGGATCTCGCCATCGGCCGCATTGCCGGCGAGCTGGTTGGCCTGCACGGCCGCGCCCAGCGCGACGACCTCGTCGGGATTGAGATTGGTCAGCACCTCGCGCCCGAACAGCTCCCCGACGGCCCGGCGCACGACCGGCATGCGGGTGGAGCCTCCGACCATGACCGCGCCCTGCACGTCGGCCGCCTTGACCTTGGCGTCGCGCAGCACGCGCTTCACGGACGACAGGGTCTTGGCGATCAAGGGCTGAGCCAGCGCTTCGAACTGGGCCTGCGTGATGGTCACTCGCAGCTCCCCCGCGTCCAGCACGGCCACGAGCTCGGTGGAGTCAGCCCCAGACAGCGCTTCCTTGGCGGCACGCGCCGCGATGAGGATGGCGCGCTTGTCGTGGGCCGACACCAGGGTCCGGCCGGCCAGCGCCCAATCCGCCAGCGCACGGTCGAAATCGTCGCCGCCCAGTGCCGCATCGCCGCCTGTCGCCACCACCTCGAACACGCCGCGCGTCAGGCGCAGCAGCGAAATGTCGAAGGTGCCGCCGCCCAGGTCATAGACGGCGTAGAGGCCTTCGGCGGCGTTGTCCAGGCCGTAGGCGATGGCCGCGGCTGTCGGCTCGTTGATCAGGCGCAGCACCTGGATGCCGGCCAGCTCGGCGGCGTCCTTGGTGGCCTGGCGCTGGGCATCGTCAAAATAGGCCGGCACCGTGATGACGGCACCGAACAGGTCGTCCACGAAGCTGTCTTCGGCGCGAAAACGCAGCGTGGCGAGGATCTCGGCCGACACCTCCACCGGGCTCTTGACGCCATCGCGGGTCGCGATGGCGAGCATGCCGGGGCGGTCCTCGAACCGGTAGGGCAGATGCTCACGGTCGCCCACGTCGGCAACGCTGCGCCCCATGAAGCGCTTGACCGAGACGATGGTGTTCTCGGGGTCCTCCGCCTGGGCCGCGAACGCATCGGCACCGATCTGGCGACGGCCTTCCGGCAGGTAGCGCACGGCGGACGGCAGGATCACGCGACCCTGCTCGTCGGGCAGGCATTCGGCCACCCCATGGCGCACGGCAGCAACCAGGGAGTGCGTCGTGCCGAGGTCAATACCGACGGCGATGCGGCGCTGGTGCGGGTCGGGCGAGGCGCCGGGTTCGGAAATCTGTAGAAGGGCCATTAGGCGTCCAGCGCCGCGAGGCGCTTGTCGATGTCAGCCCGAAAGCGCTGGATGAACATCAGCGCACGGACCTGGGAAGCGGCGGCGGGCGCGTCGCCCGCCTCGTCAAGCAGGCGCCGGGCCTGCTCCAGCGCGGCGGCTTCGGCGCTGGCCGCGTCGTCATCCAGCGCCTCGAGCGCCGCCTCGTCGGCGGCCTCGTCCAGCGCCTCGCGCCATTCCATCTGTTGCATCAGGAAGGCCGGCGGCATGGCGGTGTTGTTCTCGGCCTGCACCGGCGCACCGCGCAGCTCGCACAGATAGGCGGCGCGGGCCAGCGGATTGCGCAGGCGCTGGTAGGCCTCGTTGACGCGCATGGCCCACTGCATGGCCACGCGCTGTGCTGCGGCGCCTTCCGACGCGAACCGGTCGGGGTGGACCTCGGCCTGCAGCAACTTCCAGCGTGCGTCAATGTCGGCGCGCACCTGTGCCTGCGTCTCAGGCAGGCCGAAAAGCTGGAAGTCGTTGTCGGTCAGGCGCATGGCAAGGTGAAAAAGCAAAAAGCGCGGCCGGTGCCGCGCTCAGCAAAACGTCGGCGCCGATCAGACACGGAAGGATTCGCCGCAGCCGCAGCGGTCCTTCTCGCGTGGGTTGCGGAACTTGAAGCCTTCGTTCAGGCCCTCGCGGACGAAATCCAGCTCGGTGCCGTCGAGATAGGGCAGGCTCTTGGGGTCGATGAGGATCTTGACCTCGTGCCCCTCGAACACGACGTCCTCGGGCGCGGCCTCGTCGGCGTACTCCAGCTTGTAGGCCAAGCCCGAGCAGCCGGTGGTCTTGACGCCCAGGCGCACGCCAATGCCCTTGCCACGCTTGGCGATGTAGCGCTTGACGTGGCGGGCAGCGGCCTCGGTCAGGGTCACCGACATATCAGTTCGTGTGCTTGGCGCGGTAGTCGTCCACGGCCGCCTTGATGGCGTCTTCGGCCAGGATGGAACAGTGGATCTTGACCGGCGGCAGGGCCAGCTCTTCGGCGATCTGCGTGTTCTTGATGGTCAGCGCCTCGTCCAGGCTCTTGCCCTTGACCCATTCGGTGACGAGGGAGCTGGAGGCGATGGCCGAGCCGCAGCCATAGGTCTTGAACTTGGCGTCCTCGATCAGGCCGGTCGCCGGGTTGACCTTGATCTGCAGCTTCATCACGTCGCCGCAGGCCGGGGCCCCGACCATGCCGGTACCGACATCCTCGTCGCCCTTGTCGAAGTTGCCGACGTTGCGGGGGTTCTCGTAGTGGTCGACGACCTTTTCGCTGTATGCCATGGTGTTCTCCTAGTTCGCGATCAGTGCGCCGCCCACTGGATGGTCGACAGGTCGATGCCATCCTTGTACATGTCCCACAGCGGGGACAGCTCGCGCAGCTTGGCGACGCGGTCGGTCAGCACGCTGATCGCATAGTCAATCTCTTCCTCGGTCGTGAAGCGACCGATGGTCATGCGCAGCGAGCTGTGTGCCAGCTCATCGCTGCGGCCCAGCGCGCGCAACACGTAGCTGGGCTCCAGGCTGGCCGAGGTGCAGGCCGAACCGGACGACACCGCCAGGCCCTTCACGCCCATGATCAGCGACTCACCCTCAACGTAGTTGAACGAGATGTTCAGGTTGTGCGGGACCCGCTGTTCCAGGTCGCCGTTGATGAAGGTCTGCTCGATGCCGGACAGGCCCTGCACCAGGCGGTTGTGCAGTGCACGGATGCGTTCGCTCTCCGCGCCCATCTCCTCGCGGGCGATGCGGAAGGCCTCGCCCATTCCGACGATCTGGTGCACAGGCAGCGTGCCCGAGCGCATGCCTCGCTCATGGCCGCCACCGTGCATCTGCGCTTCCAGACGCACACGCGGCTTGCGGCGCACGTACAGCGCACCGATGCCCTTGGGGCCATAGGTCTTGTGCGAGGCCAGGCTCAACAGGTCGATGGGCAGCTTGGACAGGTCGATGGCGACCTTGCCGGTCGCCTGGGCCGCGTCGACGTGGAAGATGATGCCGCGCTCGCGGCACAGGTTGCCCAGCGCAACGACGTCCTGGATCACGCCAATCTCGTTGTTCACGTACATGACCGAGGCCAGGATCGTGTCCGGGCGCAAGGCGGCCTTGAAGGCGTCCAGGTCGACCAGGCCGTTCTCCAGCACGTCGAGGTAGGTCACGTCAAAGCCCTGGCGCTCCAGCTCGCGCATGGTGTCCAGCACGGCCTTGTGCTCGGTCTTCACCGTGATCAGGTGCTTGCCACGGGTCTTGTAGAACTGCGCGGCGCCCTTGAGCGCGAGGTTGTTGGACTCCGTGGCGCCCGAGGTCCAGACGATCTCGCGCGGGTCGGCGCCGATCAGCTCGGCCACCTGGACGCGGGCCTTCTCGACCGCCTCTTCCGCCTCCCAGCCCCAGGCGTGGCTGCGCGACGCCGGATTGCCGAAGTGCTCGCGCAGCCAGGGAATCATCGCGTCCACCACGCGGGGATCGCACGGCGTCGTGGCGCCGTAGTCGAGGTAGATCGGGAAGTGCGGGGTCATGTCCATGGAACGGCTACTTTTGTTTCTTCTTACTTGCTGAACGCGCCGCCCAGGGCGAACACCGAGTTCGGCGCCGTCACGCGGATAGGCTTGAGGACCGGCTGGCTGGAAATCGCGCGCTTGACCGGTGCGGCCTCCACCTCGAAGCCCTTGGCCAGTTGCTCGTCGGCGAGCTTGCGCAGCGAGACGGAATCGAGGTACTCGATCATCTTGGCGTTCAGGTTGGTCCAGAGTTCATGGGTGATGCAGCGGCCGCTGTCCTCGCCCATGCAGTTTTCCTTGCCGCCGCAGCCGGTGGCGTCCAGCGCCTCGTCCACGGCGACGATGATGTCGGCGACGGTAATGTCCTCCGCCTTGCGGCCGAGCGAATAGCCGCCGCCTGGGCCGCGGGTGCTCTCCACCAGCTCATGGCGGCGCAGCTTGCCGAACAGCTGCTCCAGGTAGGACAGCGAAATCTGCTGCCGCTGGCTGATGGCAGCCAGGGCCACCGGGCCTGTATTCTCGCGCAGCGCCAGGTCCAACATCGCGGTGACTGCAAACCGGCCTTTGGTGGTGAGACGCATACAAACTCCTTTGCGAGACGCCCGGGCGGATGTCGTCCGAGGCAATGAATTCGGGTTAACCCGAGGAGCTCAGACAATAGCCGAGCGAATCATTTCCGATGATTTTACTCGACTACTGCCGGCACTCCGGGATCCCCCTCGGTAGCCACAGCCGCCAAGGGGTTTCTTGCTGCAGCGCAGCAGCGTCAGCGCGCGGTGCCTGGCTTGCGCGCACTTTCTAGCGGCACGATGTTGTCGTGCACCAGGGCACCGAAGGCCTGTTCGCGCAATTGCGCCAGTTGGTCGCGCAGGCGGGCGGCCTGCTCGAATTCGAGATTTCGGGCATGTTCCAGCATCTGCTTTTCGAGCTGCGCCATGCGTTTGGCCAGATCCTTCTCCGACAGGTCCTCGACCTTGGCCGCCGCCAGCAACTTCGCGTCGTCGCGGCCGGCCTCCTCGGAATAGACGCCGTCGATCAGGTCCTTGATGCGCTTTTGCACGCTGCGCGGGGTGATGCCGTGTTCCTCATTGAACGCCATCTGCTTGGCGCGACGGCGCTCGGTCTCGCTGATGGCCTTGCGCATGGACTCGGTGATGCGGTCTGCATACAGGATCGCCTTGCCGTTCAAGTTGCGCGCGGCCCGGCCGATGGTCTGGATCAGGCTGCGCTCGGCCCGCAGGAAGCCTTCCTTGTCGGCGTCCAGGATGGCCACCAGCGACACCTCGGGGATGTCCAGTCCTTCACGCAGCAGGTTGATGCCAACCAGCACGTCGAAGGCACCCAGGCGCAGGTCGCGCAGGATCTCGACGCGCTCGACAGTGTCCACGTCGGAGTGCAGATAGCGCACCTTGACGCCGTTGTCGCTGAGGTAGTCGGTGAGCTGCTCGGCCATGCGTTTGGTCAGCGTCGTGATCAGCACGCGCTCACCGGCCTCCACGCGCAGGCGAATCTCCTGCAGCACGTCATCGACCTGGTGCGTGGCGGGGCGCACCTCGACAAGGGGGTCCACCAGGCCCGTGGGCCGTACCACCTGCTCGACCACCTGGCCGGCGTTGTCCTGCTCGTACTGCGCCGGCGTGGCCGACACGAAAACGGCCTGGCGCATCTTGCGTTCGAACTCGGCAAACTTCAACGGCCGGTTGTCCAGCGCGGACGGCAGGCGAAACCCGTACTCCACCAGCGTGGGCGGCGGGTCGCCCGGCTCTGAGCCGGACAGGTGGCGGGTGTAGTTCTCGATGCCCTTGCAATGGCCCACCTCCTGCAGCATCTCCAGGTCAAAGCGCGTGCGCTGCTCGATGCGCTGCGCCTCGACGAGCTTGCCCTCCTTGACGAAGAAGCCTACGCGCTCGCGCAGCTCCTCCTTGATCGTGTCGATGGCTGCCAGCACGCGTTCGCGCGGCGTCACGTAATGGCTGCTGGGGTACACGGTGAAGCGCGGGATCTTCTGGCGAATCTGACCGGTCAGCGGGTCGAACAGTGCCAGCCCCTCAATCTCGTCGTCGAACAGCTCGATGCGCAGTGCCAGCTCGGAATGCTCGGCCGGGAACACGTCGATGGTGTCACCGCGCACGCGAAAGTGGCCGCGGGTGAACTCCATCTCGTTGCGCGTGTACTGCATGCGGATCAGCTGGGCGATCACGTCGCGCTGCCCCATCTTGTCACCCACGCGCAGCGTCATCACCATCTGGTGGTAGTCGCTGGGGTTGCCGATGCCGTAGATGGCCGACACGGACGCGACGATGACCACGTCGCGCCGCTCCAGCAGGCTTTTGGTGCAGGACAGGCGCAGCTGCTCGATGTGCTCGTTGATGGCGCTGTCCTTCTCGATGAACAGGTCGCGCTGCGGCACATAGGCCTCGGGCTGGTAGTAGTCGTAGTAGCTGACGAAGTACTCGACCGCATTCTTGGGAAAGAAGTCCCGGAACTCGCTGTAGAGCTGGGCCGCCAGCGTCTTGTTGGGTGCAAAGACGATAGCTGGCCGACCGAGTCGGGCGATGACGTTGGCCATCGTGAACGTCTTCCCCGAGCCGGTGACGCCCAGCAGTGTCTGGTAGCTCAGGCCATCGTTGATGCCCTCCACCAGTTGCGCGATTGCGGCCGGCTGATCCCCCGCCGGCGGGAAAGGCTGGAACAGCTGAAACGGCGAGCCTTCGAAGCTGACGAATTCGCCCTTGCGTTCCTCCGAGTCGCTTTCGGGGCCGGGCATGGCGTTCAAGGCTTCTTGCATGGGGACTTCCCTGGGTTCACGGGCAAAATTGCTGCGCTGCGAAACCAGGCAGGTTAGCGCAGACCCCCGATCTTCAAGCCCTCCCCTGCTGCCAACGTCCTTTCAGGAAACCCGTCATGTCCCAGTCGCTTTTTGCCGATGTCGCCCTTGCCCCCCGTGATCCCATCCTCGGTCTGAACGAGCAGTTCAATGCCGACACCCGCGCCGGCAAGGTCAACCTCGGCGTCGGCGTCTACTACGACGAGAACGGCAAGCTGCCGCTGCTGAAATGCGTGCAGCAGGCCGAGGCCGCCATGGCCGCCACGCTCAAGCCGCGCGGCTACCTGCCCATCGATGGCATCGCCGCCTACGACAAGGCCGTGCAGAAGCTGGTGTTCGGCAGCGAACTCAAGCACGTCGCCACCGTGCAGGCGCTGGGCGGCACCGGTGCGCTGAAGATCGGCGCCGACTTCCTCAAGCACCTCAGCCCCGGCGCCAAGGTGCTGATCTCCGACCCGAGCTGGGAAAACCACCGCGCGCTGTTCACGCAGGCCGGCTTCACGGTCGAGACCTACCCCTACTACGACGCAGCCAAAAAGGGCATCAACTTCGACGGCATGCTGGCCGCGCTGAACGCAGCCCCCGCCGGCACCGTCGTCGTGCTGCACGCCTGCTGCCACAACCCCACCGGCTACGACATCAGCGCCGAGCAATGGGCCCAGGTCGTGGCCGCCGCCAAGGCCAAGCACCTGACGCCCTTCCTGGACATGGCCTACCAGGGCTTCGGCTTCGGCCTGAAGGAGGACGGCGAGGCGGTGCGCCAGTTCATGGCCGCCGGCGTGGGCTTCTTCGTGTCCACCAGCTTCTCCAAGAGCTTCTCGCTGTACGGCGAGCGTGTCGGCGCGCTGAGCGTGGTCTGCACCGGCGATGACGAGGCCGCCCGCGTGCTGTCGCAGCTGAAGATCATGATCCGCACCAACTATTCCAACCCACCCACGCACGGCGCCCAGGTCGTCGCCCAGGTGCTGTCCGACGACGCGCTGCGGGGTCTGTGGGAAGAGGAACTGGCCGGCATGCGCGTGCGCATCAAGGCCATGCGCTCGGCCCTGGTTGCGGCGCTGAAGTCGGCCGGCGTGACCCAGGACCTGTCCTTCGTCACCGAGCAGCTGGGCATGTTCAGCTATTCCGGTCTGTCCGCCGCCCAGATGCAGCGCCTGCGCAACGAATTCGGCGTCTACGGCGTGGACTCGGGGCGCATCTGCGTCGCGGCGCTGAACGAAGGCAACCTGCCCGTAGTGGCCGCCGCGATGGCGGCCGTCATGAAGGGCTGAAGCCCTCACGGAGTGCGAAGGATTGGCGGTTTGGCCGCCGATCCTGATGCTGCACCGCACAACGGCGAAAGCGTTTTCTGGCACCATTGACGCTTCCCCGCTCCCAGATTCAAGGCCGGTCATGCTGTATCAGCTCTTCGAAACCCAGCGCGCCCTACTCAGCCCTTTCTCCGAGTTCGCGGCGGCGTCGGCCAAGCTCTACAGCCACCCGCTGTCGCCCTTCGCGCACACGCCGATGGCCCAGCGCCTCTCGGCCGGGCTGGACCTGGCACACCGCCTGGCCAAGGACTACGAGAAGCCCGAGTTCGACATCCGCTCGGTCGAGGTCGACGGCGTGGACGTCGCCGTGCAGGAACTGGTGCCGCTGGAGAAGCCCTTCTGCCGCCTGCTGCGCTTCAAGCGCTACACGGACGACCTGAAGGTGCTGGCCAAGATGAAGGACCAGCCCACCGTGCTGGTCGTCGCGCCGCTGTCCGGGCACCACGCGACCTTGCTGCGTGAAACCGTCAAGCAGTTGCTGAAGTCGCACAAGGTCTACATCACCGACTGGACCGACGCCCGCATGGTGCCGCTGGAGGTCGGTCCCTTCCACCTGGACGACTACATCCGCTACGTCCAGGAGTTCATCCGCCATGTCGGCGGCGCCGACTGCCACGTCATTTCCGTCTGCCAGCCCACCGTGCCGGTGCTGGCGGCCATCTCGCTGATGGCGTCGGTCGGCGAGGCCACGCCGCGCAGCATGACCATGATGGGCGGCCCCATCGACGCCCGCAAGAGCCCGACTGCCGTCAACAACCTGGCCATGAACCGCAGCTTCAGCTGGTTCGAGAACAACGTCATCTATCGCGTGCCGACCAACTTCCCCGGCGCCGGCCGCGAGGTCTACCCGGGCTTCCTGCAGCACACCGGTTTCGTCGCCATGAACCCGGACCGCCACCTCACCTCGCACTACGACTACTTCCTGGATCTGGTGCGCGGCGACGACGAGGGCGCCGAGGCCCACCGCCGCTTCTACGACGAGTACAACGCCGTGCTGGACATGCCGGCCGAGTACTACCTCGACACCATCAAGACTGTCTTTCAGGACTTCGCACTGGTCAACGGCACCTGGCAAGTGGATGGCCAGTACGTCCGGCCCCAGGACATCAAGACCACGGCACTGCTGACCGTCGAGGGTGAGCTGGACGACATCTCCGGCGCCGGCCAAACCCGGGCCGCCCACGACCTCTGCTCCGGCGTGCCCAAGCAGCACCAGTTCCATTACGACGCCATCGGAGCGGGGCACTACGGCATCTTCTCGGGCCGTCGCTGGCGCGAGAAGGTCTACCCCGAGGTGCGCGACTTCATCGCCAAGTACGAAGCCGCACCGCTGAAGCAGACCGCCAAGGTCACGGTCGCCAAGCCGATCGCCAAGCCGGCCGCCAAGCTGGCCGCCAAGCGCACGCGACGCCAGGCGTGAACCTCGCAGAGCTGATCGACGCCGCGCTGCCGCAGACCCAGTGCACCCGCTGCGGTTACCCGGATTGCCGCGCCTACGCCGACGCGATCAGCGCGGGTGATGCCGACATCAACCAGTGCCCGCCCGGCGGCGCCGAGGGCGTGCGCCGGCTGGCCGCCCTCACCGGCCGCCCGGCTCTGCCGCTGAACCCCAACAACGGCGTCGAGGCCACCCGCGGTGTGGCCGTCATCGACGAAGCCTGGTGCATCGGCTGCACGTTGTGCATCAAGGCCTGCCCGGCCGACTGCATCGTCGGAGCGCCGAAGGCCATGCACGTCGTTGTGGCCGCCCAGTGCACCGGGTGTGAACTCTGCGTGCCGGCCTGCCCGGTGGACTGCATCTCCATGCCCGAGGTGACCGCGGCCACCGGCTGGGCCGCCTGGAGCCAGCCGCAAGCCGCCGAGGCCCGCGAGCGCTACGCCTTCCGCCAGTTCCGCCGCCATCGCGAGGCCGAGGAGAACGAGGCGCGCCTGATGGCCAAGGCTGAGGCCAAGCTGGCCGACCTGCCGGCGGCATCGGTCATCACGGATCCGGCGCAACTGGACCGCAAGCGCGCCGTCATCGAGGCGGCGCTGGCGCGCGCCCGCGCCAAGCGCGGCTGAGCGCTGCCGAAGCCGGCCGACAATGACCGGCATGAACGCCGCCCAAGTCGAACGCTTCTTCGCCACGCTGAAGGCTGCCAACCCGGCGCCGCAGACCGAACTGGAGTTCGCCAGCGTCTTCGAGCTGCTGACGGCCGTGCTGCTGTCCGCGCAGGCCACTGACGTCGGCGTCAACAAGGCCACCCGGCGCCTGTTCGCCCAGGCCAACACGCCGGCCGGCATCCTGGCGCTGGGGGTGGAGGGGCTCGAGTCCCACATCAAGACCATCGGCCTGTACCGCAGCAAGGCCAAGCACCTGCTGCAGACCTGCCGCATGCTCGTCGACCTGCACGGCGGCGAGGTGCCGCGCACGCGCGAGGCGCTGGAGGCCCTGCCCGGGGTGGGCCGCAAAACGGCCAACGTGGTACTCAACGTCGCCTTCGGCGAACCGACCATGGCCGTGGACACCCACATCTTCCGCGTCAGCAATCGCACGGGCCTGGCCCCTGGCAAGACGCCGCTGGCCGTGGAGCTGGGCCTGCTCAAGCGCATACCGCCGGCCTACAGTGTGGATGCCCACCACTGGCTGATCCTTCACGGCCGCTATGTCTGCCAGGCGCGCAAGCCGTTATGCAACGTTTGCGCCGTGGTCGACGAATGCGACTACGGTCGCCACCTAAAATCAGCAGCCGCCTGACACCCGCCCATCCATGGCCAGCCTGACCGACCTGACCGACCGCGTGGAGCGCCTGCTCCTTCGCCACGACGAAATCCTGCGCACAAACCTGCTGCTGCAGGTGCAGCTGACCGCCATCACGCAGGAGCGCGACAGCCTGCGCTCTCGCCTGAACGCGGCGCGCGCGCGCGTCGACGCGCTGCTGGAGCGCCTGCCCGCCGAGACCCCGAAGGAGGAGCAGCCATGAAGCAGATGGAAGTGACCATCATGGGCCAGAGCTATCTGCTTGGCTGCCCCGACGGCGGCGAGGCCGCGTTGACCGCGGCCGTGGCGCAGGTGGACCGCGAGATGAGCGCCATCCGAGACGCCGGCAAGGTGAAGGCACGCGAGCGCATCGCCGTGCTGGCGGCGCTCAACCTCGCCTACCAGCTCGCCGAGACGCCCCGGGAGGCAGCGCCGCGCGCGGCTCCTTCGGCGGCCTCGGGGCCCGAGCTGGATGCCCTCGTCAAGAGGCTGGACGAGGCGCTGGAACACGACGGACAGTTGCTCTAGGCGCCCGGCCTACGCCTGCATGCGCGGGTGGATGGGCTCGAAGGCGCCACGGCGGATCTCGTCCAGCGTCGGCGACTCCCCCGCCCAGAGCGCAAGCGCCGGCCCCGGCAGGCTGAGGTTGCCCTCCAGCCAACGGCACAGCGCAAAGCGGTCCTCGTCCGCCATGCCCGGCAGCTCGACGAAGACGAGGTAGGCCCGGCGGCGCGGGAACTCGCGCAGGGTCTTGCTCACGAGCCAGCAGCGCGCGACGGGCTTGCAACGTGCCAGCTCCGCCTGCACCTCTCCCAGCTCGAACGCGGACAGATCGTGCCGCGTGATCTGGCCGAAGTACGGTGTCTGGCGCAGCTCCTCCCAGGCCCGCTCCTCCCCCGCCTCCGCCTGCCGGGCCCGCTCGCGCCAGAGCTTGAGCGCGGCGGCGTCATGCACCAGGCCCGCACGCGGCGTCTCCAGTTCATCGACGGCCTGGCGAGCGGCCCACCAGCGGTGGTCGCCACCCGCATCCCACAGGCGTTGCAGCACCTGCAGCCGGGCCACGCGGTCACCCTGGGTCAGCGTCGCCGCCAGCCCCAGCAGCGCGCCCGGGTGCTCCGCGCTGCGCTGCAGCGCGAGCTCGTACAGCGGACGCACGTCCGCATGGCGATCGAGGCAGCGGCGCAGCCTGGCCTCCTCGACGAGGTCATTGGCATTGCCGGTCGCCCGCGCAGCCGCCAGCGCCTGCAGCCGCTCGCGCACGCGAACCAGCCAAGCGTGCTGCTGTTTCCAGTCTCCGGCGTTGTCCTTGCACCATTGGCGATCGAAATGCGCAATCCAGCGTTCCGTCCCTTCGCCGAGCAGCGACAGCGCACCACGTCGTGACCACTCCGGCAGCACCGCCTGGGCACCCAGCGAGGCCACGCGGTCACGCAGGCTGGGGTGGGTATCGTCCAGGTCGCTGACGCGCGCCAGGGCCTGACGCAGGGCCTCGCCCGCAAAGCCGGGCTCGGGCGGCTGCAGCAATTGCGCGCGCATCACCTTGAATGGCCCGACGGGCAGCGCCGCCTCGGCCGCGCCGCGCCAGTGGTCACCCCAGAATTGCTGCTGGAGCCAGGCGCCCCGCACCTCGATCTCCACCAACGCCGCCGCTGCCGCCTCGTGACCCACCAGGCGGCCAGCGATGCGGTCGGCTTCGTACTCGTCCTGGCGTGCCAGCGCGAAGGTCTTGGCCGCGAAGCGCGGAAAGTACCAGTTGAGGAAGGCCTGCGTGGCGGCCGCGGCCATGCCGGAGTCGTTGCGCATGCTGTCGTGCAGGCGCAGCCACGACTGCCGCGTGCGGTAGATCCACGCGGCAAAGCGCCCATGATTGCCACGCAGATGCCCGTATTCGTGCGCCAGCACGGCGTACAGGCGCGGCTTGTCCAGCGCCATCAGCAGCGGCAGGCCAACAGTCAGCGTGTTCACCGCACCGCCCAGCAGCCCCCAACGCGGCGTCTGCCGGATGCTGGCATTGAACTCGGCGTCCAGGTAGACGGCATGGATGGGCGGCCCGTGGATCTTCTTGCGGATGCGCTCCAGGGCCTCAAACAGCACCGGGGCCTCGCGCGCCGTGAGGGGCATGCCGTCGGGGGCATCCAGGCGCACCCACAGTGCCCGCAGGCTCGCCCACAGCAGGCCCAGGGCTCCCAGCAGGCCCCACAGCAGCCCGATGCGAAAGCGCCCATGCAGCAACTGCGGCAGCAACCAGGCCACCAGAGCGGTCGCCAGCGCCAGGCAGCCCAGCACCCAGACGTAGCCCAGGGCTGCGAAAGCGGCGACGCCGCGGCGGTAGGCGCGGCTGTCCTGCGCACTGGCCTGCTCGCTCACGCGCACCATGTGCACGAAGTCCGCCTGATTCATGAAACCCTCCCTGAAGCTCATCTCTTTTCGGCGCCGCATCCTAGCCACCTTTGCAGGTTCTAGAATCACCCCCGTCCACCGCACCGACGGGCTTTTATTTCCTTCATCCGATGCTCTATGAGCAAGGGCTTGGAAAATTCCGGACGGGCGTGATCGTCTCGCGTCAGATGAACCCGAAGTCCGGCTGACCTCGCCCACCTGATTACCCCTGGGTGTTCAGGATCTCGGCCCCCGGATCGCGGTGGACACCTCTTTTCACGAGCCCCCCTACCGGCTTCGCCGGCCCCCGCCAGGGGTTGAACTCGGCGGTCTGGCAAAGCCAGTGCCTCGGGTTCCGCTGGGGCAGGCACGACGTCTTGTCCCTGCGGAGGAGCAATGCGCTACTGGCTGATGAAGTCCGAGCCCGACGAGGCCTCCATCCTCGACCTGCAACGGGCCGGCACCCTGCCCTGGACCGGCGTGCGCAACTACCAGGCGCGCAACTTCATGCGCGATGACATGCAGCTCGGCGACGGTGTGCTCTTCTATCACTCGTCCTGTCCGGAGCCCGGCATCGCGGGTCTCGCCGAGGTCTGCAGCGCGGCCTATCCCGACGCGACGCAGTTCGACCCGACCAGCCCCTACCACGACGCCAAGTCCAAACCCGAGGCGCCACGCTGGGTGCACGTCGACGTGCGCTGGCGCGAGACGACGCGGCTGCTGAGCCTGAAGGAGATGCGTGAGGCTCCCGAGCTGGCCTCTATGCGCGTGCTGGAGCGGGGCAGCCGGCTGTCGATCACGCCGGTCACGCCAGACGAATGGCGGGCGGTGCTGAAGCGGCTGCATTCGACGTGACGGCCCCTCTCGTCATCGAGCTGCTGGCGCTCGGACTCGGGGCAGGCTTCCTGGCCGGCCTGCTGGGCATCGGCGGCGGCATGCTGATGGTGCCCTTCCTGACTCTCATCCTGGGCCAGCGCGGCGTCGAGGCCGGGCTGGCGGTCAAGATGGCCATCGCGACCTCGATGGCGACCATCATGTTCACGTCGCTGTCCAGTGTGCGCGCCCACCACAAGCGCGGTGCCGTGCGCTGGGACCTCGTCCGGGGCCTCGCCCCGGGGATCCTGCTCGGCGGCCTGATGGCCGGCGCGGGCCTGTTCGCGCTGATCAAGGGCGCCTGGCTGGCCCTCGTGTTCGCGGCCTTCGTCAGCTTCTCGGGCTGGCAGATGCTGCGCAACAGGCGCCCTGCGCCCAGTCGCCAGATGCCCGGCACGGCTGGCCAGCTCGGCGCCGGCGCCGGCATCGGTCTGCTGTCGGGCCTGGTGGGTGCCGGCGGCGGCTTCGTCAGCGTGCCCTTCATGGTCTGGTGCAACATCCCGGTGCACTTGGCCGTCGCGACCAGCGCCGCCCTCGGCTTCCCGATCGCCGTCGCGAACACGCTGGGCTACGTCGTCGGCGGCTGGGGGCTGGCGCCGGCCCTGCCGGGTGCCCTGGGCTATCTCTACCTGCCGGCACTGGCGGTGATCGCCGTGGCCAGCGTGACGATGGCGCCGCTGGGCGCCCGCGCGGCACACGCGATGGACGTGGGTCAGCTGAAGAAGGTGTTTGCGGGCCTGCTGTTCGCACTCGCGGCCTACATGCTCTGGAAGGGCCTGGCCCAGCTGTAGGCGGCCCGCGCGCCGGGGCAGCCGTTAAGCTCCGCGCCCATGAAACACACCGCCCTCGTTCTGGCCCTGGCCGGCCTGATGTGCAGCGCCGCCGCGGCCGCGCCCGCCAAGCCCCCCGCCAAGAAGAAGACCGCCGCGGAGATCCTGACCTCATCGCCTGCCGGCGACTGGCGCGCACTGGATCCCGACAACACGCTGCTCATGGAGCTCGCTTCGGGCCAGGTCCTCATCGAGCTGGCACCCCGCTTCGCGCCGGCCCATGCGGCCAACATCCGCGCGCTCGCCCGGGGCGGCTACTGGGACGGCCTGGCAATCGTGCGCGTGCAGGACAACTTCGTCACCCAGTGGGGTGACCCCGACGGCGAGGACGCCGCCAAGGCCAGGCCGCTGCCCGCGGGCGCGGCGGCCAAGCTGCCGGCCGAGTTCTCGGTGCCGCTGGACCGCGTGGGCAAGGCCGCCCGCTTCGCCAAGCTGCCCGACGTGGACGGCTGGGCGCCGCGTACCGGGTTCGCGGATGGCTTTCCCGTCGCCGCCGATCCCAAGGCCGGCAAGGCCTGGCTGGCACATTGCTACGGCATGGTCGGTGCCGGCCGCAGCGACGCCGTCGACTCCAGCAACGGCACCGAGCTCTACGTCGTGATCGGCCATGCGCCGCGCGGCCTGGACCTGAACATCACTGTGGTCGGCCGCGTCATCAAGGGCATGGAGCTGCTGTCCGCGCTGCCCCGTGGCAGCGCTGCCCTGGGCTTCTACGACAAGCCCGAGCAGCGCACCGGCATCCTGCGCGTGCGCCTGCTGGCCGAAGTGCCGGCGGCCGAGCGGCCGGCGCTGCAGGTGCTGAAGACCGAGTCGGCCACCTGGACCCGGTTGCTGGACGCCCGGCGCTATCGCGGCGGCTGGTTCGTGCACAGCCCGGGCCACGTCGACGTCTGCAGCGCCGGCGTGCCGACGCGGCCGACACCGCCCTGAGCCTCAGCCGGCACCGAGCATCAGCGCCACACGGTACGTGATGAACGAGGCCAGGTAGGCCAGCCCGAACAGATAGGCCAGCATGATCAGCGGCAGCCGGTACCCGCCGGTCTCGCGCTTCACGGCGGCCAGCGTCGCGATGCACTGCGGCGCGAACACATACCAGGCCAGCAGGGACAGCGCCGTCGCCAGGCTCCAGCTCTGGGCGATCAGCGGCGCCAGAGCCTGCGCGGCTTCGTCACCGGTGGCGGACAGCGCATAGACGGTGCCCAGCGCACTGATGGCCACCTCGCGCGCCGCCAGCCCCGGCACCAGCGCCAGGCTGATCTGCCAGTTGAAACCGATAGGTTCGAAGATCTTCGCCAGGCCCGCGCCCAGCCAGCCGGCAACGCTGTACTGGATGGGTGCGCCCGTCGCACCCTCGGGCGGCGCCGGGAAGCTGGCCAGCAGCCACAGCAAGAGCGTCAGCACCAGGATGATGCCGCCCACGCGCTTGATGAAGATCATCGCGCGCTGCCACAGGCCGACAGCGATGGACCGGGGGTGCGGCCAGTGGTAGTTCGGCAGCTCCATCATCAGCGGCCGGACGAGTCGGCCCGCGCTGGTGAAGCGTTTCAGCACCCAGGCGATGGCGAGCGCCCCCACGATGCCGGCCAGGTACAGGCCGAACAGCACCAGGCCCTGGAGCTCCAGGCCGGCCACCGTGCGCTGCGGCACGAAGGCGCCGATCAGCAAGGCATAGACCGGCAGCCGCGCCGAGCAGGTCATCAGCGGCGCGATCATGATGGTGACGATGCGGTCGCGCGGGTTGGCGATGGAGCGCGTGGCCATGATGCCCGGGATGGCGCAGGCGAAGCTCGACAGCAGCGGGATGAAGCTGCGGCCGGACAGGCCCACGCTGCCCATCAGCCGATCCAGCAGCAGCGCGGCGCGCGGCAGGTAGCCCGACTCCTCCAGCACGAGGATGAAGAAGAACAGGATCAGAATCTGCGGCAGGAAGACCAGCACGCCGCCGGCACCGGCGATGACCCCGTCGACGATGAGGCTGTGGAACCAGCCGGGCGGAATGAAGTTGCCCACCTGTTCGCCCAGCCAGGCCATGCTGGCCTCGATCATCGCCATGGGCTTCTCGGCCCAGGAGAACACGGCCTGGAAGAGCAGGAAGAGCAGCACCGCCAGGATGACTGAGCCGGCCACCGGGTGCAGAAGCACGCGGTCCACGCGGTCGCTGGGCAGGGTGGGCAGTTCATGGTCGAGGTCCAGCGCGCGCAGCCAGGTCTTGACAACGGCGTGGTCGTCGTCGGGCTGCCCGGCGGCGATGGGCGCACCTTCCCACACCTCGGGCCTGTCGAGCAGCGCACGCAGCTCGTCCAGGCCTTCCTTGTGGATGGCGACGGTGCGCACGACGGGCAGGCCCAGTTGCGCGCCCAGCGCCGCAACATCGATCTTGAGGCCGCGGCGGGCAGCCAGGTCGGCCATGTTCAGGGCCACCACCACGGGCATGCCCATGCGGCGCACGGCCAGCAGCAGGCGCAGGTTGCGGCGCAGGTTGGTCGCGTCCAGCACACAGACGACGAGGTCGGGCCGCTTCTCGCCCTTGGCCCGTCCGGCCAGCACGTCGCAGGTGACGCGCTCGTCGGGCGAGCGCGGATGCAGGCTGTAGGTGCCGGGAAGGTCCAGCAGGCGCAGCGTCTTGCCCGCGGTCGTGACAAGGCGCCCTTCCTTGCGCTCGACAGTGACGCCAGCGTAGTTGGCCACCTTCTGGTGGCTCCCGGTCAAGCCATTGAAAAGAGCCGTCTTGCCGCAGTTCGGGTTGCCGACGAGGGCGACGAGCTTGCCGCCGCGATGGACGTGGACGACCGCCTCAGTCATGACGGCGCGTCGTCACGGCGATGCAATCGGCTTCGGCGTGGCGCAGCGCAAACGTCGACTGCCCGACGCGCACGACCAGGTTGCTCGTGCGCAGGGCGCCGCGGCGCAGCACGCGCACGGCCTCTCCCGGCATGAAACCCAGGTCGGCCAGCCAGGCGGCCCACTCCGGCGAATGCTGGGGGGCACGCACCTGCTCGACGGTCAGCGCCTGTCCGGCAGGGGCGGCGGCGAGGCTGGAGGACAGCGGCTCGAACATGGGCAGATCGACAGGCAGTCGGTTTGATGAGAATGATTCTCATTGTACTCCCACCAACCCCCGTCCGGCACGTGGGAACGGGTTTTGCCCGCGAGGTCGTTCCCGTGAACAGCTCAGCGCGGATTGAGACGATCCAGCAACTGGTCGCAGGCCTTCAGCGCCTTGGCGAAATCCAGCCGCGCGACTGCGGCCGCGAGCGACGCCACCTCCGGGCCGAGCTCGTCCGCATAGGCGGCCGCCAACTGTTCGCTGACGGCGACCGAGCGCATGTTGCGCTCCATCAGCAGCTGACGCATCCGGCGCAGGGCCGCGAGCGGGTCGCCGCCGACGCCGGACGGCGCGGCCGGGCCGACGGGCGCAGGCGGTGCGGCCGCGGTGAGCGCCGCCAGCGCGGCCAGGCTCTCGCCCAGCAGCGCACGCAGGGCTGCCAGATCCAGGGCCTCCCCCGCGGCACCGTCACGCAGCGCCTGCTCTTGCCGCCCCGCCTCGGCGGCCAACGCGCTGGCACCGACGACGCCGGCCAAGCCGCGCAAGGTGTGCAGCGTGCGCAGGGCATCGTTGCGGGCCTGCTGCCGCAGATGCCGGTCCAGGGCTTCCATCTCCGCCGGCCCATCCTGGCCGAATGACTTCACCAGACGGTCGTACAACGCCTGTCGCCCGCCGAGCCGCCGCAGCGCCGCTTCGGGCTCCAGCAGGGCACAGCTGGCGGGGGTCGCCGGCGAGACGGGTCCGACGTAGCGGCAAAGGCAGGCAACCAGTTGCGCCAGATCCACCGGCTTGGCGACATGGTCGCGCATGCCGGCGGCCAGGCACGCCTGGCGGTCGGCCTCCATCGCATTGGCCGTCATGGCGATGACGAGGCTGTCCGGCCGACGCGCGAGGATGCGCTGCGTCGCCTCGAAGCCGTCGATGTCGGGCATTTGCACATCCATCAGGATGGCGTCGTAGGCCGGCTCGGCCACGAGGGCGAGGTGCACGCCTTCCACCCCGCCACTGGCCAGCGTGACCACCGCGCCCTCGCCTTCCAGCAGCTCCTGGGCGACCTGCTGGTTGAAGGCGTTGTCCTCGACGATAAGCAACCGCATGCCCGCCAGGCGCTGTTCCTCGGACGCATCGCGCTGCGGCTGCAGGGGCTGCCCACCGGTGGCCTCGGCAACGGCGTCGTACAGCATCGACGCCGTGACCGGCTTGACGAGGTAGCCGCCCAGGCTCTGCATGTCCTGCTCGCTTCGCTCCGCCAGCAACTCGCGGCCATGGGCCGTGACCATGATGATGACCGGCGCATCCGACTCGTGGCTGTCGCGGATGCGGCGCGCGGTTTCCCAGCCGTCCAGCCCCGGCATGCGCCAGTCCATCAGGATGAGCTGGTAACGGGGCTCGCCCCGCTCGGCCGCCTCGTGCACCAGGTCCAGCGCCTGCTCGCCGCTGGCCGCCAGGTCGCAGTCCCAGCCCAGGCTGGCGCCGATGCCTTGCAGCACCTCGCGGGCCATGGGGTTGTCATCGACGATGAGGACCTTGAGGCCGCATTGGGCCGGGTCGGCCTCGTCGCCACCGGCCGGTGCACTCTCCATCGACAGCTCGAAATGGAAACGGCTGCCCTCGCCGACGTGGCTGTCCACCCGCAACTCGCCGCCCATCAGCGAGACCAGGCGGCGGCTGATCGCCAGGCCCAGCCCGGTGCCGCCGTAGCGCCGCGAGGTGCTCTGCTCAGCCTGGCTGAAGCCCTCGAAGATGTGCTCCAGCTTGTCGGGCGCAATGCCAATGCCGGTGTCGCTGACCTCGAAGCGCAGCCGCGCCCGGCCGCCCTCCTCGCCCAGCAGCTTCAGGCCCAGCACCACCTCGCCCCGCTCGGTGAACTTGAGCGCATTGCCGGCCAGGTTGAGCAGCACCTGGCGCAACCGCATCGCATCGCCGACCAGGGCCGGCGGCAGGTGTGGGTCGAGGCGGAACAGCACCTCGATGTCCTTGGCGCCGACGTTGGCCGACAGGATGACGGCCAGCTCCCGCATGAAGTCGCTGAGCTCGAAACGGTGCGGGTCCAGCTCCATCTTGCCGGCCTCGACCTTGGAGAAGTCCAGCACGTCGTTGATGACGGCCAGCAGCGCCTGGGCCGCCGTGCGGGCCTTGCTGGCGTAGTCATGCTGACGCGGCGACAGCTCGGTGCGCATCAGCAGGTTGAGCATGCCCAGCGCGCCGTTCATCGGTGTGCGGATCTCGTGGCTCATGTTGGCCAGGAAGTCGCTCTTGGCCTGGCTGGCCGCCTCGGCTGCGACGCGCGCACGCACGAGCTCCACCTCCGCGCGGTGCCGCTCGGTCACGTCGATAAGCATCTGCACGACGTTGACGAGGCGGCCCCGCCGGTCGCGGATGGCGCTCGCGCTGGCGTCGACGAACAGCTCGCCGCCGCCAGGCAGTGCGAAGCCGCGTTCGAAGCGCACATGCTCCATCCGCCCGCCGGCCAGCCTGCTCAGCTCACCGCCAAGCACGCGCCCCGCGCGGAAGTCGGGCAGGTCGGCGAGCTTGGCGCCATGCAGTTCGCCGGCCTCGCGGCAGAGCATGGCTGTCAGCGCCTGGTTCACGTCGAGGATGGTGCCCTGCGCGTCGCACAGCGCGATGCCGACCTGGGCCCGTTCGAAGACGCCGCGGAAGCGCTGTTCGCTGTCATTCAGCGCACGTGTGCGCTGCTCCACGCGCGCCTCCAGCAGCTGCCGCTCGACGACCAACTGCTCGGTCATGTGGTTGAAACCTCGCGCCAGCTCGCGGAACTCGCGGAAGCCGCAGACCGGCGCGCGCTCGTCCAGCTTGCCGCCGGCGATGCGGGCGACGGCTGCGTTGAGCATCTCCACCGGCTCGACGATGCGACGCCTCAGAAGCAGCCCCAGCGCCGGCGCCAGCAGCAAGGCCAGACCGAAGGCAACGAACAGGCGATCGCGAAGCGCATGCGCCGGCGCAAAGGCCTCGGCCGCGTCCAGGTTGACGGTGATGCCCCAGTCCAGCGCAGGCAGATGGCGCCAAGACGAGATGACCTCAACGCCCGCGTAGTCCCGCATCAGCCCGCTGCCGCTCTCGCCGCGCAGGGCCCGCAGCGCGGGCGGCGCGTCGGGCGCCGCGAGGTCGATGGAACCCGTCAGGCTCTGGCTCGGTGCGCGCCGGAGGTCGTTGATGAAGGCGGCCTTGTCACCGTCGCGCCGCACCAGCACCGTCTCGCCGGCCAGCGCCAGACCCGAACGCTCGGTCGCAACGCGCAGCAGCCGCTCGAGGCCGAGCTGCAGCACGACGCTGCCGAGCACCCGGTCGTTGACCACCACCGGGTGGACGAAGAAGAGGGTCTGCCCCTCCTCGCCGCGCAGGCGCTGCACGGACGTCAGCTGCGCATCCAGCTGGCCGATCGCGCGGCGGTGGGCCGCAAACAACTCGCTGCCCTCGAAGTCGCTGGCGTCCAGGCGCATCGGCCCCGGCGTCGTCGGCGCTTTCATCGCGAAGCTGATGCGGCCATCGGGCTGGACCAGCATCAGGTTGAGGTATTTGCCGGTGTCGTAGAGCCGTTCGAAGAAGGCCCGACTGGCCGCGGGGACACGGCTCGCCGCGGCATCAGCACGCTGCGCCAGCAGCTCGCTGGCATCGCTGGCCTGCGCGACGAGACGGCCATCGATCTGGACCTCGTTGAGGTACTCGTTGATCTCGTAGACCTTCTTGCGCGACAGGACGATCAGCCCCTCGGTCACGGTCTCGCGCAAGCGCTGCTCGAAGTTCACGAGCTGCCACAGCCCCACCACCCCCAGCGGCAGGATGGACAGCAGCACCAAGCCCAGCAACAGCGCAGGCCCGACGCGCCAGGCCGGCCCTGGCGACTCGATGGCGGTCGGTGCCGCTGCGGCGCTCAATGTTGCACCTCGATCCGGACCATCTCGGTCACCCAGTGCTCGGTGGAGCGGAAGGTCGGCCACGGCTCGGGCCTGATGTAGCGCGGCAGGACCAAGACCTCGTCGAGCCGGCCGTCGGGCTTGACCTGCGCGATGCGCAACTGACGCCACAGGTGACGACTGCGGCTGTCCACCGCCGCCGAGCCCTGTGGCCCGACCACGGACTGGTGCAGCACGTTGGTGTTGACGGCATCGGTCTGCGGGCTGCCGAGCTCTCGCACCGCTGCGGCCCAGAGCTGCACGGCGACATAGGCCGACACCGCCGGGTCACTGGCCTGGGTGGCCTCGCCCTGGCTGCGCCGCAACCGCGCCAGAAAGACCTCGTTGGCCGGCCCGGGCTGGGCCTGCAGATAGCTCCAGGCGCTGAAATGCCGGGCCAGCCGCCCGCCATCGAAGGCCTTCATCTCGGGCTCCGCGGCGCCGAGGGACAACAAGGGTAGATCACCCAGGCCGGCCGCGACGAGGGCGTCGAAGAAGGCCTGGTTGCTGTCGCCGCTGATCGCGCTGAGGACGACATCGGGCCGGAGCTGGCGCAGGTCGGCCACGACCTCCCCCATGTCGCTCGCACCCAGCGGCACATAGCGCTCGCCCAGCAGTTGGCCTTCGCCCAACTGGACGAAATCACGCAGCACCGCCCCCAGGCGGCGCTGGTAGAGACCGTCCGTGCCGACCAGGTAGACCCGCCTGCCAAAGCTGCGCATGGCCCAGTCCGTCGCCGGCAGCGCCTGCTGGTTGGGCGTCGGGCCGGTGTACACGATGTGGGCGGACTGCTCCATGCCCTCGTGGGCGGCCGGATAGAAGAACAGGTGGCGGTGGGTTTCGACGACCGGCTTCACGGCCAACCGGCAGGTCGAAGACCAGCAGCCGAAGAGGGCCACCACACGGTCCGAGCCGATGAGGCGCTCGGCGGCGGCGGCCGCGACACGGGGGTCGGAGCGCGAATCCTCGATCTTCAGCTCCACGCGCCGGCCGAGCAGACCGCCACCGGCGTTGAGCTCCTCCACCGCCATCTTGACGGCCGCCACCAGCGGCGCCTCGCTCTTCGCCATCGGGCCGCTGAGCGCGTGCAGCATGCCGATGACGATGGGGTTGCGCTCGTCCTGGCCGGACGACTTCTGCAGGAGTGAAATGACCAGCCCGAGCGCCAGCACCAGGAGCAGGCCGCCCAGCAGCGCCCATCGTGGCCGCAAAGCCCGCATCGCCTATCCCGCGGAGCGCCGCGCCTCGGGCGAGATCATCGGCAGCGTCAGTCTCACCGTCGTGCCGACGCCGGGCGTGGACTCGACCTGGATCTGTCCCCCCAGCGCGAAGGTGACGAGGTTGCGGACGATATAGAGGCCCGGCTCACTGCGATTGAGGCCGAAACGCGTCGAGAAGAAAGGGTCGAAGACGCGGCCCAGCATGCCCGCCGGAATGCCGACGCCGTGGTCCTGCACGGTGATGACGAGCTGGTCGGCCCCCAGGGGCCGCACGCGCAGGTGCACCTCGCCACCGGCCTCACGGTAGGCATGCTTGACGGCGTTCAAGATCAGCGTCGTCAGCACCTTGGCCAATGCGCCGCGGAAGCTCAGCAGGTGCAGGTCATCCCCGACGTCGAGCACGCAGCGCACCTGGTGGGTCTCCTGCACCGGCGCCAGGCTAGCGACGACCTCCTGCACCAGTTCCAGCAACGAGAAGCTGCGGCGCTGGTCGCCAAAGTTGTCGGCCGTGGACTGCAGGAAGGAATCCACGATGGACAGCGTGCGCTGCAGGTTGGACAGCACCAGGCCAACGCTCTCCTCGCTGACGCGCAGGTGCTTGTCGAGGTCGCTGCGCTTGATGTTGCCGGCCTGTGACAGGCCGCGCAACTGGGCCAGGTCGTCCTGCAGCGTGCAAGCCGAGATCAACGCGTTGCCCAGCGGCGAACTCAGCTCTTGGGCGATACCAGCGATGGTGCGGCCGACAGAGGCCAGCTTGTCGCGCTGGAAGAGCTCGATCTGCGAGCGCGCAAAGCTCTCCGAGGCCAGCTTGAGCGCGAGCTGAGTCCGCACGCGCGCCTTCACGACGACGTCGACGAAGGGCTTGGGGATGTAGTCGACAGCGCCGTGGGCGAAGCCCTCGGCCTCGTCGTCGGCGCTGCCCTGAACGGTGACGAAGATGATGGGGATGCCGCGCGTGCGCGGATCGGCCTTCAGGCGGTCACAGACCTCGTAACCGCTCATGTCGGGCATCAGCACGTCGAGCAGGATGAGATCGGGGAGTTGCTGGGCGCAATAGGCCAGCGCCTCGGCGCCGCCGGTGGCCATGGACACTTCGCATTCATCCACCAGCAGTTGGTAGAGCGCGTGGATATTGCTGGGTTGATCGTCGACGACGAGGATGAGGGGCATGGCAGCCCAGGATAACCGCAGCGTCAAGCCCCACGCCACAACCCAGCCCTGGGCTTTCCCCAGGGACCGTGTAGGAAATCCGTCGCACATTTCGCGCATTGCGCACTTCCATAATCGTCCCGTCCACACCACCGTCCAATGCCTCTGCGCACGCTCACGCTCGGTCTCCTCTGGCTTGCCATGGCAGCGCTGGCCGTGCTTTTCCTGCTGCTCTGGAGCCTCCGCGGCAATGGCGGCGCGGCCATCGACGCCGCGTTGGTGATCAATGCCTTGCTGCTCACGCTGCCGCCCTTGTGTCTGTTCGCATGGCGACGAGGCAGGGGCGGGGCGGCCGAGGCCCAGGCTCGCTTCCTGGCCCAGATGAGCCACGAGATCCGCACGCCCATGAATGCCGTCATGGGCATGACCCAGCTCACCCTGCAAACCCAGCTCACGCCCGAGCAGCGCGACCTGCTGACCCGCGCCGATGCCGCCTCGCGCAGCCTGCTTGGCCTGATTAACGACGCCATCGACGTTTCCAAGATCGAGGCGGGCCACATGCAGATCGAGTCGCAGCCGCTGCGGCTGGAGGACGTCGTCGCCCATGCCATCGAGCGCGTGCGGCAGCTTCACGGCAACCCCGACGTGGCGCTGATCTGCGACTGGCCCGACGCCAGCCTGCTGGGTGAGCGCGGCCAGTTGCGCGGCGACGCGCAGCGCCTGCAGCAGGTGCTCGTCAACCTGCTGTCCAACGCGCTCAGGTTCACGCCGTCCGGCCACGTGCTGCTGCGCCTGGCCACCCGCCCGAGCGACCAACTGTGCCCGGTGCCGCTCGACATCACCGTGCAGGACAGCGGCGTCGGCATGAGCGCCGAGCAACTCGATGGCCTGTTCCACGAGCCGGCGCCGAGTGGCCCATCCCTCACGCGCCGCCATGGCAGCTCCGGCCTGAGCCTGGGTCTCACGCGCCGCCTCGTCGAGCTGATGGGCGGCCGGCTGATAGTGCGCAGCCAGCCAGACCGCGGCAGCAGCTTCGAGATCCATCTCGCGCTGCCGCGGGATCCGCACGGCCAGCCACCGGCGCCGCTACGCCCCCAGCGTCTGCTGCTCGCCATGGCCCGCGTCGATAGCCGCGAAGCGACGCTGGCCCTGCTGCGCCACCTCGGTCTCGGCGCGGGGCTGGCCGCCAGTAGCGACGTGGCCGGCACGCTGGCGGCGCTGGCCGAGGCCCGCCAGTCCGGCCAGCCTTTTGACTGGCTGCTGCTGGACTGGCAGTTGCCCGGGCCGGGCGCCACACGCGCCGAACTGCTGGCGCAGTTGCGCCGCGAGCACCCGGCCCTGCGCATCGCCGTGCTGAGCCCGCCTGGCCAGGGCGATGAGCCGGCTCAGGCGCGCGCCTTCGGTGCACGTGCCCTCTGTCCCAAGCCACTGCTGCCCGGGGAGCTGCGCCGCTTGCTGGGCGACGGGCCCGGCGACCGCACCGCAAGCGTGGACCACCAGTCGCTGGACGGGCTGCGGGTGCTGCTCGTCGAGGACCACCCCGTCAACCAGGAGATCGCGCTGCGCCTGCTGAGCAGCCGCGGGGCGCAGGTCGATCTCGCCGCCAACGGCCAGCAGTGCCTGGACCGGCTGCAGGCCCGCGGGCCGGGCGCCTACGACCTCGTGCTGATGGATTTGCAGATGCCCGTCCTCGATGGACTCAGTGCGACGCGCCGGTTGCGTGAACTCCCCGGCTTCGAGAAGCTGCCGGTGCTCGCGATGACGGCCCACGCCCTCGCTGAGGAACGGGCCGCCTGCGTGGCCGCCGGCATGCAGGGGCACATCGCCAAGCCTCTGGACGTGGGTCGCCTGGTGCGTGAGTTGCAGCGATACCGCCCGCCCGCCCCACTCACGCCGCCCCCACTGGTGCTGGACTTGCAGCTCGGCCTGCGCCAGTTCGATGGCCAGACTGCCCTCTATCACCGCACGCTGCAGGGGTTTGCCGACCAGTACGCGGACGGTCTGGCTGCCTGGCCCGGCTGGCTGGGGCGGGGGGAGTGGGCGGAGCTGCGGCGCGCGGCACACACCCTGCAAGGCCTGGCCGCGACGCTGGGCGCCCGGCCGCTGCAGCAGGCCGCCCTGGCGCTGGAGCGCAGCGCGGTCGCCGCCGACGCCGCTGCGGCGGGGCAACTGGAGCACGTCCGGGCCGGTCTGGAGCTGCTGCAGGCCGAGATCCAGGCGGCCCTCGTCCGCCCTTGGGACACGGCCGCGCCGCGTGCCAGCGGGCCGGGCAATGTCGAGGAGCTGCGGCAGTTGCTGGCCCACAGCGACAGCCGGGCGCTGGACTGGTGGCAGGCCCACGGCGCTTCCAGCGGCCTCGACCCCGAACGGCAGCAGCTGTTGGACCGCGCGCTGGCGGCCCTGGACTTCGATGCCGCGGCCCAGGCCCTGGGGCCTTCGACGCAGGGGGGCGCATGAGGGCCGGGCTCATCGTCCTCGGCCCGCTGGGCACGCGCTGGCTGTTCGCCATCGTCGTGGCATCGGCGCTGCTCGCCTGGACCAGCGAGGCGGTGACGGGCGTCATCGAACCGAGCGACCGCATCGCCTACCCGCTGATCGTCACCGCCTTCGCGGCCCTAACGCTGCTGGTGTGGCGCCAGCCGCAGCGGCTGCCCCTTTGGCAGCGCAGCGGCGTCACGCTGCTTGCGCTTTATTTCAGCGTCACCATGCTGGTTTTCACGCTGGGCGACGGCCCCGGGCCCAGCCTGTACACCCTGGGCAGTTTCGCGCCCTGGGCCATGGTCAGCACCCTGCTGCTGTTCACGACCTGGCGTGCCCGCGAAGCGCTGCGCATCTCGCTGGGCTTGCTCGCCATCATGCTGGCCCCCCCGACGCTGGTGCGCTTCCTTGGCACGCCGCCGATCTGGCTCGTCGAGGGCTGGCCGCTGATCGCCAATCTGGCGCTGTGCCAGACCATGTTCTGCGTCGCGCTGTGGAGCCTGTCGCGCCAGCTCGGGCGCCTGACGCAGCTCGCACCGTCCGCGGGCGCCCTGGCCACTGCCGACGACCTCGTCGCCGCCCGCGTGATCGAGCTGGAGCGCTCACGCGCGGCGGCTGAGGCGGCGTCGCGCGCCAAGTCGAACTTCCTCGCCAATATCGGCCATGAGATCCGCACGCCGATGAACACCGTGCTCGGCCAGACACGGCTGCTGCTGGCAGGCCGCCTGCCGGCCGACCAGCGTGCGCGGCTGCAGGAGGTGGCCACGGCGGGCGAATCGCTGGTCAAGCTCATCGACGGCTTGCTGGACTACGCCGACCTGGATGCCGGTCGCATGCAACTGGGTGCCGACCCGCTGCACCTGGAACAGCTGCTGGCCCACGCCTTCGACGCCGTCCGGCCGGCAGCTCAGGCCAAGCACCTGGACCTGATCTGCGAGATCGCACCCGAGCTGCTGGGTGAGGCGGGCGCACGATGCGGCGACGCAGTGCGACTGACCCAGCTCGTCACGGAGCTGCTGGTCAACGCCGTCAAGTTCACGTCAAGCGGCCAGGTCAGGCTCAGCGTGGCCCTTGACGCTGCCCGGGGCTGGGTGCTGCGGGTGCGCGACAGCGGGGTGGGACTGGGACCCGAGCAGCTCGCCCGGCTGTTCACGCCGTTTGCCCAGGCGGAAGCCGGCGCGACGCGGCGCTTTGGCGGCACGGGCCTGGGCCTGGCCGTCTGTCGGGCGTTGGCCGAGCGCATGGGTGGCTCGCTCACTGCACGCAGCACACCGGGCCAGGGCAGCGAGTTCGAGCTGACGCTGCCGCCCTCGCCCTGCCCCGGCTTCAATCTGCCACCGCTGCCGGTGGCGCGTCGCATGTTGCTGGTCCAGGCGGCGCACAGTAGCGGCCACGATGCGCTGGTGGCGCTGCTGAAGTCGCTGGCGCCGTCGACCCGCGTGGACGTGCTGGGCCAGGGCCGCCAGGCACTGGCCCGCCTCGTGGCCGTGCCGGCCGACCAGCCCTACGACCTCGTCCTCATCGATTGGGTGCTGCCGGACATGGAGGGCGGCGAGCTGCTGGCGCGACTCGCCCAGAGCGGCCCGCCGCGCGCGCGGCGCACGGTGCTGCTGAGCGCGTTCGACACGCCGGTACTGCGCGAACGCGCCCGGCGCCAGGGCGCCGAGACGCTGGCGGCCAAACCGCTGCTGCCGCACACGCTGCGCCGCCTTCTGGACCTGGAGCGCCCGCTGCCGGCTGAGCAGCCACTGTCCACCGCGCCCGCCCCGGCCCTTGGCGGCATGGCCTCGGCGGCGCTGTTCAACGAACTCGACGCCCTGCTCGGCGAAGCCGACAGCCAGGCGCTGACGCTCTGGGAACAGCACGAATCCGCCATCATCGACGCCCTGCCTGCCCACCAGGCCAAGGCCCTGGCCGGCGCCATGCAGCGTTTCGATTTCGATGGAGCCCAGGCCGCGCTGCGCGGCGCAATGCAGGACGCAGCGAAACCATGACGATGATGCCGCCCAAGCCTCCACAACCGGCCGATGCCTTCACTCAGCCGACCACGCAGGCCACTGTCCTCGTCGTCGACGACACGCCCGCCAACCTGACACTGCTGGCCCAGGTGCTCAAGCCCAGCTACCGCGTGCAGCTCGCCGTCAGCGGCGCCAAGGCGCTGGAGATCTGCCGTCGCCAGCCGCCCGACCTCGTGGTGCTCGACGTGATGATGCCGGAGCTCGACGGCTACGAGGTCTGCCGCCAGCTCAAGGCCGACCCGGCCACGCGCCGCGTGCCGGTCATCTTCCTGACCGCCCTGACCCGCCCCGAGGACGAGAGCGCCGGCTTCGAGGCTGGCGGCGCCGACTTCATCCACAAGCCCTTCAACCCGGCCACCGTGCGGGCCCGGGTGCGCACCCATCTGCAGCTCAAGCTCGCCGAGGACCAGTTGCTGCGCCACAACGCCGAGCTGAGCGGCGAGCTCGGCGCCCGCCGGCGCGAGGTCGAGCGACTGCGCGACACCACGCTCTTCGTCATGGTGAGCCTGGCCGAGTTCCGCGACGCCGACACCGGGAACCACATTCAGCGAACCCAGGAGTACGTGCGCACGCTGGCGCAGTGGTTTGCCGCCCAGCCGGATGGCCCAGCCGACCTGACCGAACTCGCCATCGACGAGCTGGCCAAGGCGGCGCCGCTGCACGACATCGGCAAGGTCGCCATCCCGGACGGCATCCTGCTCAAACCGGGCCGGCTGTCGCCCGACGAGTGGGAGATCATGAAGACCCATGCTGAGCATGGTGCCGACTTGCTGCAACGCGCCATCGACCGCCTCGGCGACGATGCCGGCCTGATGCTGACCTTCGGCAAGCAGATCGCCCGGCACCATCACGAGAAATGGGACGGCAGCGGCTACCCAGACGGCTTGGCCGGCGAGGCCATCCCACTGGCCGCGCGGCTGATGGCCGTGGCCGATGTCTACGACGCGCTGATCAGCGTGCGGCCCTACAAGAAGGCCCTGACCCACGATGAGGCGCTGGCCTTCATCCGGGACGGTGCCGGCAGCCATTTCGACCCGCGCGTCGTCGAAGCGCTGGACGCCTGCCTGGACCAGGTACGCGCCATCGCCTCCCGGTGGGCGGATTGATAATCCAGTCCCTCATGCAGTCCGCACCCATCCTCAACATCTCCTGCTACCTCTTCGTCTCGCTGGCCGACACGGCCGCGCTGCGCGAGCGCCTGCACGCGCGGGCCGACAGCTTGGGCCTCAAGGGCACGGTGCTGATCGCCGAGGAAGGCATCAACCTCTTTCTCGCGGGCCCGGCCGACGCCGTGAATGCCTGGGTGGACGAGTTGCGCGCCGATCCTCGGTTCGCGGCGCTGGTGCCCAAGGAAAGCTGGAGCGAGGCCCAGCCCTTCCAGCGCTTGAAGGTCAAGGTCAAGGCCGAAATCATCCGCATGAACCGTCCCGCCGTCCGCCCTGACCGGGCGGCGCGGGCTCCCGCACTGCCACCCGCGACGCTGGCACGCTGGCTGGACCAGGGCCATGACGACGCCGGCCGCGAGGTCGTCATGCTGGACACCCGCAATGGCTTCGAGGTCGACCATGGCGCCTTTGACGGTGCCATCGACTGGCGCCTGCACAAGTTCAGCGACTTCCCCGACGCGCTGGCCGCCCACCGCGACGAACTGGCTGGCAAGACGGTGGTGAGCTACTGCACCGGTGGCATCCGCTGCGAGAAGGCCGCCATGGTGCTGGAGGAGCAAGGCCTGACTGCCTGGCAACTGGACGGCGGCATCCTGAAGTATTTCGAGGACACCGGCGGCAAGCACTATCACGGCGGCTGTTTCGTCTTCGACGAGCGCGAGTCGCTGGCGCCGGACTTGAGTCCCGTCGAGTGAGCAGCCGCGTCACGGAATTCCTGCTCAAGGCCGTCGGCATCCTCCTGATGCTGGCGGCGTTGGGCTTTGCCGTCAGCAAGGCGCCCGACCGCTCGCTGGAAAGCCTGGTGCCGCGCTGGGCGCCGCCACCGTCCGACTTCGTTGAGCTGGACGGCCTGCTCGTCCACTACCGAGACGAAGGCCCCAGTGGCGATCCCCTGCCCCTGGTCCTCATCCACGGCACCAGCGCCAGCCTGCACACCTGGGAAGGCTGGGTGGCCGAGCTCAAGCCCACGCGCCGCGTCATCACCCTCGACCTGCCCGGCTTCGGCCTGACGGGCCCGAACGCCGACAACGACTACAGCGACGCCCGCTACATCGCCTTCATGCGCCAGTTCCTCTCCCGCCTGGGTGTGGGCCGGGCCATCGTCGGTGGCAATTCGCTGGGTGGCGAGATCGCCTGGCAACTGGCCCTGGCCGACCCACCCCTCGTCGCCGGCCTGGTGCTGGTGGACGCGGCGGGCTTCGATTTCGTGCCCGAGTCCCTGCCGTTGGGCTTCCGGATCGCGCGCACGCCGGTGTTGCGCGAGCCCATGCGCTGGCTGCTGCCGCGCCGCGCCATCGAGGACAGCGTGCTCGACGTCTACGGCGACCCGGGCAAGGTGAGCGCGGCGCTGGTGGACCGCTACTACGAGCTGGCGTTGCGCGAGGGCAACCGCGTCGCGCTGATGCGGCGCATGGACCAGGTCGCACCCGGCCCCGTTAAGCGGCTGCCCGAGATCAAGGTACCCACTCTCATCCTCTGGGGCGGCAAGGACCGGCTGATCCCACCGCGCTGGGGCCAGGCGTTTGAAAAGGCCATCCCCGGCAGCCAGCTGGTGGTTTTCCCGAACCTCGGCCATGTGCCTCAGGAGGAGGACCCGGCTGCTACCCTTGCGGCCTTGCGCGACTGGCTGCCTCAGGTCGCCCGCTGAACCCGTCTCACCCGAGAGGTCCGACATGAAGAAACGTTCCCTGCTCGCATTGGCCCTGCTGGCCGCAACAAGCCTCGCCCAGGCCCAGGCCCCCGAGTGGAAGAAGCTGCGCATTGGCGTCGAGGGCGCCTACCCGCCGTTCTCCGAGATCGGGCCGGACGGCAAGCTCAAGGGCTTCGAGATCGAGCTGCTGCAGGCCTATTGCGCCGAGATGAAGGCCCAGTGCACGCTGGTGCAGCAGGACTTCGACGGGCTGATCCCCGCCCTGCAGTCGCGCAAGGTGGATGCCATCTTCGCCAGCGTCTCCATCACCGAGGAGCGCCAGAAGACCATCGCCTTCTCCAAGCCTTACTACAACACGCCGGCCCGCCTTGTCGCCAAGGCTGGCACCAAGCTCGATCCCACGGCCGCAGGCCTGAAGGGCAAGAAGATCGGCGTCCAGCGCGGCACCACGCACGAGACCTACGCGGCCAAGACGTTCACGCAGAGCGAGATCGTGCGCTACGGCAGCCAGGATCAGGTCTTCCTGGACCTGAAGAGCGGCCGCATCGACGCCACGCTGATGGACTCGCCCGCCGCCGATTTCGGCTTCCTGAAGAAGCCCGAGGGCAAGGGCTTCGCCTTCGCCGGCCCGGCCATCCTGGACGACAAGATCTTCGGCGTCGGCACGGGCGTGGGCATGCGCAAGGCCGACGAGGCCACGCTGGGCAAGAAGTTCAACGCCGCCATCGACGCGCTGCAGGCCAACGGCACGTTCAAGAAGCTGGCCGGCAAGTACTTCGACTACGACATCGCGCCACGCACCAAGCAGTAACGCGCGACGCTGGCGCTGACCGCGCACGGCGCTTCCCACACGGTCGCCCCCGGGCGCCGACGCACTTCCCATGTTGTTGCACGGATTCCTCCCCAGCCTGCTCCAAGGCGCCGCGATCACGCTGGCCGTGGCGCTGTCCTCCCTCGCCATCGCGGCCCTGCTGGGCCTGAGCGGCGCCCTGGCCAAGCTGTCACGCTCGCGCATCGCACAGGGCGTGGCGGCCACCTACACGACGCTGATCCGCGGCGTGCCCGACCTCGTGCTGATGCTGCTGATCTTCTATGGCGGCCAGGTGGCAGTGAACACGGTCGCGCCCATGCTGGGCCACGAGGACTACATCGACATCGATCCCTTCCTTGCCGGCGTGCTGACCATCGGGTTCATCTTTGGCGCCTACCTGACCGAGGCCTTCCGCGGCGCCTTCCTGGCCGTACCGCCGGGCCAGCGCGAGGCCGGACTTGCCTATGGCATGAGCCCGCGCCAGGTGCTGTGGCGCATCACGCTGCCGCAGATGCTGCGCCATGCGCTACCGGGTGTCTCCAACAACTGGCTGGTGCTGCTCAAGAGCACGGCCATCGTGTCCATCATCGGCCTGTCCGACCTGATGACGCGCGGCCAGCAGGCCGCCGGCACCACGCGCGAACCCTTCAGCTTCTACCTCGCCGTGGCGTTGATCTACCTCGTCTTCACGAGCTTGTCCGAGCTCGCCTTCGGCTGGGCGCAGCGGCGTCTGGCCATCGGCGTGAAGGAGGGCCAGTTGTGAACTTCGAAGCCATCGTCGAGAACCTCCCGCTCTACCTGTCGGGCCTGCTCGTCACGCTGAAGCTGCTGTCGCTGTCACTGGCCTGCGGCCTGCTGCTGGCCCTGCCGCTGGCCGTCGTGCGCACCGTCTCCAGGGGCTGGGCGTCGCGGCTGGTCTGGGTCTACACCTATGCCTTCCGCGGTACGCCCATGCTGGTGCAACTGTTCCTGTGCTACTACGGCCTGGCGCAGTTCGATGCGGTGCGCGAAAGCTGGGCCTGGCCCTGGCTGTCGTCGGCCTCCTTCTGCGCCTGGCTGACGTTCACCCTGAACACGGCCGCCTACACCACCGAGATCATTGCAGGCAGCATCCGCGCGCTACCGGCTGGCGAGATCGAGGCCGCCAAGGCGCTGGGCATGGGCCGCAGCCTGATGCTGCGCCGCATCGTGCTGCCCGCAGCGCTGCGCCGCGCGCTGCCGGCCTACGGCAACGAGGCCATCTTCATGCTGCATGGCACCGCACTGGCCAGCGTCGTCACGCTGCTGGACGTGACCGGCGCCGCTCGCGCCGTCAATGCCAAGTACTACCTGCCCTTCGAAGCCTTCATCACGGCAGGCGCCTTCTACTTCGTTCTCACGCTGGGCCTGGTCGGCCTGTTCCGCTGGGCCGAAGCGCGCTGGCTCAAGCCGATGATGAGCCGCTAAAGCACACCGCCATGCAAGTCACCCGACACCCCCTGCTCTCCCCCGCCCCCGGCACCCAGCGCGAGCTGGTCTCGCTGCACTACGGTCAGCCCGGCAGCGCTGCAGGCAAGGCCTACCTCCAGGCCTCGCTGCATGCCGACGAACTGCCCGGCATGCTGGTCGCCTACCACCTGCGCCAGCAGCTCGACGCGCTGGACGCGGCCGGCCAGGTCACTGGCGAGATCGTGCTGGTGCCCATGGCCAACCCCATCGGCCTGAGCCAGCACCTGCTGCACCTGCACCTGGGCCGCTTCGAACAGACCACGGGCGAGAACTTCAACCGCCACTACCCGGACCAGATCGCCGCCGCGGCCGACGCCGCAGCGCCTGAACTGGGGGCCGACGCAGCCGCCAACGTCGCCTCGCTGCGGCGTGCGCTGAAGGCCGCCGTGACCGCGGCGCCCGTGGAGACCGAGCTGCAGTCCCTTCGCCGCACGCTGATGGGCCTGTCCTGCGATGCCGACATCGTGCTGGACCTGCACTGTGACGCCCAGGCGCTGATGCACCTCTACACCGAGACGCCCTGCTGGCCCGACTGCGAGCCGCTGGCGCGCTTCCTCGGCGCCCGCGTGACGCTGCTGGCCCAGGACTCGGGCGACAACCCCTTCGACGAAGCCTGCTCGCAGGTGTGGTGGAAGTGGGCCAAGCATTTCGGCGACAAGCACCCGATTCCGCAGGCCTGCATGTCGGTCACGGTGGAGTTGCGCGGCGCCACCGACGTGACGCATGAACTGGCGGCGGCCGACGCCAAGAACATCATCGACTTCCTGCGCTGGCGCGGCCTGATCGCCGGCGACAAGCCGGCCTTGCCCGCGCCACAGGGAGAGGCGCGCCCGCTGGCCGGCAGCATGCCCATCTACGCCCCCAAGCCTGGCGTGCTGACCTTCCTCAAGGAGGTCGGCGCCGAGGTCAAGGCTGGCGAAGTGCTCGCCCATGTCATCGACCCCATCACGGCGGAAGTGACGGAGCTGAAGAGTCCCGTCGACGGGCTGCTGTTCGCCCGCGACTTCCTGCGCTTCGCGTTTGCCGGCATGCGCGTGGCCAAGGTCTCGGGCCGCGAGGCCAAGCGCACCGGCAAGCTGCTCGGCGCATGACATGACGCCCTCGCCCCACCCGGCCCCGCTGAACGCGGGCAGGTCCGGTCGGCCCCTCGGGGGGGACGGCGAGGGTCGCGACATCGAGCCGCCGGCATCACTCGTGCGGGCTGGCTTGGCGACGGTCCAGCGCGCGGCCCGTAAAGAAGAACTGACATGACGATCCAACTCCAGGCCACCGACATCCACAAGCGCTTCGGCGAGCGCGAGGTGCTCAAGGGCATCTCACTGAGCGCCCGCCGCGGCGACGTCGTCACGCTGATCGGCTCCTCCGGCTCGGGCAAGAGCACCTTTCTGCGCTGCCTCAACCTGCTGGAGCAGCCGCACGAGGGCCAGCTCAGCCTGGGCGGTGAGAGCCTCAAGCTCGCACGCGACCGTGACGGCAGCCTGAAGGCCGTCGATGCCAAGCAGCTGCAGCGCTGGCGCGCGCGGCTGGCGATGGTGTTCCAGAACTTCAACCTGTGGGCCCACATGACGGTGCTGGAGAACGTCATCGAGGCGCCCGTGCACGTGCTGGGCAAGCCCAAGGCAGAAGCCATCGAGCGCGCACGAGCGCTGCTTGCGCGCGTGGGCGTCGCGCACCGCGCCGACGTCTACCCCGCGCAGCTGTCGGGCGGCGAACAGCAGCGCGTGGCCATCGCCCGCGCGCTGGCGGTCGACCCCGAAGTCATGCTTTTCGACGAGCCCACCTCCGCGCTGGACCCGGAGCTGGTCGGCGAGGTCCTCAAGGTCATGCGCGACCTCGCAGCCGAGGGCCGCACGATGATCGTCGTGACTCACGAGATGGGGTTCGCCCGCGAGGTCTCCAACCATTGCCTCTTCCTGCACCAGGGCCGCGTCGAGGAAGAAGGCAACCCCAAGGAAATGCTGCTGCGTCCGCAGTGCGAGCGTCTGCAGCAGTTTCTCAGCGGTGGGTTGAAGTAGCGCAGTGCACAAGCTGCTGTGGCGGGTGCTGGCGCTACTGAGCCTCGCGTTGGCGTTGCTCGGCGTGGTGCTGCCGGTGTTGCCGACGGTGCCCTTCCTGCTGCTGGCCGCCTGGGCCGCCGGAAAGGGCTGGCCGGCGCTGGAGGTCTGGTTGCTCGAACATCCGCGCCACGGCCCCAGCATCCGCGCCTGGCGGGAGCGCGGCATCGTGCCGCGCCGGGCCAAGTGGCTGGCCAGCGGGATGATGGTGGCCAGCGCGGTCGTGCTGGTGCTGTCGCCAGTGCACCTGGCGGCCAAGATCGGCGCGCCCGCGCTGATGCTTGCCGTGGCCACCTGGCTCTGGTGTCGGCCGGAACGCTAGCCGCCCCAGCGACGGGCAGGCCCTAGACTGCCCCGGCAGTACACCTCGGGGAAACGCACATGACGATGGAACGCAAGGTCGCGCTGATCACCGGTGGTGGCACGGGCGTCGGCGCCGCCACCGCACTGCTGCTGGCGCGCAGGGGCTACAACCTGCTCGTCAACTACTCGCGCAGTGCCGAGGAGGCCGAAGCCAGCGCCACGGCCTGCCGCGAGGCGGGGGCCGACGTGTGGGTGATGCGGGGCGATGTCTCGCAGGACGCCGACTGCCGCGCCCTCGCGCAGGCCGTCATCGACCGCTGGGGCCGCCTGGATGCGCTCGTCAACAACGCCGGCGTCTCGGTCTTCGGCATGGCGGCCGAGTGGGATGCGCTGGATGCAGAGACCTTCCAGCACATCCTGGGCGTCAACGCGCTGGGCAGCTTCCAGATGGTGCGAGCCTGCGTGGCGCACCTGAAGGCCGCCCAGGGCTGCATCGTCAACGTGTCATCCGTGGCCGGCGCGCTGGGCGTGGGATCGTCCATGCCCTACATCGCCTCCAAAGGCGCCGTCAATGCAATGACGCTGCACCTGGCCCGTGCCCTGGCGCCGGCCGTGCGCGTGAACGCCGTCTGCCCCGGCCTCATCACCACGCGCTGGTTCGTCCAGGGCGTGGGACAGGAGGGCTACGAGAAAGGCCTCAAGGCCTACGAGGCCGGCGTGCCGCTACAGCGCGCCTGCTCACCCGAGGACGTCGCCGAAGCCATCGCCTGGCTGGTCGATGGCGCCCGGACGGTGACGGGCGAACTGCTGCTGCTGGACAGCGGCATGCACCTGGCGGGCGTGCAGCCGCCGCGCTGACGCGGCGGCGCAGCGCCGCGGTCAGGCCGGCAGCAGGCCGCGGTCCTTCAGCATGGGCTCGACGACCGGGTCACGGCCGCGGAAGGCTCGGAAGGCCTCACCCGGTTCGCGGCTGTTGCCGGCCGACAGGATGCACTCGCGCAACCGTGCCGCCACGGCCGGGTCGAAGACGTCGCCGGCCTCGACGAAGGCGTCGAAGGCATCGCAGTCCAGCACCTCGGCCCACAGGTAGACGTAGTAACCCGCCGCGTAGCCCGCGCTGCTGAACAAGTGCTGGAAGTGCGTCAGCCGGTGGTTCATGCCGACCTCTGCGGGCAGTTGCCAGCTCGCCAACGTGTCACGCTCGAAGGCGACCACGTCGGTCGGCGCCGCGGGCAGCGTGTGGGCGGCCATGTCGACGATGGCGCTGGCCGTGTAGCGTAGCGTCTCGTAGCCCTGACCGAACTGGCGCGCCGCCTGCAGCTTGGCCAGCAGTGCGTCGGGCAGGGGCTCTTCGGTCTGCCAGTGGCGGGCGAAGCGCTTCAGCACCTGGGGCTCGGCCATCCAGTGCTCGTAGAGCTGGGATGGCAGCTCGACGAAGTCACGCAGCACTTGGGTGCCAGCGAGGCGCTCGTGCTCGACGCTGGAGAGCAGGCCGTGCAGGCCATGGCCGAACTCGTGGAACAGCGTGCGCACGTCGTCGAAGCTGAGCAGCGTCGGCTCCCCCGCTGCGCCGCGCGCAAAGTTGTTGTTGTTCAGGATGATGGGCGTCGCGCCCAGCGCGCGGCTCTGGTTGCGCAAAGGATTCATCCACGCGCCGCTGCGCTTGGTGGGGCGGGCGAAGTTGTCCTGCAGGAACAGGCCACGCAGCGAACCATCGGCGTTGAAGACCTCATAGGCGCGCACGTCGGCGTGGTAGCCGGCGATGTCGGGCCGCGCCTTGAACTGCAGGCCGAAGAGGCGCGTGGCGCAGTCGAACATGGCGGCCACCATGCGGTCCAGCGAGAAATAAGGCTTGACCTCGGCCTCGTCCAGCTCGAAGCGGGCGCGCTTGGCCTGCTCGGCATAGAAGCGCCAGTCCCAGGCCTCCAGCGTGTGCGTGGCGCCGGCCGCCGCCATGGCGCCCTGCACGGCCTCGCGCTCGCGGACCTGCGCGGCCAGGGCCGGATGCCAGACACGCTGCAGCAGGCCCATAACGGCCTCCCGGCTGCGCGCCATGGTGTCCTCCAGCGCATAGTCGGCATAGCAGGCGTGGCCGTGCAGCAGCGCCTGCTCGGCACGCAGCGCCAGGATCTCGCGACAGATCTCGCGGTTGTCGGTCTCACCGGTGGCATCGCCGCGGCCCACCCAGGCGCGCCAGGCCTGCTCGCGCAGGTCGCGCCGGGCGCTGAAGGACAGGAAGGGCACGATCAGCGAGCGCGAGAGCGTGATGACGTGGACACTGCCGCCCTCCAAATCACCCAGGCCACGGTCCACCGCCGCCTGCCGGGCGGCGGCGCGCACGAAGGCGGGCAAGCCGGCCAGCTCAGCCTCGCCGGTCAGGCGCAGCTGGTAGCCGCTTTCGGCCGCCAGCACGTTCTGGGCGAAGCTCGTGTTCAGCTCGGCCAGCCGGGCCATGACGGCGGCGTAGCGCGCCCTGGCCTCGGGCGCGAGACGGGCGCCGGCGCGCAGAAAGTCCAGATGCACGCGCTCCAGCAAGCGGCGCTGCTCGGACGTCATGTCGAGCTGCTCTCGCCGCTCGAACAGCGCCTCGACGCGGGCGAACAGGCCCTGGTGCATGTAGACGGCACTGCCGTGCTCGGCCAGCGGCGCGGCCAGCAGCCGCTGCTGCGCCTGCAGCTCGGGCGACGTGGCCGACGCGGACAGCGTGTAGAAGAGGTGCTCGAGCCGAGACAGCCGGCGACCACTGGCGTCGAAGGCGGCCAGGGTGTTGGCGAAGCTCGGCGCCTCGACCTGGGTGGCGATCGCGTCGATCTCGGCACGGTGCTCGGCGAGGGCGACATCGAAGGCGGGCTGGAAATGGGCCGGGTCGATCTCGGCGAAGGGCGGCAAGCCGTGTGGGCCGGTCCAGTCCTGCAGCAGCGGGTTGCTCATGCGGGGCCTCCTGGGGAATCCTGGTGGGAAAAGCAAGAAGGGCCGCGTCCTGCCGGAAGCGGCCCGTCATCGGTCGTCAACGTGCGTCGCGGATCACTTGCCCGCGGCGGCCGCCCTTTCCTTGCGGACGGCCTTCTCGTCGTTCTCGTCGTAGGCCTTGTTCTGGCATTCGGCCTTCCACTTGTCGTTGGCGTCGAAGTGCTTCTCGGTGCGCTCCTCGATGACCTTGAACTGCGCCTCCAGTGCGTCGACCTTCTCGCCGAAAGCCTTGCGCTTGACGCCCTGCTCGGCGTCGGCAGCCTTCACGGCATCGACCATCGGGCCGAAGGCCGCTGCGCGGGCCTGGTAGGCCTCATTGCGGGCCTTCAGGTCTTCCTTCGAAAGCTTGGGCGCCTCGGCGGTCAGCGTCTCGTGGGTCTTCAGGATGGCCTCACGTTCCGCCTTCACCTCGCCGACCTGCTTGGCCAGCGAAGCCTCGCCGGCTTCGAGGGTGGCCTTCTCCGCCTTGAGCTGCTCGGCGCCCGCCTTGTAGGCGTTCTGCTCGGCCTTGATGGACTCGGCTTCCTTGCTGTTGTTTTCCTGCTGGTCGATACACGAGCGCAGTTCGTCGCGCGTCATCAGCTTGACCTTGGGTTTCTCCACGACCGGGTTGCTGACCTTGTTGTTCTTCGGGTCGACCTTGGCCTTGGTATTGGTGGTGATCTGTGCCTGGGCGGAAACGGCGATGACCAGAGCCAGCGGGAGAAGGATGCGTTTCATGTCGAGGGCGCAACTCGGGTTGCGAAGGTTCCAAACGGGAGGCGGAATCATGCCATGGGCTTCACCGCGATAATCGCGGGCTGCTCTTGGTTACCTCCTCCTCATGGCGCTCAAAGCCACCATCTACAAAGCCCAGCTCCAGATCGCCGACATGGATCGCCATGTCTACGGCGACCACAACCTCACCCTCGCCTGCCACCCGAGCGAAACCGAGGAGAGGCTGATGATTCGGGTGCTGGCGTTCGCGCTGAACGTGCCTGCCGACGAAATGCGCGGCCGGCTGGAGTTCACCAAGGGCCTGTCCGACGTCGACGAGCCCGACCTCTGGCAGCTCGACCTGACGGGCGACGTCGTGCACTGGATCGATCTCGGCCAGCCCGACGACCGCCGCCTGATGAAGGCCCATGGCCGCAGCGAGCGGGTCAGCGTCTACAGCTTTGCCTCCAGCACGGACGTCTGGTGGCGCAACCTTGAGGGCAAGCTGACCCGCGCGCCCAAGCTGACCGTCTGGCAGATCCCGGCTGACCAGTCGCAGGCCCTGGCCGCCCTGGCCGAGCGCAGCATGCAGCTGCAGATCAGCATCCAGGACGGCAGCATCTACGTGTCGACCGCGAATGCGTCGGTCGAGATCCATCCCGTCGCGTTGAAGACGGCCGCCCAATGACGCCCCAGCACGAACCCGAGCGCCAGCGCTTCACGCTGCCGACCACGCCCACCAGCGTGCTCGACTACCAACTGAGCGGCGACCGCGTCGTCTTCACCCACACCGGCGTGCCGGCGGCCTACCGCGGCCAAGGTCTGGCCGCCCAGCTCGTCCATGCCGGCCTGCAGTGGGCCCGCGAGCAGGGGCTCAAGGTCGTGCCGGCCTGCAGTTACGTCCATCTCTACATCCAGCGCCACCCCGAGTGGCAGAACCTCGTCGCCTGAGAGCATCACCATGTCCACGATCCTGCAATCCGTTCCCGTCGGCCAGAAGGTCGGCATCGCCTTCTCCGGCGGCCTCGACACTTCCGCGGCCCTGCACTGGATGAAGCTCAAGGGCTCCCTGCCCTACGCCTACACGGCCAACCTGGGCCAGCCTGACGAACCCGACTACGACGAGATCCCGCGCAAGGCCATGCTGTACGGCGCCGAGAAGGCCGTGCTAGTGGACTGTCGCGCGCAACTGGTTGCCGAGGGCATCGCCGCGCTGCAGGCCGGCGCCTTCCACATCAGCACCGCCGGCGTCACCTACTTCAACACCACGCCCATCGGCCGCGCGGTGACCGGCACCATGCTGGTGGCCGCCATGCAGGCCGACGGCGTCAACATCTGGGGTGACGGCTCGACCTTCAAGGGCAATGACATCGAGCGCTTCTACCGCTACGGTCTGCTGACCAACCCGGCACTGAAGATCTACAAGCCCTGGCTGGACCAGACCTTCATCGACGAGCTGGGCGGCCGCGCCGAGATGTCGGCCTTCATGACGGAAAAGGGCTTCGCGTACAAGATGAGCGCGGAGAAGGCCTACTCGACCGACTCCAACATGCTGGGCGCCACCCACGAGGCCAAGGACCTGGAGCACCTGAATAGCGGCATCCGCATCGTCAACCCCATCATGGGCGTGGCGTTCTGGCGCGACGACGTCGTCGTCAAGGCCGAAGAGGTCTCGGTGCGCTTCGAGGAAGGCGTGCCGGTCGCGCTGAACGGCGTCGAGTACCGCGACCCGGTGGCCCTGCTGGCGGAGGCCAACAAGATTGGTGGCCGCCATGGCTTGGGCATGAGCGACCAGATCGAGAACCGCATCATCGAGGCCAAGAGCCGCGGCATCTACGAAGCCCCGGGCCTGGCGCTGCTGCACATCGCCTACGAGCGCCTCGTCACTGGCATCCACAACGAAGACACCATCGAGCAGTACCGTGAGAACGGCCGCAAGCTGGGCCGCCTGCTTTACCAGGGTCGCTGGTTCGACCCCCAGGCCATCATGCTGCGCGAGACCGCCCAGCGCTGGGTGGCCCGTGCCGTCACCGGCGAAGTGGCTCTCGAGCTGCGTCGCGGCAACGACTACTCGCTGCTGGACACCAGGAGCCCCAACCTGACCTACGCGCCCGAGCGACTGTCGATGGAAAAGGTCGAGGACGCCCCCTTCAGCCCCGCCGACCGCATCGGCCAGCTGACCATGCGCAACCTCGACATCAGCGACACGCGCGGCAAGCTGGGCATCTACACCGGCGTCGGCCTGCTGTCGGGCGGCGGCCTGCCGCGACTCGAGTAGGTAGAAACGCGCTGGGCCATGTACGGCCTCGGTTGGATACTGTATAAATCAACAGTACTCAACCGAGGAGCCCGACATGCACAGCCAATACCGCCAGAACTACATCCCCGGCCGCCCGCTGCCCCAGTGGGTCCAACGCTTGCTGAGCTGGCTGTAAGCCGCCCTCGGAGAGCCTTCGCGGGCGGGCATCCGGCCGCGACAGACAGCGACGGGACGCGGTCGAGCCCATGGGCGGTGGCGGCGCCATTCGCGCATGCCCGCCGAGCGCTGCCGGCGGCATGCACCGGCAGGGGCGTCAGATCACCACGGGTTCCGGCTCCAGCCGGATGCCGAAACGACCGTAGACGCTTTCCTGGATGGCGCGCGCCAGCGTCACCACCTCGGCGCCACGCGCGTCGGCCTTGTTGACCAGCACCAGGGCCTGCTTCTCGTAGACCGCCGCGCCCCCCACCGTCTTCCCCTTCCAGCCGCAGGCATCGATCATCCAGCCGGCGGCCAGCTTCACGCTGCCATCCGGCATGGGATAGTGAACGATGCCGGGGTCGCGTCCGATGATGTCGCGGCACTGCTCGGCGGTGACCACCGGGTTCTTGAAGAAGCTGCCGGCGTTGCCGATGACGGCCGGGTCGGGCAGCTTGGCGCGGCGCACAGCGCAAATCCAGTCGTAGATCTGGCGCGCCTGCGGCGCCGCAATGCCGGTTTCTGCCATCTTGCGCTCGATCTCGAGGTAACCGAGAACCGGCTTCCAGGGCCGGGGGAGGCGAAACCTCACCCGTGTGATGACGCTTTTGCCCGCCAGGCCGCCGAAATCGCTTTGCTTGAAGACGCTGTCACGGTAGCCGAAGCGGCAGACCTCCGCCGGCAACAGTGCCGGCCGGCCGGTGACGAGGTCCATGACCTCGACCGCCTCCAGCCTGTCCTTGACCTCGATGCCGTAGGCGCCGATGTTCTGCACCGGCGCGGCACCGACGGTGCCCGGGATCAGGGCCATGTTCTCCAGGCCGGGATAACCATGATCCAGGGTCCAGGTGACCAGCTCATGCCAGACGACGCCCGCGCCGGCCTCGACGATCCAGGCGTCGGCCCGTTCCTCCAGCAGCCGGATGCCCGGGATCTCCACCTTCAGCACGACGGCTTCCAGGTCCCGGGTCAGCACCAGGTTGCTGCCCCCGCCCAGCACGAACTTCGGTGCACGCCCGAGGTCGGGGTGGTCGACAACACGGCGCACGTCGGCCGCCTCGCGGATGCGCACCAGGCGCCGGGCGATGGCCGGCAGGGCGAAGCTGTTGTAAGGCTTCAGATTGACGTCAGTCTCGATCTGGAGACCGGGGACTTCGTTCGAGGGGGTCGTGGAGGCGGCGGACATGGGACACTTTTGGCTGCCTTGCGCGGCGCGCAAGCGGCAAAATTTTCGCAGACATCTTCCCCGGACCGCATATGCCCAGCTTCGACACCGTTCTCGAACCCGATCACGTCAAGATCCGCAATGGCGTGGACAACAGCATCAAGGAGATCGGGACCCGCTTTGACTTCAAGGGCACGGGCGCCAAGGTCGAGCTCAAGGACAAGGAAATCCATGCCACCGGCGACAGCGAATTCCAGCTCGAACAGATCGAGGCCGTGCTGTACGGCAAGCTGACCAAACAGGACGTCGTGATCAGCTTCCTCGACAAGGCCGAGAAGGTCGACAAGCTGGGCGGCGACAAGGTGCGCCAGGTGTACAAGATCAAGGAAGGCATCGAGGCCACCCTTGCCAAGAAGATCGTCGGTTCGCTGAAGGACAGCAAGCTCAAGGTCCAGGCGAGCATCCAGGGTGACGCGGTGCGCGTGACCGGCAAGAACCGCGACGATCTTCAGGCGGCCATCGCCCACCTGAAGAAGAGCTTTGCCGAGACGCCGCTGACCTACAACAACTTCCGCGACTGAGCATGCGCCGCCTGACGCCGCTTCTGCTGGCAGGCGGCCTGGCCTTGGCCCAGGCGCAGGCGCAGCCGCCCGAGCTGGTACACCTCAACGGCACGTTGGGCACGCGCGCGGCCTTGCTGATCATCGATGGCGAGCCCCGCACCGTCTTTGTGGGCGCCACCGTCATGGGGGTGAAGCTGGTTTCGCTGGAGGACGGCCGCGCCGTCGTCGAATACGGCGGCCGGCGCCAGACGCTGGCCCTGGGTGCCGCGCCCGGCCGCGTCGTCTCTCAGACCACCGTGCCGCCGCAGCGCCAGATCGTCATGCCCATGGGTCATGGCGGCCACTTCACGACCATCGGCACGATCAACGGCCAGGTCACCAACTTTCTCGTCGACACCGGTGCCACCAGCGTGGCCATCAGCCAGATCGAAGCCGAGAAGCTCGGCCTGCGCTACATGTACGGCAAACGCGTCGTCACGCAGACCGCCAACGGCGTCGTGCCTGCCTATCAAGTCCAGCTCGGCAGCGTGCGCGTCGGCGAGGTCGAGGTGCGCAACGTCGAAGCCATCGTCATCCCCGGCGTCATGAGCCATGTTCTGCTGGGCAACAGCTTCCTGAGCCGATTTCAGATGCGGCGCGAGAACGACGTCATGACTCTGGAGCTGCGCTACTGATCGCAACGGGGGGGCTTCTGCAAGAATCCGGCGCCTTCCTTCGCCGGCCCCTTCGATGACCTCTCACACCGCCCTGCTCTCCGCCCTGCTGGTCGCCCTGCTGACCGCCGGCGCGCCGGCCGCTCAGGCCCAGGATGCCGCCAAGGCCTCGCGCTTCTACGAAGACGCACTGCAGCGCTACGAGAAGCACGACATCCCCGGCGCCATCATCCAGCTCAAGAACGCGCTGCAGGCAGACAAGAGCCAGCTGCCCGTGCACGTGCTGCTGGGCAAGGCGCTGCTGGCCAACAGCGAGCCGTCGGCGGCGGAATTCGAACTCTCCGAGGCCATCCGGCTGGGCGTCGACCGTGCCGAGGTCGCCGTCGCACTGGCCATGGCCCTGAACGCCCAGGGCAAGCAGCCTCAGGTGCTGGAAGACCCCCGCCTGCAGCCGACCGGCCTGCCACCCGGCATCCGCCAGCAGATGTTGCTGGAGCGTGCACTGGCCCAGTCCGACATCGGCGACACGAAGGCGGCGCTGGCCAGCGTGATGGAGGCGCGCGCCATCCATGCCGGCGAAGTGAACGCCTGGCTCGCCGAAGTGCCCCTGCGCGTGCGCAGCCGCCAGTTCACCGAGGCGCATGCCGCCGCCGATCAGGCACTCCGGCTCGCCCCCGATAACGCCGAGGCGCTCTACCAGAAGGCCTCCATCCTGCATGCCACCGGCCAGGTCACCCAGGCCCTGTCCACCTACGAGCGGGCCCTCAAGCTCCAGCCCAAGCATGCAGAGTCACACCTGGCACGCGCCGGCCTGCTGGTCGACCTGAACCGCGACGCCGATGCGCTGGCCGAGATCAACGAACTCCAGGCGCTCAAGCTCAACGACCCGCGCGGCGCCTATCTGCGCGCCGTGTTGGCCGAACGCGCCAACGACAAGGCCACGGCGCGCGCAGCGCTGAAGCGGGTCACCGATCTGCTGGACCCCGTCCCCATCGAGTACATCCGCTATCGCACCCAGTTGCTGATGCTCAACGGCCTGGCGCACTACGGCCTGGGCGAACTGGAAAAGGCCAAGCCCTTCCTGGAGCTCGCCGCGCGCCAGCAAGGACCTGGCAGCCCGCTGACCAAACTGCTGGCCCAGATCGCGCTTAATGAGCCCAACGTCAACCGAGCCGTCGAGCTGCTGGACGCCTACGTGAAGGCCCGCCCCGGCGACGGTCAGGCTCTGCTGATGCTGGCGTCGACGCACATGAGCCAGGGCCGGCACTCGCGCGCGGTCGCGCTGATGCAGGAGGCACTTCGGGCCAAGGACGCCCCCGAGTACCGCACGGCCCTGGGCCTGTCGCTGCTGCAGAGCGGCAAGGTCGCCTCGGCCGCCGACGAGCTTGCCAAGGCGTACAAGGCCGATCCCAAGCAGACCCATGCCGGCCTGGCGCTGATCACCGTGTATCTGCGCGAAGGCCAGATGCCCAAGGCGCTCGCCGTGGCCGACACGCTGGCACGATCGAACCCGAACAACGCCACCGTGCTGATGGTCCAGGCCTATGCCAAGACCCAGTCCGGCGACGCCGCGGGAGGCCGTCTCGGCTACGAGAAGGCCCTCAAGCTCGATCCCAAGCTGACGGAAGCCCAGCTCGGTCTGGCCCGCATCGACGCTGCCGCCGGCAATTTCGACGCGGCCAACAAGCGGCTGCGCCAGCTCCTGAAGGGCGACGAGCGCAACAGCGACGTGCTGTTCGAGCTGGCCCTGCTGCACGAGCGTCAGGGCAAGGACGACGAGGCGCTGAAGTGGCTGGAGAGTGCCGCCGACGCCTCCGGCGCCCGCGAGACGCGGGCCAATTTCGCACTCGTCGCCTGGCAGGTTCGCAAGGGCCAGCCTGCGCGGGCCATCGACGCGGCCAAGATCCTGCTGGCCAAGTTGCCCGAGGACGTTGAGGCCCTGCAGGCCTACGCCAGCGCCCAGGCGGCCAACGGCGATCCGGTCGGTGCCAAGTCCACGCTGACCCAGGCCGCCCGCCGCGCCGCGTTCGACGCGCCCCGGCTGCTCGAAGTTGCCCGCCAGCAAGTCGGCATCAAGGACTACAGCGGCGCCGCCTACAGCCTGGACAAGGCCCTCAGCGGCACCCCCGACTTCATGCCGGCCATGGCCATGCTCTCCAGCATCGAGCTGGCCCAGGGCGACGCCGCCAAGGCCGAGCAGCGCGCCAAACAGGTCATCCAGGCGGCGCCCAAGTCGGCCATCGGCTACAACCTGCTGGCCGACGTCGCGCTCTCGCGTGCCCAGGCCCCGGCCGCCATCGACGCGCTGCGCAAGGCGCATGACATCGACAAATCCCAGGCCAGCCTCACGCGGCTGATGCAGGTGGTCGGCACTCACAGCGGCCCCAAGGCGGCCACCGAGCTCGGCGAAGCCTGGCTCAAGCGCAACCCCGGCGACCTGGCCGTGCGCAGCGCCGTCGCACAGCAGAACCTGCTGGGCCGCGACTTTGCATCGGCCCGCCTGCAATACGAGGCCATCCTGAAGCAGCGCCCCAACCACGCCGAGACGCTGAACAACCTCGCCAACGTGCTGATGGCGACCAAGGACCCGGGCGCGGTGTCCATGGCCGAGCGGGCCTACAAGGTCGACACGCGCAACCCCATGCTGATGGACACCGCAGGCTGGGCCAACCACCTGGCCGGCAATGGTGACCGGGCGCTGCAACTGCTGCGCGAGGCGCGCCTGCGGGCGCCGGATGTCCCCGAGATCCGCTATCACCTGGCCGCGGTGCTGGCCAAGGCCGGGCGCAAGGGCGAGGCCCGGGACGAGCTGAACGCCGCATTGCGGACGAGTGTGAATTTCGCCTCGGCCGCCGATGCCCGGAAGCTGCTGGCCACCCTCAACTGAGGGGTTTGGACCCCCCCCGCGGGCGTCGGTTGTTCTTACAATTTTTAGCAAGCTAGGCGTGGAAATTCAGTACGCCGTTGAACGGCAAGGCGTTTTTCAATCTGGCATTGAATTTGCTTCGGCTAACTTGAAGTTTGACCGCCGGCTTGGCGTCCACCGAGGAAAACAAATGAAAAACCGCTCCATTCGCCTGACCGCCCTCCTGGCGCTCACCGCCGGCTTGGCCTGGAGCGGCGCGGCCCAGGCCTACTGGAGCCTGGACACCACGCCCACCGCGACGATCAACGACAGCGCCGCCACTGCGCAGAACCCGTACACCGTCAAGATGTCCGGCTTCTACGTCGGCAATGCGACGACCAACAACAAGCTAACTGGCAAGTGGACCAGCGGCTCCCTGACGCAGTGGTCCGGCAACGGCCAGGGCATGTATTCCGGCACCGACAACGGTTCGCCCTATCACGCGCTGGACAATAACCAGAACACCGAAGGCGTGCTGCTGAGCTTCAGCGCCTCGACCGTGCTGAACAGCATCGGCCTGGGCTTCACCGCCACCACGGGCGCGGCGGAATACGGCTGCGTCAGCGGTGGCGCCGTGATCGGCACCGTCGCCGGCAGCGGATCCTGCGCGAAGGGCAGCAAGACCAGCGACGTGACGGTCGACATCTCCGTTTTCCGCTGGACCGGCACCACCGCCCCGACGCTGGCCGGCACCGTGGCCGGCACGATGGGTGGCTGGGAGCTGGTGGGCAACTACGGCGACATGATCAAGGACACGAGCAACCCGTACAACCTGGTCAACAGCGAAGGCAAGACGTCCAGCTGGTGGCTGATCACGGCCTACAACAGCGGCTTCACGCAAAGCTCCGGCACCGAGAACCGCGGCTCGCTGACCAATAGCGACGACTACTTCAAGCTGTTCGCCGCCGCCGGTACCAAGTGCACGAGCACGGTCAGTGCCACCGGGGTCTGCGGTGGCTCCAGCGTGCCCGAACCCGCGACGCTGGCGCTGGCCAGCGTGGCACTCCTCGGCGTTGCCGGCCTGCGCCGCCGCCAGTCCAAGGCCGCCTGAGCCCGGCTCCGGCCTGACGTCGAAAGGCACTCTGCGGAGTGCCTTTTTGCTTTTCGGGGGCGGAAAGAAGCTGACGGCCAGAATCCCGTGAGCTCTAGGGCTTTGCCTCTCAGCGAGAGGCAGTGGAAGGCAGTTGGAGGCAAGGGCATGGGCCGCGGTCCCAGGCGCCTGGATTTGCAGGCACCCGTCGTCAGAACCGGGGGGCAGGGACGTGGTCAGCTGCACGAGCCACGGGAGTAGCATGGGCGCCATGGTGATGGTGAACTACCGACTGTCTGGCTTGGCGAGTCAGGCGCAGCCGCGCCTGGCGAAAAAACAGGGCGAGCGCAGTCCGTGCTTCATCTACACGTGGCGACATGACGAAGATCAGGCGCTGGCCGAAGCCAATGCAGCCGAAGAACGAGGGGAGCAGCCGTTTCTGCTGCGGCTCGCCAGCCAAGACATGGCGAGCGGACGCTTCCTCCGCATCGCGGATCACCGGAACTGGCCCGTGCTGGCCATTCCCAACAGATTCCGCGAGGCGTTCACTGAAAATGAACTGACGATTGCAGTCGGAAGAGCCGCGGCCCAACTTCAGCGCGGCTGGCCTGAGGCCGGGATGAAGCCCATCCGCATGACGCCCACGCAGGGTGAGCCGCGCACAACACCGGATTTGACGCCAGATGAACGACAGGAGTTTCTGGACGCCGCATACCGCAACGATTCGGATGATGAAGTTCGATGATGGAACTTCGTCGTCATGACTTCGCCCCTGGACCAATTTCGACTTGAGCCGAACGTCTATCGCCTAGGGCAATTCGCACCGGTCAGCATCAGAGACCAGGTCATCCGGGCGAATTTTCTGATGGAGCACCTCGCGAACAGCGGTGAGCTCGCGCAAACGAGTCGACTGGTGATTTTGGGTGCTGGCGCAGCCGGTCTGACGGCCGCCGCGACCGCCGCCAAGCTCGGTGTTCAGCGCATTGTTCTGGTCGAGAAGGCCGGCACCGTGATGTCTCTGCAGGCGCGTTCGGCATCACGCTGGTTGGATCCCGTCCAGTACGACTGGCCTGCGACGCACTGGGCTGACGAAGTGTGGCCTCTGGAAGAGAACCCGAGGCGCTTCACTGCCGTCACCGTTGCGTTCCCCCCGCTTCATGCAGCCCTTGCAGAAGACTGGGCGCTGGAGTTCCAGAACAGGACACTCAATCTCCTTGCTGCAGGCATCCAATGCCGCTTCCACACCCAAGCGTCTGACTGGCGTCGCGTTCCTTCGGGAGCCTGGGTCGAGGTGGACCTCACGGACCTGAAGACGAACGCCGTTCAAAGCGTCGACGCTGACATCCTCATCATTGCTGTTGGCTTCGGCACCGAGCAGGCCTCACTCCCAAACAGCAACCCCCGTCGCAGGCGGTTTTCAGGTCTGGATTTTTGGAGCACGGACGAATTCGAACTCCCGAGTCTGGGGCTACCTCAGCCGAATGCGGGCGTTCTGGTTTCCGGTGCTGGCGACGGCGCCCTTCAAGACTTCATCAGATTGTCGACCGGGGCGCAATCAGCGCGCGAAGTCCTCCGCGCCGTATGGAGCGCCACAACTCAACGCGCGGCATGGAAAGAGAGCTTCACCGCACTTTGGCATTGGGAAGACAACGCGCTGCGGTCGAGGAGCTTTGTCACCGGCACTCCCGCTGAGTGCGACGTGCTCAAGCGACTGCATCAACGACACGCCGAGGCGGTCGAACAACTCGCGACGTCTCGGGATTGGCCTGCGGTGCTCGAGATGCTGGACGACGTGACGTCGGGCCGTGAGAGGGGCTCGGTGCAGTTGGCCTTCATCTGCGACCACTTCAGCTGGTGCTATCCCCTCAATCGCACAACGGCCCTGCTCGTTGCGCGTTATCTGGAATCTCGCGGGCATCAGGTTCTACGCTCGTTCAGCGCCGTTCAATCGACCGCCGCCGTCGCCCACCTGTGCAAGGTGGGCTGCTGGGGAAAGCCCCATGAAGTTTCGGTGGCACAGGGGGTTTCTTGCGCTCATACCGCTGCCGCCCGCGCAGCTTGGCCCGTCAAGGAAACCACCAAGTTCACGGTGAACGGCCTGGTGGTGCGCCACGGCATAGACCCATTGACGTTCGGCCGTCGAACGTTTTCGCGGCTTGCGCCTCAAGTAGTGCCTTATCACCTGCCTTGAAAGCTCTGGCATGGCGCATGGCCACCCCAGAGGCGAGGAGCACGGAAACAGCTCGACATCCCTCTCGGGCCTGGCTCGCTGTGCTGTCCCTGGCCGGACAGCCAGGATGCGAACGACCGTGCTAAAAAGCCCGGCATCCCCATCACGACAACACAGCGAGACATGGACCTCAACTTCACCGAGGCGGAACTGGCCTTCCGCACCGAGGTACGCGACTGGGTGCGTGCCCACCTGCCGTCCGACATCGCCCACAAGGTGCGCCACGCGCTGCGCCTGAACAAGGACGATCTGCAGCGCTGGGCCAAGATCCTGGGCGCCAAGGGCTGGCATGGCTGGGCCTGGCCCAAGCAGTTCGGCGGTCCGGGCTGGAACGCCGTGCAGCGCCACCTGTTCGAGGAAGAATGCGCCCTCGCCTGCGCCCCGCGCATCGTGCCGTTCGGGCCGGTGATGGTCGCCCCGGTGATCATGGCCTTCGGCACGCCGGAGCAGCAGCAGCGGTTCCTGCCCGGCATCATGAGCGGCGAGGTTTGGTGGAGCCAGGGCTACAGCGAGCCCGGCTCGGGCTCCGACCTGGCGTCGCTGAAGTGTCGTGCCGAACGACAGGGCGACAAGTACATCGTCAACGGCCAGAAGACCTGGACCACGCTGGGCCAGTACGGCGACTGGATCTTCTGCCTGGTGCGCACCTCTTCCGAAGGCAAGCCGCAGACCGGCATCAGCTTCCTGCTGATCGACATGAAGTCCCCCGGCGTCAGCGTCAAGCCCATCATCATGCTGGACGGCGAGCACGAGGTGAACGAGGTCTGGTTCGACAACGTCGAGGTGCCGGCCGAGAACCTGATCGGCGAGGAGAACAAGGGCTGGACCTATGCCAAGCACCTGCTGTCGCACGAGCGCACCAACATCGCCGACGTGAACCGCGCCAAGCGCGAACTGGAGCGCCTCAAGCGCATCGCCAAGGCCGAAGGGCTGATGGACGATACGCGCTTTCGCGACCAGATCGCGCTGTGCGAGGTCGACGTCGTGGCCCTGGAAATGATGGTGCTGCGCGTGCTCTCCGGCGAGCGCACCGGCAAACAGCCGCTGGACGTGGCCGGCCTGCTGAAGATCCGTGGCAGCGAACTGCAGCAGCGCTACACCGAACTGATGATGCTGGCCGGAGGCCCGCTGGCCCTGCCTCATGTCCACGAGGCCATGGAGGCCGGTTGGCAGGGCGACCAATGGCTGGGTGGCGCCTGGATCGGCGGTGCCGACCACGCCATCCCGCTGACCGGCAATTACCTGAACGTCCGCAAGACCACGATCTACGGCGGTTCCAACGAAGTGCAGCGCAACATCGTCGCGCAGACCGTGCTCGGCTGACAGGGAGACACACAAAATGGATTTCGATTTCAGCGAAGACCAGCAAGCCCTGCGCGACGCCGTGCAACGCTTCGTGGACAAGGACTACAGCTTCGAGCGCCGCACGCAGATCGAGCGGGCCGGTGGCTTCGACCAGGGCGTCTGGGAAGGACTGGCCGGCCTGGGACTGACCGCGTTGGCCGTGCCCGAGGCCCACGGCGGCCTGGGCTTCGGCGCCGTGGAGGCCATGGTGGTCATGGAAGAGCTCGGCCGCGGCCTCGTCCTTGAGCCCGTGGCCCAGGGTGCGCTGATCGCGCCGGCGCTGCTGAGCCAGGCCCCCGACGAACTGCAGGCCGCCTGGCTGCCGCGCATTGCTGGCGGCGACGCCCTGGTCGTGCTGGCCCACCAGGAAGCCCGGTCGCGCTACCGCCTGAACCGCGTGACGACCCGCTTCGTCGACGGCAAGCTGACCGGCGTGAAGAGCCTGGTTCCTGCCGGCGACATGGCCGACGCATTCATCGTGCCGGCCCGTGTGTCCGGCGCCGACGACGCCCCCGAGGGTATTGCCCTCTACCTGGTCGAGCGTTCGGCAGCCGGGGTCCACACGCGCCCCTACTCGCTGTACGACGGCTCGCGCGCCTGCGAGGTCCACCTCGACAACACGCCCGGCCAGCTCATCGCCGGCCCGGACCAGGGCCTGTCCCTGCTGGAGCTGGCGGCGGACATCGGCATCGCCGCCCAGGCGGCCGAGGCTGTCGGGGTCATGGAGAAGTACCTCGCGCTGACCGCCGAGTACCTGAACACACGCAAGCAGTTCGGCGTCCCCATCGCCAGCTTCCAGGCCCTGCGACACCGCGCCGCCGACGTGAAGATGCAGCTCGAACTGGCCCGCTCCATGAGCTATTACGCCACGCTGCGACTGGGCGACGCCGCGGCGGTACGTCGACGTGCGGTTTCCCAGGCCAAGGTGCAGCTTGGCAACGCCATGCGCTTCGTCGGCCAGCAATGCACGCAGATGCACGGCGGCATCGGCGTCACCGACGAGTACGCCGGCAGCCACTACTTCAAGCGCCTGACCGTCATGGAGATGCAGTGGGGTGACACGATGCATCACCTGGGTGAAGTCAGCGCGCGGATGCAGGACACTGCGGGGGTGTTCGCCTGACCTTGGAGGTCTCCCCATGAAGTTCGTCCCCGCCCTGCTGCTCGCCGGCCTCCTGGCCGGCGCCGCTCATGCCCAGACCCTGAAACCCGGGCTGTGGGAATTCAAGCAGACGCCCCAGCTCGACCCGGCCCGCAAGGCGCAGATGGAGCAGGCGCAGAAGGCCATGGAGAACATGCCCGTCGAGCAGCGCCAGATGATGGAAAAGATGATGGCGCAAAGAGGCATGAACGTCAGCATGTCCGGCGGCGCCATGACCCTCAAGACCTGCATCACCAAGGAGCAGGCCGAGCGCAACATGGCGCCCATGACCCATCACGGCAATTGCTCCCAGGACGTCAAGCGCAGCGGCAACACCATCCAGACCCACTTTGTCTGCACCGACCCCGCCTCCGAAGGTGACGCCATCGTCACGTTGCGGGGCAATGAGGGATTCACCAACGACGTCACCGTGCGCCACCAGCGCCAGGGCAAGACCGAGACCAGCAAGGTCAGTGGCGAGGGCCGCTGGCTGGGCAGTGACTGCGGCACCGTTCAACCGATGAAAGACCAGGCAAAGCCTTGAAACAGCGGCTCTCGCAGATTCTCTTCAGCCAAGGTTTCGGAACGCGCAGGCTGTGCGCAGGGCTGGTCTGGAACGGTGAGGTGTCGGTGGCCGGCACCGTGGTCGACGACCCCGATGCGGAGTTCGAGACCCAGGGGCTGCGCTTCACGGTCGGCGGCCAGGAGTGGCCCTGCTTCGAAAAAGCGCTCATCCTGCTCAACAAGCCGGCCGGCTATGAATGCTCGCAGAAGCCCAAGCACCACCCCAGCGTCATGAGCCTGCTGCCCGCACCGCTGCGCGAGCGCGGCGTGCAACCAATCGGCCGCCTGGACGAGGACACCACCGGCCTGCTGCTGCTGACCGACGATGGCACGCTCATTCACAAGCTGACTTCGCCCAAGCACCATGTGCCCAAGGTCTACGAGGCGCGTTGCAAGCACCCGTTGACCTCGGCGATGGTGGACCAGCTGCTGGCCGGTGTGGAGCTGCGCGAGCCCGAGGGCAAGTTCCAGCGTCCGCCGGAGACCAGCAAGGCCGACGCCGCCGAGATCGTCGACGAGACGCTGCTGCGCCTGACGCTGCTGGAGGGCAAATACCACCAGGTCAAGCGCATGGTCGCCGCCGTCGGCAACCGCGTCGAGGCCCTGCACCGGCCACAGTTCGGTTTGCTCAAGCTGCCCGCGGATCTCGAGCCCGGGGCATGGCGCTGGATCGACAGCCCCGCCGAGGTCAGCTGAGCTGAACCGCCGCCCCGCGGCGGGGTGTCTGCGCGGCGTGCCGTCCGGATTGCCGCTCACGGGAGCCGTTGCCGCGAGGGGCGAAGCCCCGACAATCCCGCCCATGCGAGTTTTCAGAGGTTTCCACCATCCCGGCATCGCACCCGCCTGTGCGCTGACCATCGGCAATTTCGACGGCGTGCACCGGGGGCACCAGGCCATGCTGGCGCTGCTGCAGTCCGAGGCCAGGCATCGCGGCCTGCCCACCTGCGTGCTGACCTTCGAGCCGCATCCACGCGACTTCTTCGCCACCAAGGCCGCCAAGCCCGAGCTGGCGCCCGCACGCATCGCGACGCTGCGCGACAAGCTGGTCGAGCTGGAGCGCTGCGGCATCGATCAGGTCGTCATCCTCCCCTTCGACGAAAGGCTGGCTTCGCTGCCGGCGCAGGACTTCATCCGCCAGGTCCTCATAGAAGGCCTGGGCGTGCGCTATGTGCTCGTCGGGGACGACTTCCGCTTCGGCGCCAAGCGCCAGGGGGACTACGCAACGCTGGATGCCGCCGGCCAGGCCCGCGGCTTCGACGTCGCCCGCATGATGAGCTATGAGGTGCATGGCCTGCGCGTCAGCAGCTCGGCCGTGCGCGAGGCGCTGGCAGCGGGCGACATGCTCGCCGCCGCATCGCTGCTGGGCCGCCCCTATGCCATCTCCGGCCACGTCACGCATGGCCGCAAGCTCGGGCGCCAGCTCGGCGAATCCCACGCCGGCGCCGCCAATGGTTTTCGCACGCTGAATCTGCGCTTCACGCACGACAAGCCGGCCGCCCAGGGGATCTTCGCGGTGCTCGTCCATGGCCTGACGCCCGAACCGCTGCCGGGCGTGGCCAGCCTGGGCCGCCGGCCCACTGTGGAAGATGCCGGCCGGGTGCTGCTCGAAGTCCATTGCCTGCAGTGGCCGCTGGGGCCGGAAGGGGGCTACGGTAAAATCGCCCGCGTGGAACTGCTGCACAAACTACGCGACGAAGCCCGCTACGACGGGCTGGACGCGCTGACGGCCGCGATCGCCGCCGATACCGAGGCAGCGCGCGCCTTTCTGGCCACCCACGCCGCCCAGCGCCGCCAGACCACGCGCGACCGAATTTGAAGCGGCGCCCAGCCGCTCTCATTCGCCCTTTCCTCGCCTTCTGACCGCCAGGCCCGCCGCCTGGCCGCACGCCATGACCACCCCGGACTACCGATCCACGCTCAACCTGCCCGAGACGCCCTTCCCGATGCGCGGCGACCTGCCCAAGCGCGAACCGGGCTGGGTCAAGGCCTGGGAGGAGCAAGGCCTCTACAAGCGCCTGCGTGATGCGCGCTGCGGCGCACCCAAGTTCGTGCTGCACGATGGCCCGCCCTATGCGAACGGCCAGATCCACATGGGCCATGCCGTCAATAAGATCCTCAAGGACATGATCGTCAAGGCGCGCCAACTGGCGGGTTTCGACGCGGCCTACATCCCCGGCTGGGACTGCCACGGCCTGCCCATCGAGAACCAGATCGAGAAGACCTTCGGCCGCGGCCTGCCGCGCGACGAGGTGCAGGCCAAGAGCCGTGCCTACGCTGCCGAGCAAATTGACCAGCAGCGCGTGGACTTCAAGCGCCTGGGTGTGCTTGGGGAGTGGGACCATCCCTACAAGACGATGGATTTCGTCAACGAGGCCGGCGAGATCCGGGTGCTCAAGCGCCTGTTCGAGCGCGGCTTCGTCTATCGCGGCCTCAAGCCCGTTTACTGGTGTTTCGACTGCGGCTCGTCGCTGGCCGAGTTCGAGATCGAGTACGCCGACAAGCACAGCCCCGCAGTCGACGTGGCCTTCCTGAGTGCCGAGCCGGAGAAGCTCGCCGCTGCCTTCGGCGTGGCGCCGCTGGCCAAGGAGGCCTTCACCGTCATCTGGACGACGACGCCCTGGACCATCCCTGCCAACCAGGCGCTCAACCTCAACCCCGAGCTGCCCTATGCCCTGGTGGACACGCCCAGGGGCTATTTCGTCGTCGCCGAGGCGCTGGTCGAGAAATGCCTCGCGCGCTGGCAGCTGGAGGGCAGCGTCGTGGCCGTCGTGCCCGGCCGCAAGCTGGAGCTGCTGAGGTTCAAGCACCCGCTGGCCCATGTGCATCCCGGCTATGACCGCGAAAGCCCGGTCTACCTGGCCGACTACGCCACCGCCGACGACGGTACCGGCGTGGTGCACTCCGCGCCCGCCTACGGTCTGGACGACTTCCAGAGCTGCGTCGCCCACGGCCTGGCCTTTGACGACATCCTGAACCCCGTCCAGGGCAACGGCACCTATGCCGCCGACCTGCCGCTGTTCGGTGGCCAGCACATCTGGAAGGCCAACCCCGTCATCGCGCAGACGCTGCTGGACAACGGCCGCCTGATGGCGCAGTCCAAGCTCACGCACAGCTACCCGCACTGCTGGCGCCACAAGTCGCCGGTCATCTACCGCGCCGCCGCCCAGTGGTTCGTGCGCATGGACGAGGGTGAAGGCCTGTTCACGAAGGACAAGGCGCCCGATTCGCTGCGCAAGACGGCCCTGGCCGCCATCGAGGCCACGAACTTCTACCCCGAGAACGGTCGCGCGCGCCTGCACGACATGATCTCCGGCCGGCCGGACTGGTGCATCTCGCGCCAGCGCTCCTGGGGCGTGCCGCTGCCCGTGTTCCTGCACAAGGACACTGGTGAAGCGCACCCGAACACGCTGGAGTTCATCGAGCGCGCGGCGCAAATCGTCGAGCAGGGCGGCGTGGAAGCCTGGTCGCAACTGGACGCACGCGACTGGCTGGGTGACGAAGCGGCCCAGTACACCAAGGGCAACGACATCCTGGACGTCTGGTTCGATTCCGGCTCGACCTTCCAGCACGTGCTCAAGGGCAGCCATGCCGGTGCTGCGCACGAGACCGGCCCCGAGGCCGACCTCTACCTCGAAGGCCACGACCAGCATCGCGGCTGGTTCCACAGCTCGCTGCTGCTGTCCTGCGCGCTGCAGGGCCGCGCCCCCTATCGCGGCCTGCTGACGCACGGTTTCACCGTCGACAGCCAGGGCCGCAAGATGAGCAAGTCGCTGGGCAATGGCATCCAGCCGCAGGAGGTGAGCCAGAAGCTGGGCGCCGAGATCATCCGCCTGTGGGTGGCCGCGTCCGACTACTCCGGCGACATCGCCGGCGACGACAAGATCCTCGCCCGCGTCGTCGACAGCTACCGCCGCATCCGCAACACCTTGCGCTTCCTGCTCGCCAACCTGAGCGACTTCGACGCCGCGAAGCACGCCGTGCCGCTGAAGGACCTGCTGGAGATCGACCGCTGGGCCTTGGCGCGCACCGCACAGTTCCAGGCCGAGGTG